>CAXTCV010000168.1:0-7997 GCA_964242725.1 uncultured Methylobacterium sp.
GTCCCCGGCAGGGCTCGAACCTGCGA
Organism: uncultured Methylobacterium sp.; assembly: GCA_964242725.1. GTDB lineage: Bacteria > Pseudomonadota > Alphaproteobacteria > Rhizobiales > Beijerinckiaceae > Methylobacterium. Next base: position 27 of record CAXTCV010000168.1, read on the forward strand.
CCCCAGGTTTCATACCACTTCGGCTTTCGCCGCCGCGCCCCGAGGACCGCGTTCGTGGCCTGGACTATCCCTTCACCCTGGGCCGGGCTCGCGCCCGGCCGGTAGGTGCCGCCCGTCTAGTCTCTACACCTTCCCGCGGGACGCGGACGCGCCGCGCGGGCTTGGCTCGGGATCGGCAGGGTGCCGGACGACGAGGCGCCGGCGCCGGAAGCTTTCCCCGACTTTGAGCGGATCCGCCGCGCGGTTTCCCGGCGCGACGCCCAATTGAGCCTGTTTAGGAAACCTGTGCTCTGTCCAGCTGAGCTACGGAGACAACCACGGCCTCCTTAGCATCCTCACCGCCGCAGGCCAACACGCCCGGTGGACAGGGCGTGTCCAGGGCGCATGATGTGCCGGGGTGTTCGATGCGCGGACCTGCGGGATCGGCCGGGCGGATCGGGGGAACGCTGGCGGCGGCGCTCATGGCGGAGGCGCTCGTGGCGGCATTCCCGGCGGGGGCTCCGGCCCGGGCGGCACCGCGGGCCGGGGCGTCGGAGTGCCTGGCGGAACCGGGGCGCGCCGAGACGCTCGAAGGGATCGGGCTCCGGGGCGAGATCCGCCTCGCGTCGGGCGCGCGGGTCGTGCTGGATTCCGTGCGGTGGCCGGACGCGCCGGAGGCCGCCGCCGCGGCGCGGGCCTGGCTCGACGCCCGGCGGGGTGCCGCCCTCGTGGTCGCGCCGCGCGGGGCGCCCGACCGCTGGGACCGGAGGCGGGCCGACATCCAGGTCGCGGAGGGCGACGAGGACCTCGCGGGCGGCCTGATCGCCGCGGGTCTCGCCTTCGCGGACGCGGACGAGGCCGATTCGCTCTGCCGCCCGGCCCTGCGCCTGGTCGAGGCCGCCGCGCGGAGGAACGGGCTCGGCCTGTGGCGCGCCCCCGTCCCGGCCGCGACCGACGGCCCGGCGCTGCGGGCGCTCGCCGGGCGCTTCGCGGTGGTGGAGGGCCGGCTGCGCCATGTCGGCGAGCGCGGCGCCCGGACCTATCTCGACTTCGCGCCCCGGGGCGCGGACGGGCTCACGGTCACGGTATCGAAACGCACTTGGCGAATGGTGCGCGCCCGTGGTTTGAGTGCGGCCTCGCTCGAAGGCCGGCCCGTGCGGGTGCGCGGCATCCTGGACGTCCGGCGCGGCCCGACCCTGGAGGCCGGTCCCGACGCCATCGAGGTCCTGGGCGAGGCGGACCGGCCGGAGGCCGGGCCGGAGACGGACGGGGGGCTGCGGCGCTGATCGCGATGGGCGGGATCACGGGGGTGTTTCGGGTGGCGGGAGGTTGCCCGCCCGGTGCGGCGGCCCGGGCCGGGGCCCTGGCCGTGTGCGCGGTCCTGGGCGCAGCCCTGGGCGCCTGCGTGGCCGACCAGACCGCCGCGACCGTGCAGCCGGCCGTGATCCGGGTGCCCGCGGAGGCGCCGCGGACCACCGGCCGCGAGCGCGTCGCCGATGCCGACCACCTCAAGCTGGTGGCCTCCTTCGGGGGCGAGGCGCGCGCGCCCAACGTCACGCGGATGCTCACCGAGGTGACCGACCGGCTCGTGAAGGCGAGCGACCGGCCCGACCAGGCCTACGCGGTGACGCTCCTCGATTCCCCCGTGGTCAACGCCTTCGCCCTGCCGAACGGCCGGCTCTACGTCACCCGCGGGCTGGTGGCGCTGGCGAGCGACACCTCGGAGGTGGCGGCCGTGCTGGCGCACGAGATGGCCCACGTGACCCTCAACCACGCCACGGCCCGGAGCGAGCTGGAGCTGCGCTCGGCCCTGGTCAGCCGCGTCGTGGCGGACGTGCTGAACGACCCGGCCACCGGGGCGCAGCTGCAGAACCAGTCGCGCTTCGCGCTGGCGCGCTTCTCCCGGGAGCAGGAGCTGGAGGCCGACGCCACCGGCGTGCGCACCCTGGCCAAGGCCGGCTACGATCCGTTCGCGGCCGGCCGCTTCCTCACCGCCCTCAACCGCTCGACGGGGCTGAAGGCGGCCGGCAGCGCCAACGAGCCCGACATGCTGGCGACCCATCCGGGCACCGCCGAGCGCGTCACCCAGGTCACCCGGGCGGCCCGCCGCATCGGCGCGCCGGGCATCGGCACCGACGACCGCGCCGCCTATCTCGCCGCCGTGGACGGACTCCCCTATGGCGACAACCCCCGCGACGGCGCGGTGCGGGGCCGCCGCTTCATCCATCCCGGCCTCGGCATCGCCTTCGAGGTGCCGGACGGCTTCGCCCTGGAGAACACCCGCTCGGCGGTGCTCGGCACCACCCCGGAGGGCAGCCGGCGCCTGCTGTTCGACCAGATCGAGGCCAAGGACGGCCAGCCCCTCGACGCGGTGCTGAAGGCGAGCTGGAACGACGCGTTCGATCCGGCCGGGTTCGAGACCCGGGAGGTGTCCGGCCACCCGGCGGCCTTCGCGCTCTCGCGGGGCAAGGACTGGACCTTCCGCCTCGCGGCGATCCGGATCGGCGACTCGACCTACCGGATGATCATGGCCGCCAAGGGCGCCGCCGATCCGGAGCCGGCCTTCCGCCGCTGGATCGAGACCCTCGGCCCGATCTCGCCCGACGAGGCCGTCCTGCGCCCCCTGCGGCTGCAGGTGGTGCCGGCGACCTCGACCAGCGCCGAGGATCTCGCCCGCCGCATGGCGGTGCCGGACCGGGCGCTCGACCGGTTCCTCGTCCTCAACGGCCTGGAGCGGGGCGCCGCGCTGGTGCCGGGCCGCAGCTACAAGATCGTGACGGAATAGCCGTCCCGCGCGGCTGCGGCTTGTGCGGGACCCGGCGCCGGACATTCTGCCGGCGTCGTTCAGGGAGAGCGCCGTGATTCGATTCTACTACAATCTCAGCCCCAACCCGATGAAGGTCGCCCTCTGCCTGGAGGAGATGGGCCTGCCCTACGAGCCGGTTCCGGTCGATGCGCGCAGGGGCGAGCAGTTCGAGCCCGCCTACACGGCGCTCAACCCGAACGGGAAGGTGCCGACGATCGTCGACGGCGACGTGACGGTGTTCGATTCCAACGCCATCCTGCTCTACCTCGCGGGCAAGACCGGCCGGTTCCTGCCCGAGGGCGAGCCGGTGCGGGGCGAGATGCTGTCCTGGCTGATGTTCGTGGCCACCGGCATCGGGCCATTCTCCGGCCAGTGCGTGCATTTCCGCCACTTCGCCCAGGACGGCGGCGCCTACGCCACCGAGCGCTACGCGTTCGAGGCGCGCCGCCACTGGGACATCCTCGACCGGCGGCTCGCCGACCGGGCCTACATGCTCGGCGAGACCTACACGATCGTCGACATGGCGGTCTGGGGCTGGGCCCGGATGGTGCCGTTCATCCTCGGCGAGGGCGCCTTCGCGGATCTGCCCAACGTCAAGCGCCACCTCGACGCCGTCAACGCCCGGCCGGCCGCCCAGGCCGCGGAGGCCCTGAAGGGCCGCCACTCGTTCAAGGCCGAGATGGACGCCGAGGCCCGGAGCTTCATGTTCCGCGCCGTCTCGAGCGCCGCCTGACTGCCGGCCGCCCCCCGCTTCAGGGCGCGGGGGCGGTCACCGTGAGCATCGGCAGGGTGACGGAGAGCGTGTCGGCCGGCAGACGCCCGGTGCCGAGCGTCAGGCAGGCGGCGAGGCCGAGGCCCAGGGCGAGACCGAGGAGCGAGGTCTCGAAGCCGCGGTAGACCCAATCCATGGCAATCCCCTTTCGCGAGGGACCGGCAGCATGGACGGATCGGGTTAACGGATCGGTGCGCGGCCTCACCAGCCGGAGGCGACGAGGGCGGCGCCCGCCGCGATCAGCGCGACGCCCGCCCAGGCGGCGAGGCTCAAGGTCTCGCCGAGCAGGGTGGTGCCGAGGATCGCCACCAGCACGACGCTGAGCTTGTCGAGCGGCGCGACCCGGGCGGCATCCCCCAGGGACAGCGCCCGGAAGTAGCACAGCCAGGACGCTCCGGTGGCGAGCCCCGACAGGACCAGGAAGACGAGGCTGCGGCCGGAGATCTGCGCGAGGCCTCCGGCCTGACCGGAGCCGACGACGATCGCCCCGGCGAAGACCAGGATCACCGCGGTCCGCACGAAGGTCGCGACGTCGGACTGGACGCCCGCGACCCCGAGCTTGGCAAGGATCGCGGTGAGCGCCGCGAAGCCCGCGGCGGCGAGCGCCCAGAAGCGCCAGGATTGCACAAGGTGGCTCACGGGGATCTCGCGCGGGACGATCGCCGCACGGTGCCCGCGACGGCCTTCGCGGAACGAATCGCGGGGCGCGCACGCGGCCGATGTTTCCCGTGAAACATCGGCCGCCCCTCCTCACAGCAGCTTGTCGATCGTGATCGGCAGGTCGCGCACCCGCTTGCCGGTGGCGTGGAACACCGCGTTGGTGATCGCCGCCGCGGTGCCGACGATGCCGATCTCGCCGAGACCCTTCACGCCGAGCGGGTTCGCCTTGTCCTCCTCGTCCACGAAGATCACGTCGATGTCGTAGATGTCGGCGTTCACCGGCACGTGATACTCGCCCAGATTGTGGTTCATGAACCGGCCGACGCGGTGGTCGAGCATCGACTCCTCCTCCAGGGCCGAGCCGATCCCCATCACCACGCCGCCGAGGATCTGGCTGCGCGCGGTCTTGGGGTTCAGCACCTTGCCGGCCGCGATCGCCGAGACGACGCGGGTCACCCGGACCTGCCCCAGCTCCTCGTCGACCTTCACCTCCACGAAGACCGCCGAGTGGGTGTAGGCCGCGTAGGTCTGGTTGAAGTCCTTGTCGGGCCCGGCCGCCTCGACCGCCTCGACCTTGTCGAGTCCGGCCGCCTTCAGGACCTCCACCAGGGCGACGCTGCGGCCCGGATCGCCCGCGACCGAGATACGGCCGTCCGCGAACACGGCGCGGTCGAAGTCCACGTTGGCCAGGGGCGAGTTCTCCAGGGCCCGGGCGCGCTTGAACACCTGTTCGCCGACGTTGCGGCAGGCCTTCATCACGGCGGTGCCGGAGGAGGCCGCGGTCCAGGAGCCGCCCGCGACCGGCGCCTCGGGCAGGCGGGTGTCGCCGAGCTTGGTGGTCACCGATTCCATGGGCAGGCCGAGGGTGTCGGCGGCGATCTGGGTGAGGATCGTGTAGGTGCCGGTGCCGATGTCGCCGGTGGAGTTGCCCACCGTCAGCCGCCCGTCGGGGGTCAGGGTCGCGATGGCGCTCGATTGCATCATCATCGATTCCCAGACGCCCGTGGCCACGCCCCAGCCGACCAGCTCCCGCCCGTCCCGCATGGAGCGGGGCTCAGGGGTGCGCTTGGCCCAGCCGAAGCGCTCGGCGCCCTGCGCGAAGCAGCTCTTCAGCTCCTTCGAGCCGAAGGGCTTGCCCCCGGCGGTGGCGTCGGACTCGGCGTAGTTCTTGAGCCGCAGGGCGATCGGGTCCATCCCGGTCGCGTAGGCGAGCTCGTCCATGGCGGTCTCGATGGCGAAGACCCCGCTCACCGCGCCCGGCGCGCGCATGTCGCCGGGGGTCGCGGTGTCGAGCTTGGCCAGGGCGTAGGTGAGGGCGACGTTGTCGCAGCGGTAGAGGACGCCCGACCAGTTCACCACGACCTCCTGGTAGTCCTCGTAGTGCGAGGTGCCCTGCACGGCGCCGTGCCGGAGCGCCGTCAGGGTGCCGTCGCGCTCGGCCCCCAGGGCGATGGTCTGGAGCGCCTCGGGCCGGTAGGTGAAGGACCACATCTGGTCGCGGGTCAGGGTCACGCGGACGGAGCGCTTCAGCTCCTGGGCGGCCAGCATCGCCAGGAACAGCTGGTATTGCGGGCGCAGGCCCGAGCCGAAGCCGCCGCCGAGATAGGGATTGAGCACCCGCACCTGATCGGGCTTCAGGCCGAACACCCCGGCGAGGTACTGCTGGCTGTTCGAGACGCCCTGGACCTTGTCGTAGACCGTGTAGGTCCCGTCCGCCTCGACCACGACGGTCGAGGCGTGGGGCTCCATCGGGTTGTGGTGCTCGTTGGCGATCCGGTAGTCGCCCTGGACGCGGATCGGCGCGCGGCCGAAGGCGGCGTCGGCATCGCCCCAGGGCTCGGGCGGCGGCTTGATGCCGCTGCGCTTCTCCGGCGGATCGTAGGCGCTGCCGCGCAGGGCCTCGATGTCGGTGGCGTGGTCCTGGGCCTCGTAGCGGACATGAACCAGCGAGGCCGCGTAGCGCGCGGTCTCGAACGCCTCGGCCACCACCAGGGCGACGGGCTGGCCGCTATAGACGATCAGGTCGTCGTAGAGGGCGCGGAACGGCGAGCCGGGGGGCGCCACCGCGTCCTGGAAGTTCTTGTCGCGCCACGCGGTGCGCGGCCGGTTCTCGTGGGTGATCACCTTGAGGACGCCCGGCACCGCCTCGGCCGCGGTGGAATCGATCGCCGCGATCCGGCCCTTGGTGATGGTGCTCGATACGACGGTGCCGTAGGCGAGATCGGGGGCGGCGAACTCGCCGGCGTATTTGGCGAGGCCGGTGACCTTGGCGGGTCCGTCGATGCGGCTGCGCGGGCTGCCCACGAAGGTGTCGCGGCCGGTGGAGCTGAAGGTCTGGGTCATCGGAGGGGTGCCTACTGGATGCGCTTGTCGCTGAGCGACTGGGGCGTGCCGGCAGCGGCCTGTTCGAGGCCGCGCACGATGGCCCGCCGGGCGAGATCGATCTTGAAGCCGTTCTCCGATTGCGGCTTGGCCTCGGCGACGATGAGGTCGGCCGCCTGCTGGAAGCTCTCGCGGGTGGCGGGTTTGCCTTCCAGGAGCGCCTCGGCCGCACGGTTGCGCCAGGGCTTGTGGGCGACGCCGCCGAGCGCCAGCCGGGCGGTCTTGATGGTGGCGCCGTCGAGCTCGACGCCGGCCGCCACCGAGACCAGCGCGAAGGCGTAGGACAGCCGGTCGCGCAGCTTCAGGTAGGTGTAGTGCCGCGGGAACTGGCTCTCGGGCAGGTCGACCGAGACGACGATCTCGCCGGGGGCGAGGTTGGTGTCCTGCTCCGGGGTGTTCCCCGGCAGGCGGTGGAAATCCGCGAACGGGATCGTGCGCTCGCCGCCGGGGCCGCTGACCCGGACCGTGGCCTCAAGCGCCGCCAGGGCGATGCACATGTCGGAGGGGTGGGTGGCGATGCAGCTCTCGCTCGCCCCGAAGATCGCGTGGATGCGGTTCACGCCGCCGATGGCCGGGCAGCCGGAGCCGGGCTCGCGCTTGTTGCAGGGCGTGGCCGTGTCGTAGAAATAATAGCAGCGGGTCCGCTGGAGCAGGTTGCCGCCGGTGGAGGCGGCGTTGCGCAGCTGCGCGGAGGCGCCCGCCAGGATGGCGTTGCGCAGGAGCGGATAGCGCTCGGCGACCCTCTCGTCGTAGGCGACCTTGGCGTTGGTGGCCAGCGCCCCGAGCCGCAGGCCGCCCGCATGGTCCTCGATCCGGTCCAGCGGCAGGCGGGTGATGTCGATCAGCCGGCCGGGCTTCTCGACCTCGTACTTCATCAGGTCGATCAGGTTGGTGCCGCCGGCGATGAACCGCGCCCCCGCCCCATAGGCCTGCACCGCCTCCGCCACCGTGCCGGCGCGGACATAGTCGAAGCGGTTCATGCGCCGGCTCCCTGCATGACGTCCTCGATGGCGTCGACGATGTTGGTGTAGGCGCCGCAGCGGCAGATGTTGCCGCTCATCGCCTCCCGGATCTCGTCCCGGGTGTGGGCATGGCCCTCGTTCAGAAGGCCGACCGAGGAGCAGAGCTGGCCCGGGGTGCAGTAGCCGCACTGGAAGGCGTCGTGCTCGATGAACGCCTCCTGGATCGGGTGGAGGGCGTTGCTGCCCGCCCTCGCGCCGAGGCCCGCCAGACCCTCGACCGTGGTGATCTCGGCACCGTCCTTCATCACCGCCAGCGTCAGGCAGGCATTCACCCGGATGCCGTTCACCAGGACCGTGCAGGCGCCGCACTGGCCGTGGTCGCAGCCCTTCTTGGTGCCGGTGAGGTCGAG
>CAXTCV010000169.1:0-7955 GCA_964242725.1 uncultured Methylobacterium sp.
ACCGTCGAGCAGATCGACGCCAACAAGGCCGAGATCCGCAAGACCTTCGACCGGTTCCTGCGCTTCGGCGCAGGTGCGGGTGATGCCGTGATGGTCGACAACGCCGAATGGCTGACGAAGCTCAACTACATCGAGATGCTGCGCGATGTCGGCCGCCATTTCTCGGTGAACCGCATGCTGTCCATGGACAGCGTCCGCCTGCGCCTGGAGCGCGACCAGGAACTCTCCTTCCTGGAATTCAACTACATGATCCTGCAATCCTACGACTTCGTGGAGCTGAACCGCCGCTACGGCTGCGTCATGCAGATGGGCGGCTCGGACCAGTGGGGCAACATCGTCAACGGCATCGATCTCGGCCGGCGCATGGGCACGCCGCAGCTCTACGCCCTGACCTGCCCGCTCCTGACCACCGCCTCGGGCGCCAAGATGGGCAAGACGGCCGCCGGCGCCGTCTGGCTCAACCCGGACCTGCTCAAGCCCTACGAGTACTGGCAGTTCTGGCGGAACACCGAGGATGCCGACGTCGCCCGCTTCCTCAAGCTGTTCACGCTGCTGCCGATGGCGGAGGTCTCCCGCCTCGCCGCGCTCGCCGGCTCCGAGATCAACGCCGCCAAAATGGTGCTCGCCACGGAGGCGACGGCGCTGATGCATGGCCGCGATGTCGCCGCCGCCGCCGCCGAGACCGCGCGCAAGACCTTCGTGGAAGGGACGCTGGCCGCCGATCTGCCGAGCGTCACCGTGCCGGCGGCGACGCTGGAGTCCGGGCTCGGGGTGCTGACCGCCTTCGGTCCCGAGATTGCTAAGCTGGTCCCCTCCACCAGCGAGGCCCGGCGCCAGATCAAGGGCGGCGGCCTGCGCGTCAACGACGTGCCTGTGACGGACGAGAAGGCGATGCTCCGCCAGGGGGATCTGACCGCCGACGGCGTCATCAAGCTCTCCTTCGGCAAGAAGCGGCACGTACTGCTGCGGGTGGGATGAGGCCGATGCCGCCGGACCGGGCCTGGGAGGAGAGCGCCGCATGACTGCCTCGGCCAGCATCCTGGTGATCGACGACGAGCCGCCGATCCGGCGCCTTCTCCGGACCGGACTCGGCACGCAGGATTACAGCGTCGTCGAGGCCGGCGACGGGGCGGCGGCGCTCGCCGCGCTCGCGGCGGGGGGCATCGACCTCGCCATCCTCGATCTCGGCCTGCCCGACATGTCCGGCCATGCGTTGCTGGCGAAGATCCGCGAGCGCTGGCCGGACCTGCCCGTCCTGGTCCTGTCGAGCCGCGACGACGAGCGCGGCAAGGTCGAGGCCCTGGATCTCGGGGCGGACGACTATGTGACGAAGCCATTCGGCATGAACGAGCTGCTCGCCCGCATCCGCACGGCGCTAAGGCACCGGCTGGCCATGCAGGGCGAGCGGCCGGTCTTCCGCCTGGACGACCTCTCGGTCGACCTCGTGCGCCGGGTCGTGCGGGTGGGCGAGCGGGAGGTGAAGCTGTCGCCGCGGGAATACGACTTCCTGCGCGTTCTGGTGCAGCATGCCGGCAAAGTGCTGACGCACGCCCAGCTCATGCGCCACGCGCCGGCCACCTCGGACCCGCAATACCTGCGGGTCTACATGCGCCAGTTGCGCCAGAAGCTGGAGCCGGACCCGGAGCGCCCGCGCTACCTGCTCACCGAAACCGGCGTCGGCTACCGCCTGCGCGCACCCGACTGAGCCGGTCGCGCCCTACGGATCCAGGCCCTCCGCGGCCCGCCGTGCCGCACGCAGCTTCTCGACCCGGGACACCGAGAACACCGAGGCCTCGTAGAGCAGCAGCATCGGGATCGCCAGCGAGAGCTGCGAGATCACGTCGGGCGGGGTCAGAACGGCGGCGACCACGAAGACCAGGACGATCGCGTAGCGGCGTTTCTCCCGGAGGAAGGCCGCGTCGATGATCCCGATCTGGCCGAGCAGGGTCAGGATCACCGGCAGCTGGAAGGCGATGCCGAAGGCGAAGATCAGCGTCATGATCAGCGAGAGATACTCGTCGACCTTGGGCAGCAGCTTGATCGTCGGTTCGCCGGCGACACCGACCTGCTGCAGCGAAACCGAGAACTTGATCAACAGCGGCATCGCCAGGAAGAACACCACCAGCGCGCCCAGCACGAAGAAGATCGGCGTCGCCACCAGGTAGGGCAGGAACGCCTTGCGCTCGTTGCGGTAGAGGCCCGGCGCCACGAAGGCGTAGATCTGCGTGGCGATCACCGGGAAGGCCAGGAACGCCGCCCCGAAGACGCTGAGCTTGATGTTGGTGAAGACCTGCTCGAGGAAATGCGTCGCGATCAGCTCGGCATTCTGCACGCCGACGATCGAGACATAGGGATAGACCAGGATATTGTAGATATCCCGCGAGAAGAAGAAACAGGCAAAGAACGTCACCACGAAGGCGATCAGCGACTTGATCAGCCGCGCGCGCAGCTCGATCAGATGCTCGAGCAGGGGCGCCCGGGAGGCCTCGATCTCGGCCTCGTCCGCGTCTGTGATCATCGGACGACGGCGCCGTTCTTCGGATCCACGGAAGTGGGGTGCACAGGGGGCGGTTCAGGCGGCGGCCCGAACGGATCGTCCACCGAGCCGGACACCGGGAGCGGCGCCTCGGCATGCGCGACGGCCTGCGGCGGCTCAACATGCGCGACGGCCTGCGGCGGCTCGGCAGAGGACGGCTCGACCAGCGGCACGGCGTCCTGTTCGGCCTTCAGCTGTGCCGTCGCATCGGCGAGGGAGCGCGTCTCCCCGACGGGCAACGCGGGGCCGAGCTTCTCCGGCCCGACCTTGGCCCGGCCCTCGACCGCGCCCTTCAACTCGTCACGGATCGTCTGGACGGGATTGAAGGTCGACCCGGCATTCCGCACGGTGTTGCGGATGCCGTCGACTTCCTTGCGGACATCGTCGAGCTCGGCCTCGCGGATCGCCTCGTTGAACTGCATCTGGAACTCGCCGGCCATGCGGCGCAGCTTCGAAGTGATCTGCCCGACGGTGCGCAATGCCTTCGGCAGATCCTTCGGCCCGATGACGATGAGGGCGACGCCGCCGATCAGCATCACCTCGCCCCAGCTCATGTCCAGCATGTCGTCGACGGTCCTGCTGCCCTGGGAACCGAACCGAAGCCCGGGCCCCGTCAGGCTCTACACCAGCGCACGTCCCCTGACAGTCCCTCAGAAGGGCTTGCCCTCAGACCGGCTTGCGTTCGGCGCCCGGGATGTGGCTTGCCGGGATGGCCGTGCCGGGGCTGGGCTCGGCCGCATGGGGGATGGTGCGGACCGGCTCGCCGGGCACCACCGGGGCCTGCGTCGCCTGGGGCGCGTCGTCCTCCGCCATGCCCTTCTTGAACGCTTTGATGCCCTTGGCGACGTCGCCCATCAGGTCGGAGACCTTGCCGCGTCCGAAGAGCAGCATCACGATGACCGCGACGATGACCCAGTGCCAGATACTCATGCTGCCCATGGCAACCTCCTGCGTGCGCCCCGAGGAAGCGGGAGCGGGACGCCACGTCCGGTTGAGGATTTCGGGGCGAACCTAGGGATCGCGACGCCCGAACACAAGCACGGGCGGTGCCAGGGGCGGTGGAAGGCCGCGGTAGGAGGCCGCGGTGCAGGATCTCGGTTCAGGCCGCCGCCAGGGCCGCCGCGAACCGCGCCCGGGCCTCCGGCACGTCCAGGTCGTCGCCGGCGGGGTCGAGGCGCGCAAGCGCCGCGCCGGCCCGTTCCGCGGCCCGGCCGACGAGCGTCGGGGCCGCCTCGGCGACTGCGCGCATCTCATCCATCGCGCCGTTGCAGTGGAGGCCGAGATCGATGCCCGCGGCGAAGGCCCGTTCGGCCCGCGCGCGGAACGTTCCGGTCAGCGCCTGCATCGACAGATCGTCGGTCATCAGCAGGCCGTCGAACCCGATCTCGCCGCGGATCACCTCCCGGATGACGGTGGCCGATTGCGTCGCCGGGCAATCTGGGTCGATGGCGGTGAAGACCACGTGTGCGCTCATCGCCATCGGCAGGTCGGCCAGCGCCCGGAACGGCCGGAAATCCTGCGCCGCCAGCGCGGCGCGGCTCGCCTCGACGACCGGCAGGCCGAGATGGCTGTCGCAGGCGGCGCGGCCGTGCCCCGGGATGTGCTTCATCACCGGCAGGACCCCGCCGGCCATCAGGCCTTCCGCGACCGCCCGGCCGATCTCGGCGACCGAGGCCGGGTTCGTGCCATAGGCCCGGTCGCCGATGATGTCGTGGGCGCTGGGGGCCGGAACGTCGAGCACGGGGGCGCAATCGACGTTGATGCCGACATCGGCAAGATCGTGCGCCATCAGGCGGGCACCGAGACGGGCGATCGCGGTGGCGCTGCCGTTCAGCCGGCCGTAGCGCCCGCCCGGCGGATAGGCCGGCCAATGCGGCGGTCCCATGCGCTGCACCCGGCCACCTTCCTGGTCGATCAGGATCGGCGCGGTCGCGGAGCCGAGGCAGTCGCGCAAGGTGGCGGTCAGGGCGCGCACCTCGTCGGGCGTGCCGATATTCCGCTTGAACAGGATGAACCCCCAGGGCCGCACGTCGCGGAAGAAGGCCGCCTCCGCGGCGGAGAGCGACTTGCCGGCACAGCCGAGGATCAGGGCACGGGAGGTCATCGGGACGTCTCGGAGACTACTCGGGGATGCGCGCGGAGCGGACACTGTTTCGGGCGGGCCGAATCGTTGCGCACAGAGTCGGGCGGGAACGGGGAGCCGGCAAGATGAATCGGCGGCGCGAGGAGGCCCCCCGGTTCGTGGGGGGGGCGGTGTTGCCGCCGGGACTCGCCATCGACCGCTGCGCAGGGGCGATCCGGCGGGCCGAGGCTCCCGCCGATCAGGACGTCGCTCGCTCCGGGGCCGTCACCGCGGTGACCGGCCGTGAGGCGGATTCAGCGGCTCAGTTCTTGGCCACGAAGCACTGGCCGCCCGCGCTCTGCAGGGTGCTGCACAGGCTCGACGCCTCGGCCTTCTCCAGCGGCCCGACGCGGACCCGGAAGATGGTCTTGCCGTTGACCTCCGCCTGCCGGATGAGTTCGGGCTTGCCGGCGAGCTCGCTGTACTTGCCCTGCATCTGATGCAGGGCCGCCCGCGCCTCCGCGGCCGAGCCGCGCACGCCAAGCTGCACCGAGAAGCCGCCCACCGGGCCGCTTCTCAGGCCGACGTCGTCTGAGGTCGTGGTGCTGGCGGTCGTGTCCGGGGCCGCGCTCGCGACCCGCTGAACGGCCCTCGGCGGGGGCTTGACGGCCACGGGCCGCGGCGGAGGCGCCTCGACCGGTGTCGGGGCCGGCGGCGCCTCCACGGAAGCGGGCGTCGCTGGTGGCAGGGAGGCTGCGGCTTGCCGAACCGGCCTGGCCTTGGCGGCGGGCGGCGCGGGCGGCTCGTCGCTGGGCAGAACCATGGTGGGGATCGGGCTCGGGCCGGCATCGGCCTGCGCCTCGCGGACCGGGGCCGCGGGCGGCCCCTCGGGCTTCACCGCGACGGTCCGGACCCGGCGGGGCTCGCCGAACGCCTCGAACGGGCCGTTGCCCGGCGTGGTGCCGCCCTGGCTGGTTCCGGCCGGTGCGGGGCCCTGGGCGGCGCGTGCCGCCTCGGCCACGTCGAGGGGCTGCTCCTCGCGGTTGACGATCTTGATCTGGCCGTCCTTCTTGCCCTTCGGATCGTAGATCTGCCGGTTCTGATCGGGGATCTCGACCCCGTCGGCGACCTTGGGCGCGACCTTGAGGGGCGTCGCGTCGGCCTGGACGACCGGCACGCCCCCGGGGCTCGAACTGTGCAGGCCCTTGTAGGTCAGCGCCCCCGTGACGGCGACCGCCACGACGGCGATGCCGGCCCCAACCGAGACGAGCCGCCGGCGCGGGTTCACGCGCCGGAGCGGGCGGTCCTCCGCATAGCCGTCCTCGGCGCCGTGCTCCGCCGCATCGGCCTCGGCACCGTACGGGGCCTCCTCGTGATGCGTGTCGCGCTCCACCGAGGCGAGGTATTGGTCGAAGGCGTCGGCCGGATTCGGCTGGGCCGGCTCGGGGGCGAAGCTCGGCTCGACCCGGCCGTTCCAGCCCGCCTGCGGCGGCGCGGGCGCGACGGAGCGCATCTGATCGCGGGCCGCCAGCAGGGCGCGGAACGGGTCGTCCTGCCCGACGATCCGGGCGAGTTCGGCCAGTGGATCGGGTTTGGCCCCGTCCTGCGATCCGCGTGTCGTATCGTGACGCAGATCGCGCGCGAGGGCGTCCAGATCGACCTGAGCGCGCGAAGCGTTCGTCATGGCAGCATCCTCACATCAGCGCCGTTCACAGGCCCGATGGTCTCGGGTCCGTCATCGCATCTCGTCCGGCGCGGTCACACCGAGCACCGCGAGGCCCGCGGCAAGCGTGCTCCGCAGAGCTTCGGCGAGCGCCAGCCGGGCCCAGGTCGACTTTCGATCGGTTGCATTAACAAACCGTAATTGCGGCAAGTCTTTGCCCTTGTTCCAGAAACTATGCAGCGCCGAGGCTGTCTCATAGAGATGGAACGCGATCCGGTGCGGCTCATGCGCGGCGGCGGCGGATTCGAGCACCCGCGGGTACTGGGCGATGAGCCGCATCATCTCGCCCTCCCCCGAATCGGTGAGCAGGCCGAGATCCGCCTCGGCGAGCAGCGCGGGGCCGGACAGGTCGGCCTCCGGAAAAGCCTCACGGGCCTGACGCTGCACCGAGCGGACCCGGGCATGGGCGTACTGCACGTAGAAGACCGGATTGTCCTTCGACTGCTCGACGACTTTGGCGAGGTCGAAGTCCAGGGTCGCGTCGTTCTTGCGGTAGAGCATCATGAAGCGGATCGCGTCGCGCCCGACCTCGTCGATGACGTCCCGCAGGGTCACGAACTCCCCGGCCCGCTTCGACATCTTCACCGGCTCGCCTGCGCGCAACAGCCGCACCAGCTGGCAGAGCTTGACGTCGAGGGTCGCCTTGCCGTCGCTCACGGCCTTCACGGCAGCCTGCATGCGCTTCACGTAGCCGCCGTGGTCGGCGCCCAGCACGTCGATGAGCTCTGTGGCGCCCGCCAGGTACTTGGCCCGGTGATAGGCGATGTCGGAGGCGAAGTAGGTGTAGGACCCGTCGGACTTGAGCAGCGGCCGGTCGCTGTCGTCCCCGAACTCCTTGGTGCGGAACAGCGTCTGCTCGCGGTCCTCCCAATCGTCGGGGAGCTGGCCCTTGGGCGGCGGCAGGCGTCCTTCGTAGACGAGCCCGCGTTCGCGCAGTTCCTGAAGGAGCACCGTCACGGCGCCGCTCTGCTGGAGCGTCCGCTCGGAGAAGAACACGTCGTGCCGGATACCGATCGCCGCGAGATCGGACCGGATCATCTCCATCATCATGCCGAGCGCGGTCTCGCGCACCACCGGCAGCCACGCGGCCTCGGGCTGATCGAGCAGGCTGCGGCCGTGGGCCTCCGCCAGCTTCACGCCCACGGGCTTGAGATAGTCGCCGGGATACAGGCCCTCGCCGATGGCGAAGGGCTCGCCCAGCGCCTCGCGGTAGCGCTGGAAGGCCGAGCGGGCGAGCACGTCGACCTGGGCGCCCGCGTCGTTGATGTAATACTCCCGGGTCACCGTCCGGCCGGCGGCCACCAGGAGATTGCACAGGGCGTCCCCGAACACGGCGCCGCGGCCATGGCCGACATGCATCGGTCCGGTGGGGTTGGCCGAGACGTACTCGACGTTGATCGCGCCGCCTCGCATCTGCGCCCGGCCGAACGCCTCCGGCTCCGAGAGGGCGCTGTGCAGGACTGCGTGGAAGATCGCCGGCGCGAGGCGCAGGTTGATGAAGCCGGGGCCGGCGACGCTCGCCTCGACGACCCGCGGATCCCCCCGCAGCTCCGCGGCCAAGGCCTCCCCCAGCGCCTTGGGGTTCGTCCGCGCCTCCTTGGCCAGGACCAGGGCGGCGTTCGTGGCGAGGTCGC
>CAXTCV010000170.1:0-7948 GCA_964242725.1 uncultured Methylobacterium sp.
GCCATCGCCGGCATCGAGATGATCAAATCCGGCTCGAACCGGCTCGACGGGCTGCCGCTCGCCGGCCTCTCCGTGGCGGGCATGGCCGATTACAAGGACCTGGTCTTCGGCGGCTGGGACCTGAACGGCGACGACCTCGCGTCGGCGGCGAGCGGCCATGGCGTGCTCTCGAAGGACGACATCGAGGACGGGGCCACGGCGCTGAAGGGCATCACCCCCTGGCCGGCCGTGGGCAGCGCGAAGTTCTGCAAGAACATCGACGGCCAGAACCGCATCGTCGCCCGGGACCACCGCGAGGCGGTCTCGGTCATCGCCAACGACCTGCGCCGGTTCCAGAAGGAGAGCAACCTCGACGATGTCGTGGTGGTCAACCTCGCCTCCACGGAGCGCTGGCCCGACCTGAACGACCCGACCCTGAACTCCACGGCGGCCTTCGAGAAGGGCCTGGATTCGAGCGACGAGTCGATCTCGCCGGCGATGCTCTACGCCTATGCGGCGATCAAGAGCGGCATCCCCTACGCGAACTTCACCCCGAGCGTCGCCGCCGACGTGCCGGCGCTCCTCGATCTCGCCAAGGAGCTGAACGTCCCGGTCGCCGGCAAGGACGGCAAGACCGGCCAGACCATGATGAAGACCGTGCTGGCCCCCGCCTTCAAGGCGCGCGCGCTGCACGTCGATGGCTGGTTCTCGACCAACATCCTCGGCAACCGCGACGGCCTGGCCCTGAACGACCCGAACTCGCTGCAGTCGAAGCTCAACACCAAGGGCACGGTGCTCGATTCGATCCTCGGCTACCCGGTCGAGGACCACCTCGTGCACATCCACTATTACCGCCCGCGCGGCGACGACAAGGAAGCCTGGGACAACATCGACGTCACCGGCTTCATGGGCCAGCGCATGCAGATCAAGGTGAACTTCCTCTGCAAGGACTCGATCCTGGCCGCGCCGCTGGTCATCGAGATCGCCCGGGTGCTCGACCTCGCCAACAAGCGCGGCGACGGCGGCGTGCAGGAGCAGCTCTCGACCTTCTTCAAGGCCCCGATGATCAAGAACGGCCACGGGCCGGAGCACGCCTTCGGCAAGCAGGAGCAGATGCTGCGCGACTGGCTGGGCGTGCACTGAACGGGCGCCGATGCGTCACCGCGCACTCTCCTCCCCCTTGCGGGGAGAAGTTGGAGGGCGCGCGCAGACGGCACCAGGACGTGCGATCCTGCACCACCCCCGCCCCTGGCCCCTCCCCGCAAGGGGGAGGGGATCCGCGCGTCCGCCTTCGAACCGTGATGGTCCGGAGGGGTCCGCGCGGTATCCGGTGAAAGCCCGCTCGAACCGCCGACCGCTGTCTGAAAGAGCCGATGCCCAGCGAGAACCAAGGATCCGCCTCCGGCGCCGCGGCGCCGGAGGCGCTGCGCGAACTTCTGGTCGAGATGAACGACCTCAAGCGCGTCCGCTCGGCGGGCCGTGACGGATCGATCGCCGAGCGGCTGTTCGCGCAGGGGTGGGGGCTCCTCACCGGCGGCGCCCCGCCCGAGGATGTCGCCCTGGACATCACGGCCGTCGCCCTCGCGGCGACCCGCCTCTGCGACCTCGACGCGGCCTTCCTGACCGCGGCCGGACTGTCCGAGGACGCGGCCTCCGCCGTGCTGGTCGCGGGCTTCGACGCCGTGACCGGGAATCTCGACCCCGATCTCCGGAGCCGGCTGCGTAGAAGGCTGGCGCCGCGTCCGGCGGGCCGGCCCGGTTCCCTGCCGGGTTTCGTCGGCGCCCTGGCCCGGCAGCCGCGGGCGGGCGTGACCTGTCCCGGCCGCGCCCGGATCCTGCTGGAGCCGCCGGAGAACCACGCCGAGCATTGCCTGATCGTGGCGGCCTACGGCGTCTGCCTCAGCCCGTTCTACCGGGCGGATCCGACCACCGTGTTCCTCGCCGCGATGGCGCACCACTTCCACAACGCCGCGATGCCGGATGCCGGCTTCACCGGCGAGATGCTGCTCGGCGACCATCTCGGGCCGATCATGGCGACCACGACCGCCTGGGCGCTCGCCGAACTCGCCGAGCCCCTGCGGGGTCAGGTCGAGCGCGCCCGCGCCGTGCTTCCGGACGACGCCACCGCGGAGGGCCGCGCCTTCCATGCGGCCGATTGCGTCGACCGCGTGCTCCAGATCGCCCAGCACCTGCGCGGGGCCTCGACCACGATGGCGATGGTGCTCGACGAGTGGGAACTGGTCCATGCCGGGCCGGTGAAGGGTTTCCACGATCGTGTCCTGCGCGACATGCGCATCCCTTGATCGCAGGACCCCGCCGCCCATCTGCCGGGGCGGTCCCGAGAGCCATGATCCCCTTCGAACTCAGATCGCCGGATACCGGCAACGCGCTGAAGGCCGACGGCCCGCACGCCCTGCGCGATGCGGAGACCGGCGCGCGCTGGCCCGTGATCGACGCCATCCCGTACCTGCGCGTCGGCCGCGAGGCCCTGGTCGAGCGGGTGCTGGCCCATCTCGATGCGGGGGAGCCCGACGAGGCGCTGGCCGCCCTGCTCGCGGACCAGGACGATTGGTGGACCGGACCCCCGGCCGACCCCGCCGGGCTCATCCGCCTGATCAGGGAGCGGCGCACGGCGAGCCTGCGGGACGCCGTCCAGCTCCTCGGCTGGGGCCGCGTCGGCGATTATTTCCTGCACCGCTGGAGCGATCCGACCTTCCTGGCCGGCCTGTCGCTGCTGGAGGCGCATTGGAACGATCCGATCTGCGTGTTCGAGTTCGCCTGCGGCATCGGCCATTACCTCCGGGAGCTGCAGCGGCGCGGCTGCAAGGTCGCGGGGGCCGACGTGGTCTTCGCCAAGCTCTGGGTCGCCCGCCACTGGGTTGTGGGCGAGAAGGCCCAGCTCGTCTGCTTCGACGCCGGCTCGCCGCACTGGCCGATCCCCGGCGCGCCGGTGGATCTCGTCGTTTGCAACGACGCCTTCTATTTCCTCGACGACAAGGCGACCCTGCTCGACTGCCTGCGCCAGACTGCCGGCGACGACGGCTGGCTGGCGCTGAGCCACATCCACAACCGCGATTGCCCCGGCTTCTCGGCCGGGCGGGCGGTGACCGCCGAGGAGATCGCCGAACTCTTCCCCGACGCCCTGGTCTACGACGACGCGGAGCTGACCCGGGCGCTCGTCGCGGCGCGGGCACCGTCCCCGCAGGAGCCCGCCGCCCTGGGGACCTGCGAGGCCTTCTCGGTGGTGTGCGGTCCCGGCATGCGCCCGGCGCCCCGTGCGCTGGTCGACGGCCTGACCCTGCCGAAGCCCGGGACGGTGCTGCGGCTCAACCCGCTCTATGGCCCCGATGGGGAGGGCTACGTCATCCGCTGGCCCTCGGAGCGCTACGCGGCGGAATACGCCCCCCGCGCCACCTATCCGATGCGTTCCGCCGGCCCCGAGCACCTGACCTTCGACGGCAGCCTCGACACGCCGCAAACGCAGCGCGTCCGCCTGCGCGAATTCGTCGACCTGCCGGAGCGGTGGTGATGGACTCGGTCGGCTGGGGCATCGTCGGCTACGGGTGGGTCGCCCGCGACTACATGGAGCCGGGCATCCGGGCCGCCGGGCACCGGCTGGTCGCGGTCTGCGATCCGGATCCGGCGAGCCGCGACGCCGCCGAGGGCGCGGGCGCCCGCGCGCATGCCGACCTCGCCGGCCTCCTCGCCGAGCCCGAGGTCGAGGCGGTCTACGTGGCGACGCCGAACCACCTGCACCGGGTTGCCGTCGAGGCGCTCGCCGCCGCCGGCAAGGCGATCCTGTGCGAGAAGCCCATGGCGGCCACGCTCGCCGACGCCGCGGCGATCACGCGCGCGGCGGACTCCGAGAAGATCTTCTACGGGACGGCCTTCGACCAGCGGCACCATCCGGCCCACCGGGCGGTCCGCGCCCAGGTCGAGGCCGGGCAGCTCGGCACCGTGACGGCCGTGCGGATCGTCTACGCCTGCTGGCTCGGGCGCGACTGGTCCGAGGCCGGCCAGCCGAACTGGCGGATCGACGCCGCCCAGGCCGGCGGCGGCGCGCTGATGGACCTCGCCCCGCACGGGCTCGATCTCGTCGACTTTCTGCTCGGCGAGCCGATCACCGCCATCGCGGCCCTCACCCAGACCCGCGCCCAGGATTACGCCGTCGATGACGGCGCCCTGCTGATCGGGCGAACCGCGGGCGGCGCGCTGGCGAGCCTGCACGTCGCCTACAATTGCCCCGACGCACTGCCCCGCCGCCGCCTGGAGGTGGTCGGCACCAGGGGCATGCTCGTGGCCGAGAACACGATGGGCCAGACCGCCGGCGGATCGCTGCTGTTCATCGACGGCGCCAGCGGCCGCGCGGAGCCGCTCGGCTTCGACGCGGACAGCTCGCCCTTCACCGAGCAGGTCCGCGCCTTCGGCTCGGCCCTGCGCAGACCCGAGGAGCGGGCGGCCTGGTCGGCTTCGCGCGACCTCCACACCATGCGTCTCGTCGCCCAGGCCTACGGGCATGGGTAGCGGCGACACCTGAGGATGAACAACCGCGCAACCCGACTCCGGCATCTCCCATCTCCGACCTCGTCCTGAGGTGCCCGCGCCCGCGGGCCCCGAAGGCGGGCTCCAGGGATCGCGCGGCTGGCTGGAGGCCTCCTTCGGGGCCTCCGCCGCGCTCCGGCACCTCAGGATGAGGCGATGGTTGGGACTGATCGGCGGAACGGGCGGATACGACACGGACGGGACCCAACCTTGACCCAAGCAGACGCCAACCACGACCAGGACGACCGCGCCCGCCACGCGCGGATCAAGGCGCCGCGCCCCTACCGCTTCGGCGCCAAGCGGCCGATCGAGGGCCTGCCCGCGATCCTGCCGGACCCGGTCAAGGCCTATCTCGACGTCCTGCCCGAGGGGCGCATCGTCGGCTTCCCGCTGGCGCCGCTCGACCGCACCGGCGTGCCGGTCTGGTTCGTGGCCCTGTTCCTCGACGACCCGTTCTTCGTCGGCGCGATGCCGTCGGGCATCGGCTACGGCGCCACCGACGACGAAGCGCTGATCGGCGCGGTCGCCGAGATCGCCGAGAACCTGATGCCCTCGCTCGCCGTGCTGCCGCGGGCCAAGGAGCGGGCGAGCTACGCCGATCTCGCCCGCGTCTACGGCGCCAAATCCGTCGCCGACCCGCTCACCCTCTGCCTGCCCGCCGGCTCCCCGGTGGGCCGCGACACGGTGCTCGAATGGACGCCGACGCTGCGGCACGCCACGGGCGCGATCGTGCTGATGCCGCTCGACGTCGCCGCCACCGATTATTTCGAGCTGTCCGAGGGCTACCGGCCCTTCACCAACCTGATCACCAACGGCCTCGGCGCCGGGCCCGACGTGCCCTTCGCGTTGGGCCACGGGGTGCTGGAACTGCTCCAGCGGGACGGCAACGGCCTGCTGTTCCGGGCGCTCGACCAGGGCGTGATGCTCGACCTCGACGGCATCGGCCCGGAGAACGCCGCGATGCTGGCCCGGCTGAAGGACCTCGGCATCCGGGCGCTGCCGAAATTCGCCACCGACCAGTTCGGCCTGACCAACCTCTATGTGGTCGGCTACGACGCGGATCCGGCGCGCACCCCGGCGCCGATCGCCCTCTCGGCCTGCGGCGAGGCCTGCGACCCGGACCGGGACCGGGCCCTGCGCAAGGCGCTGCTGGAGTTCCAGGCGGCGCGGGTGCGCAAGGCCTTCGGGCACGGCCCCCTCGACCTCGCCGCGCGGGTGACCCCGCCGGGCTATATCGACGCCTTCATCGAGAAGGCGCTGCCCAGCCTCGACCTGGAGGAGAGCCGCGCCCTGCAGGCGATGCTCGAATGGATCGAGATGCCGGCCGCCGACCTTCGCGGCGTGCTCGCCGACACCGTCTATTCCGAACGGAGCACCAAGCGCTTCACGGAGCTGCCCTCCACCCCGGCGGCCGACGGCCATGCCCGCGGAAAGATCGCCTGCGACCGGCTCACCGAGGCCGGGTTCGACGTGCTCTACGTCGATTGCACGCCCCCCGGCGGCGGGGTCGGGGTGGTCAAGGCGATCGTGCCGGGGCTCGAGGTCGAGACCATGAGCTATTACCGGATCGGCGAGCGCAACACGCGGAAGCTCCT
Organism: uncultured Methylobacterium sp.; assembly: GCA_964242725.1. Taxonomy (GTDB): domain Bacteria; phylum Pseudomonadota; class Alphaproteobacteria; order Rhizobiales; family Beijerinckiaceae; genus Methylobacterium. The sequence goes on from CAXTCV010000170.1 coordinate 6,117, forward strand.
CGACCGCGACCACCCGCTGATCCGCTTCGGCACCGCGAGCGAGACCCTGCGCCCCGTGCGCCTCACCCCGGAGGCCCTGGAGCGGTTCGGCGGCCAGCCGCTGTTCGACGTGGCCCTGGCCGAGCGGATCGTGGGGCGCCACTATCCGCTCTACCGCGAGCCGGAATCGCACCACGCGCCGTTCCGCCTCGCCCAGCGCAAGGGGAGGGCGGCGTGACGCTTCGCTTCGCCTACAACACCAACGGCGCGGCCAACCACCGCCTCGACGACGCGCTCCACCTGATCAAGGCCGCGGGCTACGACGGCGTGGCGCTGACGCTGGACATCCACCACCTCGACCCGTTCGCCGAGGCCTGGGCCGCGGAGGCCGGGCGGGTCGCGAGCCTGCTGGAGAAGCTGGAACTGGCCTGCGTCATCGAGACCGGTGCCCGCTTCCTCCTCGACCCGGGCGCCAAGCACGAGCCGACGCTGGTCACCGCCGACGCCGCGGGCCGCAGCCGCCGGGTCGGCTTCCTCAAGCGGGCCGTCGAGATCGGCGCCATGCTCTCCGCCGAGGCGGTCTCGTTCTGGGCGGGCGTGCCGAAGCCCGGGGTGGACCACGGCGAGGCCCGGCGCTGGCTGGTGGAGGGGCTGCACGCGGTCGCGGCCTTCGCCACCGAGGCCGGGATCGTGCCCTGCCTGGAGCCCGAGCCCGGCATGCTGATCGAGACGCTCGACGATTTCGCTGCCCTCGACGTGCCGGGGCTGAAGCTCGCCCTCGATACCGGCCACTGCCTCGTCACCGGCGAGCGCGCGCCGGCCGCGGCGGTGCGCGAATTCGCCGACCGGATCGGCACCGTGGCGATCGAGGACATGAAGCGCGGCAGCCATATCCACCTGCCCTTCGGCGAGGGCGACATGGATGTTCCGGGGGTGCTGGAGGCGCTGGAGGCGGTCGGCTTCGGCAAGCTGATCTGCGTCGAGCTCTCCCGCGAGAGCCACCGGGCCGACGTGATGATCCCGCAGGCGCTCGACTATCTCCGGGGCTGCCGGCGCGCGGGTCCGGTGCTGACGGGCGCGCAGGAGACCCGGCGGCAATGGCCGTGAGGGTGGCATCGCTGCCAGACGAGAGCAACGGCGCCACGCAGGCGCCCTCCCTCCCCCCTTTGCGGGGGAGGGCGCCCCCTGCGTCAGCAGGGGGCGGGAGAGGGGAGCCTGGGGTCAGGAGAGGGCAGAGCAGATGTGCGGGCGTGCGCCCTGGTTTGCACCGTCGCTCCCCTCTCCCGACTCCCTGCGGGGGCCACCCTCCCCCGCAGAGGGTGAAGGGAGAGCCGAGGTGTCTCCAGCGTATCCTGCCAAACCGGATGTGTGAATCCGATAGCCCACACGGAGGAGAGGCATCTGGCCTCCCGGTGTACCGATGAGAATCCTCTTCCTCAGCCGCCGCTATTTCCCGGCGATATCGGGCATGAGCGTCTACGCGCAGAACCTTCTGCGCGAGCTGGTCGAGGCCGGCCACGACGTGACGATGATCTCGCAATATCGCGGCGACGCCTTCGGCACCCGGGTCTACGGGGGCGGTCCGCCGCCGCCGGTGCCGGGGGTGCGGGTGATCGGGCTGGAGCAGCTCGGCGAGCAGACCTCCGGCGATTTCGAGCGCGACATCGCCACCATGGTCGACGCCATCGCCCGGGAGCACGCCCGGACGCCCTTCGACGTGCTGCACGCGCAGTATGGCTATCCCACCGGCTGGGCGGTGCTGCTCGCCGCCCGGACGCTCGGGGTACCGAGCGTCGTGTCGATCCAGGGCGGCGACGGCCACTGGGTCGGCTCCTGCTGCGAGACCCACCGGG
>CAXTCV010000171.1:0-7935 GCA_964242725.1 uncultured Methylobacterium sp.
GAGACCGACATGACCGACATCGGCACCGGCAGCTACACGATCATCGCCCAGACCGCCGCCGAGATGATGGGCGTGCCCCTCGACAAGGTGGTGGCGCGGCTGGGCGATTCGGACTTCCCGACCTCCTCCGGCTCGGGCGGCCAGTTCGGCGCCAACTCGTCCACGGCCGGCGTCTACGCGGCCTGCGTGAAGCTGCGGGAGGCGGTGGCGCAGAAGCTCGGCTTCAACGCCACCGACGCGGTGTTCGAGGACGGCGAGGTCCGGTCCGGCAACCGCGCCATCCCGCTCGCCGAGGCCGCCGCCGGCGGCGAGCTGGTGGCCGAGGACACGATCGAGTTCGGCGACATCTCCAAGGTGCAGCAGCAATCGACCTTCGGCGCCCATTTCGTCGAGGTCGGCGTGGACCTCTATACCGCGGAGATCCGGGTCCGGCGGATGCTGGCGGTCTGCGCGGCCGGGCGGATCCTCAACCCGAAATCCGCCCGCAGCCAGGTCATCGGCGGGATGACCATGGGCACCGGCGCCGCCCTGATGGAGGAGCTCGCCGTCGACACCAAGCGCGGCTTCTTCGCCAACCACGATCTGGCGGGCTACGAGGTGCCGGTCCATGCCGACATCCCGCACCAGGAGGTGATCTTCCTCGACGAGGTCGACCCGATGTCCTCGCCCATGAAGGCGAAGGGCGTGGGCGAACTCGGCATCTCGGGGATCGCCGCCGCGGTGGCGAACGCGGTCTACAACGCCACCGGCATCCGCGTCCGGGACTACCCGATCACCCTGGACAAGCTCCTCGACCGCATGCCGGACGCCGCCTGACCGGGGCGCGGGCGGCCACGGCGTACCCGGATCGGGCGCGCCGTGGCCGCCGGACCGCCACGGCAACGTGACCGGACGCGCATGGGCCAATCGGGCCCGGCCGCGTTGATGCGGCGTCGGTCGCAGGGAGATCCTCAATGGCGGACGCGTTTGCGCCCCAGCCCGCCGTGCTGCTGGTCGAGGACGATCCCGTGCAGCTCATGGAGGCGGCCGCTTCCCTGCGCGATGCGGGCTTCGCGGTCGCCGAGGCCGCGACCGTCGAGGCCGCGCAGGCCCATCTGGCGGCCCGGCCCGAACTCGTCGCCCTGGTAGCGGACGTGGACCTCCCGGGCGAGCCGCTGAGCGGCTTCACCCTGGCCAAGGCCGTGGCGGCGCGCTGGCCCGAGCGCGCCATCCTGATCGTGTCCGGATCCGCGTGGCCGGAGGAGGGCGCGATGCCGATGGGGGCGGGCTTTCTGCGCAAGCCCTTCACCGCGGACGGGCTCGCGAAGGCCCTCCGGTCCGTGCTCATGGCGCGGGGCCTGGATAGTCCGGGTGCTTAGCGCATCGTCCTGAACGATGGCTGCCGACACGACGGCGCGCCGGTCGTCCACAGTTCGTGGACGGCCGAACGGGCGTCCGGGGACGGAGCGAGGGCCGGAGGGAGCCGCCCCGTCCCGGTCACCGATCAGCCGTCGCCTTCATCCGCAGCGCCGCCCGCCGACAGCAGCCAGTCGGGCAGGCCGGGGATCACCTCGCCGGCCACCGCGCCGGCGGTTTCCAGGGCGCGTCCCGCCTTCGCCTCGGGGCTCTCGGCCCGGACTTCCGCGAACAGCTTGCGCGCCAGCCGGTCGAGTTCCTCGTCCGAGAGCTGCTGTCCGTTCGGATCCGACATCGGGCGCCTCCTCGACGCATGCGGCCGCCCCGCAGGGCGACACGGGCCGGAGAATGACGCCCGGCGGTTAGCCGGCAGTGTCGGGGGCCGCAGCGGGACCGTCCCAGGGCGGGATGGCTCAGCTTCGCCCCGCATCGAACACACTCCGCCGCACCGGATCGTTTTGGGCAAGATCTTTCAAGGGGTATCGGACGTAAAATGGGATTTCAGTCAATACATCTGTGTCCGATAGGATGTATCCGTATGTAAACAGCGTGCGAAGGCGCACATTCTGTACACGCTTGCATACCGTCTGCGGATCCCGGCTGCGGGGTCCGGGTTGAACGCGGGACCCGGAGCTTTCCGGCACGTTCGACGCATCAGGAGATTTGCGTGACCCGCTTCATCCTCGCCACGGCGGCCCTCGCCGCCCTGGCGACCCCTGCCCTCGCGCAGGTCATCGAGACGCCGACCAGCACCCAGGTCATCGTACCGCCCGGGGCCCCCGGGATCGTGACGCGTCAGAGCAACTCGACCGGCGATCCGGACGCCTTCACGTACTCCCCCTCCGGCCGTGCCGCCGACGGGATCGAGACGGATTCGGCCGCCGCCGGCAACGAAGATCAGCCGTCGCGCGTCGGCTCCACGGGCAGCGGCGGCTCCGGCGGTAACGGCGGCGGCGGCTGAGAGCGATCCGGCGGACCCGCGCAGGCCGGCCGTACGACGGGGCCAAGGTCCGAGCCTGACTGGCGGCGCGCGACGCGCGACGGTCCGGCCATCGCCTGTATCCGGAAGCGGCGGGTGAATCCGCAAGCCCGCAAAACAGGAGCCGGCACCGCCCCGGCGGGGCCGGCCGCCCCTCAGCCGGCGCGGCGGTTGCAGCGGATATAGGCGGAGGTGCCCCAGGCGCTCGTCCAGGTCAGGCGGTCGCCGTCGACGACGAGGCGGACATGGGAGGACCAGCGACGGTCGTGACCCGCGCAATCGGCCGCCATCGACCAGGCGTTGCCGGTGCGATGCGCGTCGCGGAAATTGCAGACGGTGTCGCCGGCCCGGGCGCGCTCGGGGGTGATCGTCGCCTGCAGGTAACCGTGGCGGCGCGACGGGGCGCTGCAGGCCTCGGTCGTCGGTCCCCAGGTCCCGACATAGTCGGCGCCGGCCGGGATCGGGCGGGGTGATGCCGGCACCGCGGCAGGCAGCGCCGTGACGGCCGCGGGCGCCGGTTCGGTCGCGGGTGCCGCCGCGGGGGCCGCGAGCGTCGACGGAGCGCTGGCCGGCTGTTCCGGCTGGGCGAACGCGATCGCGCGGCGCGGCAGGTCCTCCGGCTGATCCAGCAGCGGTTCCCCGATGGCCGGCGTCGCCGAAGTCCGGAACGGCATGTCCTCGGTCAGGTAGGTGGCGCAATAGGCGAACAGGCTGAACCAGCCCAGGGCCAGGAGGACCTGAGGCGCGTAGCGCCGCCGGTCCTCGCGCTGGGGTTCGACGGCCAGCGCCGCCAAGACTATCGCCGTCACCGCACCCTCCTACCCCTCATCGAACGGCCCGTGGTCCTGAACACAGGTTCCGTCGCGCGGCGGTTGAACAGGACGGCCACGATCCACGGTTCCTCAGTCATCGAGCCATGGACCGGTTTATTAACGTCCGGTAAATCGTTAATGACGCGTTAACAGGCCGATTCAGCCCCGGCTCGCGCGCCGCCCCCGATGCCCCGCCGGCAACGGGGGCCGATCCGGGGCGGGGTCTGCGCGATCAGGAAGGCTCGACGTGGTGCGCCTTGGAGCTTCTCCCGAAACCGCAGGCGCGCAGCGTCCCCAGACAGGGGCAGCCTCCGGGATGCGGCGCCCGCGCCCGCGGCTGTCCCGGCGCATGGCTGTCGGATCGCGCGGTGCGGCCCGCCCGCCGGCGGCCGTCGCCCGCCCGCGATCCCTGTGCGGGGACGCCCTCACCCGTCGGCCCGGGAACGGGAACCGGCTCGATCGGCTAGGTTTTTGATCCGCATCGTCTTTTCCCGAAGGCCGGCGGCCACCTTCCGGGACGATGCTCTAGTCTCGCCCTGTGCAGTGCGAAGTAAAATGCAAATTACCACTCGACAGTCTAACAGGTTTAAGATTAGTTAATTTCCTCGGATTGAGGGCGCGGGAGAGTTTGTTTAATGGCGTGGTCGTCTTTCCGTAACATGCTTTCCGCGCCGGACGGCACGCCGGAGCCGCTGCCGCCGGCGGCCGAGCCGGCGATGCCCCAGGCGCGGGTGCGCACGACCGCCGAGGCGCCGGGCCAGCGTGCGTCCCTGGCCGACCGATCCCATTCCTCCCTCGACGCGATCGGCAAGCGCGACGAGATGCTGCGCCAGCGCATCGACGCCATGGTCGACCGGCTGGAGGACATCCGCTCCCTCCAGGACGACTTCGTCTCGATCCTGGAGCCCATCGTCAGCATCAGCGACGAGCTCCCGCGGGCGAGCATGCGCATCGCCGAGCTGGAGACCTCGCTGGCCCAGGAATTCCAGACCGGCAAGGCGGTCCGGCTGGAGGCCGCCGAACTCTCGGCCCGCATCTCGATCCTGACGAACGAATTCTCCGATGCCACCGCGCGGGTGGCCCGGGCGGAGGAGCTGCTGCACGCCCGGGAGGCCGCCCTGGCCGCGCAGGGGGTCGAGCTCCGGGACAGGGTGCTGGCCTTCGAGAATCTGGAGCGCCGCCTCGCCGCCGAGATCGAGCAGAACAAGGCGCTGGTCGCCGAGGGCAAGGCCCTCCGGGCGGAGGCCCAGGCCGCCGACAGCGCCCTCACGCGCTCGGAGCACGACCGGCTGGAGGCGCGCGAGACCCTGGCGGCCTTCGAACAGGACAACCGGCGGCTCCGGGCCCAGAACGAGGAGCAGTCCCTGCGCCTCGGCGAGATGGAGGCCCGATGCCGGACCGTCGAGGCCGCGGTCGAGACCGAGCGCCAGAAGGCGCGCGCCGCCGAAGGCCAGCTCGCCGCCGAGACCTCGGCCCGCGTCCGCATCGAGGCCCAGTTCGAGGCGGATGCCACCGCCCTGCGCACCGAGCGGTCTGCCCTGGCGATGAAGCTGGAGGCCGCCGCCAACCGGGCGGATTCGAACGAGCAGCTGCTCGGCCAGGCCCGGGCGCAGCTGCGCGAGCGGGACGAGGCGCACCGGGTCGCGGAACGCAACTTCAAGGAAACCAACATCGCCCGCGTCACCGCGGAGCGGCGTCTCGAGACCATCCAGGACGACCTGACCCGGCAGACGGAGCGCTTCGTGGAGATGCAGCGCGCCCGCAGCGACCTCGATACGCGCTGCGAGATGCTCGGCAAGGCGCTCGCCGCCAAGGACGCCGCCCTCGAGCAGGCGGCGGCCCGCAACGCCGCCCTGACCGAGCGGATCGAGCAGTTGACCCACCGGCAGGAGGCCGCCCGGATCGAGTTCGAGGCCGCCAACCGGCGCCTCTCCGAGGATCTGCAGAACGAGCGCTCCGAGCGGGCCCTGGTCCAGGGCGCCCTCGACATCGCCCGCGAGACCCGGACGACGCTCCAGAAGCAGTACGAGGCGCTCAAGCGCTCCGGTCGCGGATGGCGCAAGCCGGACGGGGCGGGCGAGGGCCTGCCGCCGGCGCAGGACTTCGCCGCGCCGCCGGAACCCGAAGCGTCGAGCAATGTGCATCCGTTCACATCGCCCGGCTCGGCCGGCTGATCCGATGCGGTCCTGTGAGAGGTTCGAACGATGAGCGATAGGGCCCCGATCGACGCGTCCTACAACGGAAGCCCGAATGTGATGATGCGCGCGTGGCAGGCGAAGGCGGATGCGTCCCCCGAGAAGGTGGTGAGCTTCCTGGGTCTCGAGAGCCGGAACGGGGCGGTCGTCGCGACCGACGGCCCGAACGCGGTCGGCGTCCCCACCCGCGAATGGGCCTCGGCCGTCGACCTGATCCGCGAGGCCAGCGAGGCGATCCGGATCGGCGAGGAGCGCGCGTCCGAGCTTGAGGCGCAGCTGGCCCAGGTCGTCGCGCAGGCCGATCTCGAGATCCGGCGCCTGGAGCAGGAGATCGCCACGGGGGCCCAGAACCTGGCGCGGTCCGAGGAGCGGGCCCGCCTGGCGGAGGCGCGGGCGACGGAGGCCGAGGAATGGCTCGTGCGTCTCCACGACGCCGCGGTCGAGGCCTTCGGATCCCGCGTCAAGCTCGCGCCGGTGGCCAGCACCGTCGAAGACGCCGAGTAGCCGCGGTCCTCGTGCGACGATGGCGCGGCCGACGATCATGGAGTCCGACGAGATCGGCGGAGCGATCCCGCAGGCGCAGGGTTCGCACGCCGCCTTCCGCGTCGTCGATCCCGTCCGGACGCTGGCGCTCATCCAGCAGGCCGGGGATCAGATCCGGGGGTTCTGGTCGTGGCGCGACATGGTCCAGCGGCGGGCGACCGGGCTGTTCCGGCGCGTCTACGAGGACCGCACCCTCAAGAACGAGACGATCCGGGACCTCGAATCCCACCTGTCGCGGATGGATCGCCGGAACGCCGACCTCGAGCGCGCCCTCGCGGAGATCTCCTCCGATTACGAACGGGTCGTCGTGCGCTGCATGGAGGCCGAGTTTCGCGTCATCCAGGCCGAGCACAGGGCCTCCCTGGCCGAGAGGTGCGCGTTCAGACTGGATGATCTGCTCGCCCGGGTCGGCGACGGGACCGAGGTCGCGTAACGGGCATGACATCGGCCGGGCGTGATCCCGGGCACGGGCCGCGGACCTTTCGCGCGGGTTCGGACTTGGTGGGGGATGACCGATTCAGTCCCGCTGCCGGCGCCCTACGCCCTCGTCGTCGATGATGACGGCCTCATCCGGATGGACGCGATGGACATCCTGGCGGAGGCCGGGTTCCGCACCTTCGAGGCCAGCGACGGGGATGCGGCGCTGGCTCTCCTCGCCCGGGAGCAGGCGCTGATCGTGCTGCTGTTCACCGACGTGCAGATGCCCGGTTCGCGGGACGGCTTCGCGGTCGCGCGCGAGACCGCCAGCCAATGGCCGCACATCGCCATCGTGGTGGCGTCCGGACAGGTGCAGCCGGAGCCGGGCGACATGCCCGAGGGCGCCCGCTTCATCGGCAAGCCGTTCACGGCCGACATGGTCCACGATCATCTGCGCGCGATTCTTCCCGACGGGCAGAAGCCGGAGCCGCTGCGTCAGTAGAGGCGTGCCGGATTACCGCGGCGGTCTCCCGCCCCGGCCGCGGTGGGGCGAGCCACGTATCCCGTCCGGATGCGGGCGCGTCCCCCCCCTCTGCGGGGGAGGGGGGCTCCCGAAGGACGCGCGCGAGACGCAGCCGCACCGCGCCGCGTTCTCCTCGACGGACCGCGGGATCGTAACGTTTTGGCCGTGGCCCGATCGAGAGAACGGGGTTCTCATTGACGGGGCCGTGCCCAGGTTGCGGTTGCGTCCCGCCGTCCAGCCTGTTTCACATCGTCGAATCCGCTGGAGCGGGAGGCCGGGACCGGTGCTCGTCCTGCCGGTCCCGCCCGCCACGAGTGCCATCGGTCCATGCGACACGACACCTTGCGCCTCGGCGCCTTCTTCTACGCCACCGGGCACCACGTGGCCGGCTGGCGCCACCCGTCCAGCGAGGCGGATGGCGGCCTCGTGCTCGACCGCTATGTCGGATGGGCGCGCAGGGCCGAGGCGGCGAAGTTCGATCTCGTGTTCCTGGAGGACGGGACCGGCATCCGCGACGGCAACCTGCGCTCCAGCGAGCGGACGGCCCGCTCGACCCATTTCGAGCCGGTGACCCTGCTCTCGGCGCTGGCGGCGGTGACCGGCCGGATCGGGCTGGTGGCGACGACCTCGACGAGCTTCAACGAGCCCTACAACGTCGCCCGCCGCTTCGCCTCCCTCGATCATCTCAGCGGCGGCCGCGCCGGCTGGAACCTCGTGACCTCGACCACGGACGCGGAGGCCGCCAATTTCGGCGCCGACCGGATCGCCCGGCACGGCGACCGCTACGCGCGCGCGGAGGAGTTCGTCGACGTCGTCCTCGGCCTGTGGAACACCTGGGACGACGGTGCCGTGCTCATCGACCGGGAGTCCGGCCAGTTCTCGAAGCCCGACGGCTTCCGTCCCCTGAACCATCGCGGACACCATTTCGAGGTCCGGGGCCCGCTCAACATCTCGCGCACGCCCCAGGGGCAGCCGGTGCTGGTCCAGGCCGGCGCCTCGGGGCCCGGCAAGGATCTCGCGGCGCGCACCGCCGAGATCGTGTTCACCGCCAACCAGACGCTCGCCGAGGCG
>CAXTCV010000172.1:0-7929 GCA_964242725.1 uncultured Methylobacterium sp.
GAGCGCCGCGACGGCGAGCGCCGCGGCGAGGGGGGCGGGGACGAGACGCATCACGACGAACTCCTGGGCGGGTGGCTCAAGTCGTCCGGGTCGGGACCGGCCGCTCGGGACGGAAGCGGGACGACCGCGGCGGCGCGTCGCCAGCAGCGCCGGGCCGACAGCCTGATACCAAGCGTCGGCGCCGCCGCCTACGCGTCCCCGCGGCCGGTGTATCGGCCGGGAGCAGGGTTTTCCAACGGCCTGCGGGTTGCCCACGGATCCGTTCTTTCCGTCCTCGCGGCGGCCCGGCTTCCGGCGTGCCGGGGGCGGTCTTCAGATCCGGACCCGCGTGTGGCGCAAACTCCTGACCGGCCGGTGTTTCTCGATGCGAAGGTCCGCTTCTCGACCCCGGGAGGACGGGCTCGATGATCTGGCGTTGATCAAACCTTTCGGGACGGCAAGAGAATAAGATTTTTCACCGCGATCTCCGATGATTCCCTCGGCCCAAGGCTTGCGCCGGCTGCCCGGCCTGCGTGCAAACACGGCGCGGCTTTTGTCGAGCCGGGGCCGGGGCGGCCGTTGATCTTGGATGATCCTGCGGCACAGTGCCGGCGCGGAACGGCACTGTCTGTGATGAACCGGGGCGCGTTGCCCGCCTCGGCGGAGGATCGCGCATGAATTCGATGGCCCAGATCTACCGGGGTGTCTTCCCGGTCGCCCCCACGGTGTTCGACGCCGCGGGCGCCCTCGACCTCGATGGGCAGCGCCGGGCGATCGACTTCATGATCGACGCCGGCAGCCATGGGATCTGCATCCTGGCGAATTTTTCCGAGCAGTTCGTCCTCACCGACGCCGAGCGCGAGACCGTGATGGACGCGGTGCTCGACCACGTGGCCGGCCGGGTGCCGGTGATCGTGACGACGACGCACTTCGCCACGCAGGTCTGCGCCGAGCGCTCCCGCCGGGCTGAAGCCGCCGGGGCCGCCATGGTGATGGTCATGCCGCCCTATCACGGCGCCACGATCCGGGTGCCGGAGCTCGGCGTCTACGATTTCTTCCGCGGGGTCTCGGACGCGATCTCGATCCCGATCATGATCCAGGACGCGCCGGTGGCCGGCACGCCGCTCCCGGCCGCGTTCCTGGCGCGGATGGCCCGGGAGATCGCGAACGTCGCCTATTTCAAGATCGAGACCGCGGGCGCCGCGGCCAAGCTGCGCGAGCTGATCGCGCTCGGCGGCGATGCCGTGGTCGGCCCCTGGGACGGCGAGGAGGCGATCACCCTGATGGCCGACCTCGACGCCGGCGCCACCGGGGCGATGACCGGCGGCGCCTATCCGGACGGCATCCGCCAGATCACCGACGCCTACACGGCGGGACGCCGGACGGACGCCCTGGACGCCTACGCGCGCTGGCTGCCGCTGATCAACCACGAGAACCGGCAATGCGGGCTGCTCGCCTGCAAGGCGCTGATGGCCGAAGGCGGCGTGATCGCCCACGAGACCGCCCGCCTGCCGCTCCAGCCGCTGCATCCGGCGACGCGGGCCGGCCTGATCGAACTGGCGCGGCGCAACGATGCGCTGGTGCTGCGCTGGGGGCGGTGAGGGGCGGCAAGGCAGGACCGTGGGGATCCGACGGGCGCGCCCCTCTCCCTCCCCCCTCCGCGGGGGAGGGAGGAGGCGGTCGTTCAGGCGCTCGGCGCCGAACCCCGGCCCAGCACCTCCGACAGCCGCGCCACCGCCTCCCGCGCCAGCCCCGGGCTGATGGCGAAGCAGATCCGCACCAGACCCTCGCCCTCCGGCCCGAAGGCCGTGCCGGGTGCCACCCCGACCTTCGCCTCCCGCAGCAGGCGGAACGCAAGCTCGAGGCTCGGCTCGCCGCCGGCGATCCGGGCCATGAGGTAGAAGGCGCCGTCCGGCGGCGCCACCGTCACGCCCGGCAGCCGGGAGAGCCCCTCCACCAGGATCGTCCGGGCCTCGGCGCAGCGGTCGACCATGGTGCGGATGAAGCCGTCGCCCTCGTCCAAGGCCGCGATGCAGGCGTGCTGGACGAAGGTCGGGATCGAGGTCGTGCTGTACTGCCCGAGCTTGGCGAAGGTCGGCGCCAGGCCGCGGGGAAAGATCAGCCAGCCGGCCCGCCAGCCGGTCATCGCCCAGTTCTTCGAGAAGGTGTTGGTGACGATCAGCCGGTCGTCCTCGGTGCAGATCTGCAGGAAGGACGGCGCGATCTGGTTGCCGTAGGTGAAGTGCGCGTAGACCTCGTCCGACAGGATCCACAGGCCGCGCGCCCGGGCGAGGTCGCGCAAAGCCGTCATCTCGGACAGCGGCATGGTCCAGCCGGTGGGGTTCGAGGGCGAGTTGATCATGATCACCCGGGTGCGCGGCGTCAGCGCCGCCGCGATATCGGCGAGCGGCAGCGAAAAGCGCCCGTCCGGCCCGATCCGATAGGGCACCGTCACCGGCACCCCGCCGGTGATGCGGACCGCCTCGGCGAGGTTCGGCCAGGCGGGGGCGGGGATGAGGATCTCGTCGCCCGGCTCCAGCAGCGCCTGGGCCGCCTGCATGATCGCGTTCATGCCGCCGGCCGTGACGGCGAACCGGTCGGGCGGAATCTCCACCCCCCAGTGGCGGGCGTGATAGGCGCCGAGCGCCGCCCGCAGCGCCGGCAGACCGAGCGACGTGGTGTAGCGGGTGTGCCCGGCCAGCATCGCCCGGTGCGCCGCCTCGACGATGAAGGGCGGCGTCGCCAAGTCGCCCTCACCGATCCAGAGCTTGACCACCTCCGGGTCGTCCCGCCCGCGATCCGCCACCAGGCCGATCTGGCTCGTGCCGAGGCCGCGGATGCGGTCCGACAGCGCGGCGGCGAGGTCGACGGAGGGGGCAGGATCGTGGGACGCGGCGGTGGGTTCGGCCATGGGGCGCGGCTACTCTCGGGGTGTCCGGGCGGGGCCGATCGCGGCGCGGCGGCCCGACGGCGGGCACCGTGCCTGCGAGGTCCCGGTCTCTGGGGAAACGTCGCGAAACTGCCGCGTCCGGGCCCGCGCGTCCAGGCCCTGCGCGACGGGCTGCCCGGCGCACACGTCGCGGCGGCCGGCTGATTTTCGACTTTTCAGAAATTACTGAAATTGCTATAAGCCGAGCCGCAGATCCCGCACGGGAGACCCGTCGTGCTCGCCAATCTCGATCCCCTGATCCTCGCCCGCATGCAGTTCGGGTTCACGGTGGCGTTCCACATCGTGTTCCCGGCCTTCTCGATCGGCCTGGCGAGCTTCCTCGCCGTGCTGGAGGGATTGTGGCTGGCCACCGGGCGGCCGGTCTTCATGGACCTGTTCAAGTACTGGATTAAGATCTTCGCGATCGCCTTCGCCATGGGCGTCGTCTCCGGCCTGGTCATGTCCTACCAGTTCGGCACCAACTGGTCGGTCTTCTCCGACAAGACCGGACCGGTGCTGGGTCCGATGATGGCCTACGAGGTGCTCTCGGCCTTCTTCCTGGAGGCGGGCTTCCTCGGGGTGATGCTGTTCGGGATGCGCAAGGTCGGGCCGCGGCTCCACTACGCCGCGACTCTGATGGTGGCGTTCGGGACCTTCTTCTCGGCGTTCTGGATCCTGTCGGTGAACTCGTGGATGCAGACGCCGGCCGGCTACGGCACCAACGCCGAGGGTCAGTTCGTGCCGCTGGACTGGTGGGCGATCGTGTTCAACCCGTCCTTCCCGTACCGCCTCGTGCACATGGTGCTGGCGGCCTATCAGACCACCGCCCTCGTGGTCGGCGCGGTCGGCGCCTGGCACCTGCTGCGCGACCGGGCCAACCCGGCGGCCCGGACGATGTTCTCGATGGCGATGTGGATGGCCGCCCTGGTGGCCCCGGTCCAGATCCTGGCCGGCGATGCCCACGGCCTCAACACCCTGGAGCACCAGCCCGCCAAGGTCATGGCCATGGAGGGCCACTACCAGAGCCATCCGGACGGCGCCCCGCTGGTGCTGTTCGGCCTGCCCGACCAGGAGGCCGGCACGATCCGCTACGCGGTGGAGATCCCGAAGCTGTCCTCGCTGGTGCTGAAGCACGGGCTCGACGCGCCGCTCGCCGGTCTCGACACCCTGCCGCGCGCCGACTGGCCGCCGGTGCCGATCGTGTTCTGGTCGTTCCGCATCATGGTCGGGCTCGGCCTGCTGATGCTGCTGCTCGGCGCCCTGAGCCTGCTCGCGCGCTGGCGCAGGGCGCTCTACCGGTGGCGCCCGCTGCACCGCTTCGCGGTGGCCATGGGCCCGGCCGGCTTCGTGGCGGTGCTGGCCGGCTGGATCACAACCGAGGTCGGGCGTCAGCCCTACACCGTGTACGGCCTGCTGCGCACCGCCCAGTCCGCCTCGCCGCTCCACGCCCCGGCGGTGGCCGCCTCGCTCACCGCCTTCGTGGTGATTTACTTCTCGGTGTTCGCCATGGGGGTGCTCTACATCCTGCGCCTGATGGCCCAGCCGCCGCATGCCGGCGAATCCGGGATCGAGCCCGGCGCGCCGATCCGGACGGCGGGAATCACCCCCGCCTCGTCGGTCGATCCAGACCGCCACCTCCAGCCGGCCGCGTGAGGCAGCCATGCTCGACAGCGTCGATCTCACCGTGGTCTGGGCGTTCGTGATCGCCTTCGCGGTCTTCGCCTACATCGTCATGGACGGCTTCGATCTCGGCATCGGCATCCTGTTCCCGACCCTGCGGCCGGGGCCGGAGCGCGACACCGCGATGAACTCGGTCGCCCCGGTCTGGGACGGCAACGAGACCTGGCTCGTGCTGGGCGGCGGCGGGCTGTTCGCGGCCTTCCCGCTGGCCTACGCGGTGATCCTGCCGGCCCTCTACGCGCCGATCACCGCGATGCTGCTCGGTCTGATCTTCCGGGGCGTCGCGTTCGAGTTCCGTTGGCGCGACCCCGGTCACCGCGCCGCCTGGGACGTGGCCTTCACGGGCGGTTCGGTGGTGGCGGCCCTCGCCCAGGGGATCGCGCTGGGGGCCCTGCTCCAGGGCATCGCGGTCGAGGGCCGCGCCTATGCCGGCGGCTGGTGGGACTGGCTCACCCCGTTCAGCCTGCTGGTCGGCGTGAGCCTCGTGATCGCCTATGCGCTGCTCGGGGCGACCTGGCTGGTGATGCGCACGGAAGGCCTGCTCCAGCTCCAGGCCCGCCGCCTGGCCCAGCGCCTGACGATCGCCACGGTCGCGGCCATCGCCCTGGTCAGCGCCGCGACGCCGTTCCTGCAGGGCCGCTACTTCGAGCGCTGGCTGGCGATGCCGAACGTGCTGCTCTCCGCGCAGGTGCCGCTGCTCGTGGCGCTCGCCGCCTACGCCCTGTGGCGGACCCTGCGGACCGGGGGCGAGCGGGCCCCGTTCCTGATCGCGCTGGGCCTGTTCGCCCTGTCGTTCCTGGGGCTGGGGATCAGCATCTTCCCCGACGTGGTGCCGGGCCGGATCACCATCTGGCAGGCCGCCGCCCCCGCGGCCAGCCAGATCTTCCTGCTGGTCGGCGCCGCGGTGCTGGTCCCGATCATCCTGATCTACACCGCCTATTCCTACTGGGTGTTCCGCGGCAAGGTCGACGCACACGGGTATCACTGATGGCCCCCGCAACCCCGCTTCCCCTGTGGAAACGCCTCGCCTGGTTTGCGGCGATCTGGGCCGGAAGCATCGCCGGTCTCGGCTGCGTCGCGACGCTCCTCCGCCTCTGGCTCAAGAGCTGATAAGCGGGCAGATCCGGCGGCCTTTCGGGCCCCGCCGTTCGTCGGATCGCCATCGTGCAACTGCCTCCCCTCGTCCAGACCTTCGTGCTGCATTTCGGCGAGATGGGCTCGCGCTGGGGCATCAACCGGACCGTGGGGCAGATCTACGCCCTGCTGTTCGTGGCCGAGCGGCCGCTCAACGCCGACGAGATCGTCGAGCGGCTCGGCGTCTCCCGCTCCAACGTCAGCATGGGCCTGAAGGAGCTGCAGGCCTGGAACCTCGTCCGTCTCCAGCACGTGCCCGGGGACCGGCGGGACTATTTCGCCACCCCCGAGGACCTCTGGCAGATCGTCCGCACCCTGGTCGAGGAGCGCAAGAAGCGGGAGATCGACCCGACGCTGACCCTGCTGCGCGAGTTGCTGATGCAGGAGGCTGGGACGGACGCGGATCGTCACGCCCAGGCGCGGCTCGGGGAGATGCACGATCTGTTCGAGCTCTTCGCCGGCTGGTACGCCGACGTGCGCCGCCTGGACACCGAGCGCCTGGTCCAGCTCCTCACCCTCGGCGCTAAGGTCCAGAAGGTGCTGGAGATGAAGGATCGGCTGACCCGGCTCGGCGGGCGGGCCGACAAGCAGGGCTGATCCCCGTGCCGGGGGCCGGCGCGACCGCGCTCAGGAGCGGGCCAGCCCATCCCGGTAGATCGCCACGAGGCAAACCCCGACGGTCTCGATGTGGGCCCGCAGCGCCACCACCGCCTCGTCGACCCTGCCCGCCTCGCAGAGGCAGAGGATCAGGGCGTGTTCCTGTTCGGCGCGGGCCAAATCTCCGGTCGCCGAGAGCTGAAGGCGGGTCGGACGGTCGCAATCCTGCAGCAGGCGCGACACGATATCCAGCGAGCGCGGGCGGCCCGCATGCCGCAGGAGGTCGAAATGGAACCGCCGGTTCAAGTCGCCCCAGCGGAAGACCTCGCCCTGGGCGAGGGCGTCGCTGTACGCCTTCGACAGAGCGTGAAGATCCTGAAAATCCTCCGCCGTCAGGCGGGGCGCCGAGCGCGCCAGCAGGTCCGGTTCCAGCTGGACCCGCAGCCTGAAGATGTCCTCCACCTCCTCCAGGGAGAGGCCCACCACCACGGCCCCGCGATGCGGCACGATCTTGACCAGATTGATCGCCTCGAGCTGCAGAAGTGCCTCCCGGATCGGGATCCGGCTGATCCCGAACTCCTCGGCCAGGGCATCCTGACGAAGTTGAAGACCCGGGCGCAGCTCCCCGTTCAGGATCCGCCGCCGCAGTGAATCGACCACGGCCGCCGCCACCGTCTTGTGCTGCAGCCGTTCGGGCACACGGCGTTCGGGGACCGCTTTCAACGTCGACGCCTCAGCGTGTGGGTAGATGCGCAGATATAGCATCCCGAAAGGCCGGAGTCTTTTCGCCGCAGCTTGGAATCTAGTTATCGCGCATGTCGGGTTTCATCGCGAGATGAAATTGAGCTCCTGATATTGCCTCCCCTTCGGCCCATCAGTTCTTTCGGCTCTTGTGCCGTGTCTCTGCGCGACCGCGCCCGTAGTTGGGCCTCTTCAGAGCCGGCATCACGGAGGTTTAAGAGACAACAACATGCCGCGCGCAGGCGCGCCGGATCCGAGACCTGTCCGTCGCCGGAGCGGAGGCCGTGGGCGAGCGTTCTGAATTGGCTGACGTCAGGTTGACTCAGCGGCGCGGATGTCCCGCCGCTCCGCGGGAGGGTGCGGATCCGCCCAGGGCGCATGGGCGAGTCGCTCGCCGAGAAACGCCAGCAGGGCGGTCACGCGCGCGGGGCGGGGGTCGCCGGGGGGCGTCACCAGATGCAGGGCGATCGGGGGCGGTGACCAGTCGGGCAGGACCCGCTCGAGGCGTCCGGCCTCGAGGTCGTCCCAGATCATGAAATCGGGCTGCAGGGCGAGGCCGAGGCCGGCCCGGAGCGCCGGCGCCAGCGCCTCGGCGTTGTTCGCCCGCAGGGGGCCGCCGGGCATGACCACGGCCTCCGCGCCGGCCGCATCCCTGAACCGCCAGCGGTCGGGGGTCGGCAGATAGGCGTAGCCGAGACAGGTGTGGCGGGCGAGATCGTCCGGGTGACGCGGGCGGCCGTGCCGGTCGAGATAGGCGGGCGTGGCCACCAGGGAGCGGCGGATCGCGCAGAGCCGGCGGGCGCGCAGGGAGGAATCCGGCAGCGCCGCGATGCGCAGGCCGATGTCGAACCCGCCGCCCACGAGATCGA
>CAXTCV010000173.1:0-7747 GCA_964242725.1 uncultured Methylobacterium sp.
CTCATCGTGGACGACGATCCGGTCCAGCGGCGCCTCGCCGAGGCGGCGGTGCGCCGGTTCGGCTTCGAGGCGCGGGTCGCCGAGACCGGGGCGGACGCGCTCGCCCTGCTCAAGACCGAGGGCGCGGACGTGGTCCTGCTCGACCTCGTCATGCCGGGGCTCGACGGGCTCGGCGTGCTGGCCGAGATGCGCAAGGGTGGCCTCGCCACGCCGGTCATCGTGCAGACCTCCAACGGCTCGATCGACGCCGTGGTCACCGCCATGCGCGCCGGCGCGGTCGACTTCGTGGTCAAGCCCGCGGGTGCGGAGCGGTTGCAGGTCTCGATCAAGAACGCCCTGCGCGTCGACACCCTGGAGGAGGAGGTGCGCCGCATGCGTCGCCGCGCCTCCGGGGCGCTGACCTTCAAGGACCTCACCTCGAAGAGCCCCGACATGGAGCGGGTCATCCGCCTCGCCGAGCGCGCGGCGAAGTCGAACATCCCGGTGCTGATCGAGGGCGAATCCGGCGTCGGCAAGGAGGTTCTGGCCCGGGCGATCCAGGGCTCCGGGGACCGGCGCGGCAAAGCGTTCGTCACGGTCAATTGCGGGGCGATCCCGGAAAACCTCGTGGAATCGACCCTGTTCGGCCACGAGAAGGGGGCGTTCACGGGCGCCACCGAGAAGCATGCCGGCAAGTTCGTGGAGGCCTCGGGGGGCACCCTGTTCCTCGACGAGATCGGCGAGCTGCCCCTCGACGCCCAGGTGAAGCTGCTGCGCGCGCTCCAGGAAGGCGAGGTCGATCCGGTCGGCGGCAAGCGCGCGGTGCGGGTCGATATCCGCCTCGTCTCGGCGACCAACCGCTCGCTCCTCGACCTCGTGAAGCAGGGCCGGTTCCGCGAGGACCTGTATTACCGCCTCAACGTGTTCCCGATGACGCTGCCGCCGCTGCGGGCGCGCCGGGAGGACATCCCCGATCTCGTCCGCTCGTTCTGCGCCCGATTCTCCGCCGAGGAGGGCAAGCGCGTCCGGGCGATCACCCCGGAGGCGATGGCGCTGCTGACGCGCTATCCCTGGCCCGGCAACGTCCGCCAGCTCGAGAACGCCCTGTTCCGCGCCGTGGTGCTCGCCGACGGCGACGAGCTCACCGTCGCCGAATTTCCGCAGATCGCCGCGCAGGTCGAGGGCTTCGATGTCCGGATCCCGGCGGCGCCCAGCCAGCCGTCGACGCCCTCCTACGCCCCCGAGCCGGTGCGCGAGATCGTCCGCGTCGAGGTGCGCGACCCCCACGCCATGTCGCTCGTCGCCGAGGAGACCGGCGAGATGAAGCCGATGGATGTGCTGGAGGCCGAGATCATCCGCTACGCGCTGCAATTCTATCGGCAGCGCATGTCGGAGGTGTCGCGCCGCCTCGGGATCGGCCGATCCACCCTGTATCGCAAGTTGAAGGACCTCGGCCTCGAGGGCGACGACAAGGCCGAGGACGCGGCCTGACCCGCATCCGGGTGTGCTAGCGCACCGGGCAGGCGATGGCGCGACGCGTCCAGTCTTCACGCGGAGCTCTTATGCGAAAACCCTTGACGCTCGGAAGACTCAGAAATTCGGTAGCATTGATCATAAGGCAGCATCGGTAGAGCGTCTCTTTGACTACTGAAGACTGCGGTTGCCCAACGCCACGCTTGGGCGGATAATCACGATCCAAGCGTGCGGTTCTGCCGCTGCTTCCCCGGGAGATCTCGATGCGCGTCCCGCGCTCAAGCCTGATGGCGCTGGCCGCCCTGATGACCGGCACGCTGGCCTCGGCCGGCGCATTTGCCGCCGAGATGGCCGCGCTCGACAAGGCACCGGTCGACACGCCCGCGCCGGCGCCATCGCCGGAACCGGGCCCCGCCCCGGCCGCGCTGCCGGACTACAAGCCCGAGGCACCTTCCGCCGAACCGGCGCCGGCCCCGGCGGCGGCCGCGCCCGTCGCCCCGAGCGATCCCCTCGGCGCCGCGGTGTTCGCCCGGCTCGGTGATCCGGCGCCGCTCCTGCTGCGCTTGACCACCCGGGACCGCGACGCGATCCGTTCGTTCTACGAGGCGCGCGCCGACAAGCCCCTCTGGATCGCGGACGGCACCTGGACCGAGGCCGCGAAGGCGGTCTCGGCGCGGCTGGCGGCGGCCGGGGAGGACGGTCTCGACGCCCGGGCCTATACGATCCCGAATCTCCCCGGGAGCCCGGACGCGAAGGCGGTGGCCGACGCCGACCTTCGCCTGTCGGCGGCGGCGGTGCTCTATGCCCGGGATGCGCGGGGCGGCCGGGTCAACCTCGCCTCGATCTCGCGGCTGATCACCCCGAATCTGGATCTTCCAGCCGGCAACGCCGTGCTGGCCAAGCTGGTCGACGCCGGTGCCAAGGCCGGAGATTCCCTGCGGGCCTACAACCCGGCAACACCCGGCTACCTCGCCCTGAAGGCCCGGCTCGCGTCCCTGCGCGGGCCGGCCCCGACGGCGGTGAAGCCGTTGCGCCTGCCGGCCGGACCAGCCCTGCGGATCGGCATGCGCGATGCCCGCGTCCCGCTGCTGCGGGCGCATTTCGATCTGGAGAACCGACCGGCCGGGACGCTCGATCAGGGCCCCGGCGAGCCGGAGGCTTACGACGCCACGGTGGCCGACGCGGTCAGCCGCTTCCAGCGCAGCCGCGGCTTGCCCGCCAGCGGTGTCCTGACCGTCCAGACCGTGCTGGCGCTCGCCGATCCCGGACGCGCCTCCCGACCGACCGGCGGCGAGGCCGAACTGATCGTCAACATGGAGCGGTGGCGCTGGCTGCCCGGCGACCTGGGTTCCGACTACATCCTCGTCAACGTGCCGGAATATCGCCTGCGGGCCTATCGCGGCGGCATCCTGCGCGACGAGGCGCGGGTGATCGTGGGCAAGCCGGACTCGCGCACGCCGCTCTTCTCCGGGTTGATGGAATACGCCGTCGTCAACCCGTCGTGGTACGTGCCGCCCTCGATCCTGAAGACCATGGCGCCGAAGCTCGCCGGGTATGGCGGCAAGACCTGGGGTGGCTACGAGGTCGTGCGGCACGGCGGCCACATCTCGCTGCGCCAGCCGCCGGGGGAGCGCAACGCCCTCGGCTTCATCAAGTTCATGTTCCCGAACCAGCACGCGGTCTACCTGCACGACACGCCGAACCGCTCGCTGTTCTCGGCCGCGAAGCGCGACTTCAGCCACGGCTGCGTGCGCGTCGACGATCCGTTCCGTCTCGCCGACACCGTGCTGCCGAACTGGTCCGCGGAGCGCCTCAAGAAGCTGATCGGCAAGGGCGAGCGCACGATCCGTCTGCCGGAGAAGCTGCCGGTCCACCTCGCCTACTTCACCGCCTACGTGGACGACGGCGGCAGCTACCGCACCCTGCCCGACCTCTACGGCTACGACGCGCCGATGCGCGCGGCCCTGGGCCTGCCGGGTGGCGGCGGTCCGGCCCTCGCCCAGCTTCCGGACGAGCCGCCCCGGAAGAAAGCCGACGGCGTGCCGACGCCACCCCAGGCGCGCAGCGCCCAGCGCCATCCGGTTCATCGCCGCGTCGCCGACGATTGGCCGGACGATCGCTACGAGGCGGTCGAGCCGACGCGCCATCTGCGCCGGGCTGCGCGGGCCGGCGGCGCTCCGGAATACGGCGAGCCCGGCCTATGGACCCCGGCGCCGCAGCAGGCCGCGCCGCGAAGCTGGTGGTAGGTTTCGCCGCCACCCGCAACTTTCACGTGCGCGACCACACATCCGGGCACGATTTCGCCACGGTCCAACCTTAACCGTTGCCGCCGATAGCCGCGCGCGATCCGCGCCGGCCGGACGGGAGTGGATGAGGACCATCGTGCCGAGCCTTCTCCACGCCCTTCGACGGGTCACCCTCGCCCTGTCCGGCATCGCGCTCGGCCTCGTCGCCGGGACCGCGGAGACCGAGAACGCGGTCGCCAACGGCGACACCCGGGCGCTCACGATCTACCACACGCACACGCAGGAGAGCGCGACCATCACGTTCAAGCGCGACGGGCGCTACGACCGTGCGGCCCTCGATCAGCTGAACTGGCTCCTGCGCGACTGGCGCATCAACGAGCCCACCAAGATGGATCCGCGCCTGTTCGATACGGTCTGGGAGGCCTACCGGCAGGTCGGCTCGGGCCAGCCGATCCACATCGTCTCGGCCTATCGCTCCCCCGGCACCAACGCGATGCTGCGCCGCCGCTCCAAGATGGTGGCCGAATACAGCCAGCACATGCTCGGCAAGGCGATGGACTTCTTCCTGCCGGACGTGCCGATCGACCGGATCCGCGAGGTCGGGCTCCGGATGCAGCGCGGCGGCGTCGGCTGGTATCCGCATGCCGGCACGCCCTTCATCCATCTCGACGTCGGCTCGGTGCGGATGTGGCCGCGCATGACCCACGACCAGCTCGCCCGCCTGTTCCCCGACGGCAAGACCGTGCTGCTGCCGAGCGACAACCGGCCGTTCCCCCGCTACGAGGAGGCCAAGGCCGAGATCCTCGCCCGGGGCGGCACCGTGGCCGGCATCACCACCCAGATGGCCGACGGCGAGGAGGAGGACGGGCCGAGCCTGTTCGGCTTCCTGGCGAGCCTGTTCGGGGGCGGCCGATCCGAACCCTCACCCCCGCCCGCACCGCCGCCGGTGGCCGTGGCGGCCAAGACCCGCCGCGCCCCCGTCATCGCCGTGGCGAGCGCCGATCCGCAGGATCTGGTGGGGACGCGCGCCGCCCTCGCCTACGCGGCCCCCGCCGCCGACGACGCCCTGCGGGGTTCGCTGGTCCAGCGCGAATTGGCGAAGGCGTCCAGCGGGAAGGACGCGGACGCCAAGTCGCTTCTCACTGCGGACCGACCGGCTGAGGGCATCGACGCGGCCGTGGCCGCCGTGGTCGCGCCGCTGCCGCCGCGTCGGCCTTCGGACCTCGCCGCCGTCGTGGCGGCCCTCACCATGCCGCTGCCGCCCCCGCGCCCCGTGCAGTTCGCCGCCCTGGACGGTGGCATGGCCAATCTCGCGGCGCCGGGCGAACTCCGTGCCTCGGCGCGGGTGACCCCGCCCGAGCCGGCACGCGCCCGCACCCTGGTTGCCCCGGATGCCGACGCCAAGGCGCAGCTGCGTGCACTGTTCGAGGCGGCCTCGGCCGGGCCCGTGACGGCGCCTGCAAGCCGCAGCGTGCCGGTCCGGATCGCCGCCACCCGTGTCCGCGACGCCGCCCCCGACGCCGTCGTGGCCGCGGCCCCGGAACGCCTGGCGACGCGGTTCAGCGCGCGCAGCCCCGGGGACGATCTGACCGCGGCGCGGTTCACCGGCTCGGCGGCGCGGGCCCCGTCCGGCGGACGCTGAGCCCGCGGCGCGGCGGTACCGCAGGCGGGACCGAGCGGCCGATCCGCAGGGATACGGCCATTCAGGCCGTCTGCGTCGCGCGTCGGCTTTCTAGCGAAGGCCGATCAGCTCGGGCGCCGGCATACCACCGACGTCTGCCGCTCCGCGCCTCAGCGCAGGGGCTTCGCGAGATCGACCGCCAGGGCCGCGACGAGCGTCGCGGCGTAGCCATCATCCCGCATGGCGGCGATGCGCTCGGCCTCCCCACCGCTGTTCGCGGCGACCGATGTCGCCAGCATCACGGCGGTGATCAGGCCGCCGGTGGCGGCCGTCAGGGCCAGGTAGGCGCGTCGCGCGACCCGTGGCGCCACCGCTCCGGTCTCGCTGAGGCACAAGGGCGTGGGATCGAGCTGCATCATGGCCGGTGATTCTGACGGGTTGTTCCGGACCCGCCGCGGGCCGATCAGATGCACGGACAACCCGTCGGCTCAACGGGGCAACGTGTCGTACCCGGCCGGGTTCGCGTCGGGGCACGGATTTTCAACTGGTATTCGTCCGCTTGGTTGACCAATCCGGGGAGGGTGCCGGCCGGCACCCTCCCCGTGTGGCCGCGACCCGTTCAGCCGTCCTTGCCGGACACCTTCCCGAGCGCCGCCTGGGCGGCCGCGAGGCGGGCGATCGGCACCCGGTAGGGCGAGCAGGACACGTAATCGAGACCGACCTCCTGGCAGAAGCCGACCGAGGCCGGGTCGCCACCGTGCTCGCCGCAGATGCCGAGCTTGATGTTCGGACGCGTCTTGCGGCCGCGCTCGACGCCGATGCGCACCAACTCGCCGACACCCTCCTGGTCGATGGTGATGAACGGGTCGGCCGGAAGGATGCCCTTCTGCGTGTAGGGGCCCAGGAAGGTCGCGGCGTCGTCGCGGGAGATGCCCAACGCCGTCTGGGTCAGGTCGTTGGTGCCGAACGAGAAGAACTCGGCGGTCTCGGCGATCTGGCCAGCCATCAGCGCCGCCCGGGGCAGCTCGATCATGGTGCCGACCTGATAATCGAGGGTGGCGCCCTTCTCCTCGGCCACCGCCCTGGCCATGGCGTCGATGTGCCCTTTGACGATGTCGAACTCGGCGCGGGTGAAGACCAGCGGCACCATCACCTCCGGGGTGACCGGAGCGCCGGTGTCGGCGGCGGCCTGCACGGCGGCCTCGAAGATCGCCCGGGCCTGCATCTCGGCGATCTCGGGAAACGCGATCGCCAGGCGGCAGCCGCGGAAGCCGAGCATCGGGTTGTGCTCGGAGAGTTCCCGCATCCGGTGCCGGATCTTCTCCTCGGACACGCCGGTGGCCTTCACGACCTCGGCGACCTCGGCATCGGTATGCGGCAGGAACTCGTGGAGCGGGGGATCGAGCAGCCGGATCGTCACCGGGAGGCCGGACATGATCGTGAACAGCTCCAGGAAGTCCTGGCGCTGGTAGGGCAGGATCTTGGCCAGAGCCGCCCGGCGGCCCTCGGCATCGTCGGCCAGGATCATCTCGCGGACCGCGATGATGCGGTCACCCTCGAAGAACATGTGCTCGGTGCGGCACAGGCCGATACCCTCGGCACCGAAGTTGCGCGCCGTGCGGGCGTCGGTGGGCGTATCGGCGTTCGCCCGGACCTTCATGCCGCGGAAGTCGTCGGCCCATTCCATCAGCGTGGCGAAGTCGCCGGAGAGCTCGGGCTCCAGCATCTTCACCTCGCCCTGGATCACCTGGCCGGTCGATCCGTCGATGGTGATGCGGTCCCCCGCCTTCAGCGTGTGGCCGCCGACCGTGAGGGTCTGCGCCTTGTAGTCGATCCGGATCGAGCCGACACCCGAGACGCAGGGCTTGCCCATGCCGCGGGCGACCACGGCCGCGTGGCTGGTCATGCCGCCGCGGGTGGTCAGGATGCCCTCGGCGGCGTGCATGCCGTGGATGTCCTCGGGCGAGGTCTCGATCCGCACCAGGATGCACTTGCGCTCGGCCTTGCGGTGCGCCTCCGCGTCCTCGGAATTGAACACGATCTCGCCGGTGGCCGCGCCGGGCGAGGCGGGCAGGCCCGAGGCGATGACCTTGCGCTCGGCCTTGGGGTCGATCGTCGGATGCAGGAGCTGGTCGAGGGCGCCCGGCTCGACCCGGCCGATCGCCTCCTCCCGGGTGATCAGTCCCTCCCCCGCCAGGTCCACGGCGATGCGCAGGGCCGCCTTGGCCGTGCGCTTGCCGTTCCGGGTCTGGAGCATCCAGAGCTTCCCCTTCTCGATGGTGAACTCCATGTCCTGCATGTCGCGGTAATGGCTCTCCAGGATCCCGTAGATCCGGGTCAGCTCCGCGAAGCTCTCGGGCATGGCCTTCTCCATGGAAGGCTTGTCGCTCTCGGCCTCGATCCGGGCCTTCTCGGTGATGTTCTGCGG
>CAXTCV010000174.1:0-7720 GCA_964242725.1 uncultured Methylobacterium sp.
GCGTTGACCTTGTCGATGGCGGCCTTCTCGGCGGCCGGGTCGGCGGCGTCGAACCACTCGGCGATGGCGGTCTCCACCGGCGGGATGTTCGGCCAGCCGAACCAGGCCGTGTCGCCGCTCGCCCGCACCGCCGGGTAGCCCGCCGGGTTGATGGTGTCGGCCCCCGCATGCCAGGTGTGGAACATGTTCCAGCCGCCTTGGGCGGGCGGCGCCTTCGAGGCCCGGCGGGTGCCGGTGGTGCCCCAGTCGGTGGCGACGAAATCGACGTCGAAGCCCATCTGCTTCAGCAGGTCGGCGGTGATGTCCCCCTGGGCCTTGGTGATCGCCTGGTCCTGAGCCACGACGCAGACCACCTTCTCGCCCTTGTAGCCCGCCTCCTTGAGCAGCTTCTGGCCGAGCTTGATGTCGCCCGTGCCGACCTTGCCCCCGCCGGCCTCGCTGTAGAGCGGCGTGCCCGGGGTGAAGTAGCCCGGCAGCTTCTTCCACAGGCTGTCGTCGTCCCCGACGATCGCCCGCATGTAATCCTCCTGGCTCATCGCGGTCATGACCGCCTGGCGGATCTTCGGGTTGTCGAAGGGCGGATACAGGTGGTTCATCCGGAACGACCCGATGTTGCCCAGCGGGTCGGCGATGTCGACGTTGAGGCTCGCGTTCTTGCGCAGGAGCGGCACGAGGTCGGAGATCGGGTTCTCCCACCAGTCGACCTCGCCGTTCTGCAGCGCCGCCGAGGCGGTGGCCGCGTCCGGCATGATCACCCATTCGACCCGGTCGACCAGGATGCGCTTGCCGCCGGCAAGCCAGGAATTCGGCTCGTCGCGGGGCTTGTAGTCGGCAAATTTCTCGAACACCGCCCGGGCGCCCGGCACCCACTCGTTCCGGACGAACTTCATCGGGCCGGAGCCGACATACTCGGTGATCTGCGTGAACGGGTCGGTCTTGGCGATCCGCTCCGGCATGATCAGCGCCATCGGGGCGTTGGTCTTGCCGAGGGCGAACAGCAGCTTCGGAAACGGCTTCTTCAGGCGCCAGCGGAAGGTCCGGTCGTCGGTCGCGGCCAGCTCGTCCTGAATCCCCCAGATCATGACGCCCATCGGATCCCGGGCCATCCAGCGGGTGAGGCTCGCCACCACGTCCCTGGCCCGCACCGGCTCGCCGTCGTGGAAGGTCAGGCCGGGGCGGAGCCGGAACGTCCAGGTCAGGTGGTCGCCCGAGACCTCCTCGGACTCGACCATCTGGCGCTGCGGCTTCAACTGCTGATCGACGCCGTAGAGCATGTCCCAGACGAGGGTGCCGGCGTTGCGCACCACGTACTGGGTCCCCCAGATCGGGTCGAAATTGGCGAGGTTGGCCTGGGGCACGAAGCGCAGCACCTTGGCCCCCTGCGCCAGGGCCGGCATCGCGATCTGCGGGGCGGCCAGCCCGAGCGCGGCCGAGCCCTTGAGGAAGGTCCTGCGGTCCATCGTGATCTCCCTGGCGGCGCGGATCTCAGGCCCGAAGTGCCGGCCCACACCCTGTGGGCGAGTTTGCGCGGTTCTCGAGCAGCGACGCAATGGCCCGGCGTGACAACCGGGCACGGGCCGGCACGCCCCTGGCCGCCGGGCGCGGCGCGGGGGGACGGGGGCAGGCGGGGTCGGCGCTGATCGAACTCACGCACGGCGCCACGCAAGCCCCGCGCCAGCCCGGCCGGAGATGCGTTATGTATTCAGAATCTGGGGGGTCTCACCGGGGCAGACCGGCCGGCCTGTACGGGATCCGGTCGACGGGTATGGCAGTCGGAGCCGCCGCGCGCGTCCTCCCCCCTCTGCGGGGGCGGGCGGGCGCGCGGCGGCGGCGAGGCCGGATCGGTCCCGTCCAGCCCCCGGATCCGGGCGCCTCAGCCCACCTGCCGCAGGTGCCCGCCGCGCGCGCCGGGGACGGCCCGCATGGCGCGGATGAAGGCCGCGATCCGCGGGGCGATCACCGCCCGGTAGCGGGAGCCGTTGAACACGCCGTAATGCCCGACCCCCGCCTGGAGGTGGTAGGCCTTGCGCGCGTCGGGCAGGTTCGGCGTCAGGTCGAGCGCCGCCTTGGTCTGCCCGACCCCGGAGATGTCGTCGTTCTCGCCCTCGACCGCCAGGATCGCGCAGCGGCGGATCGCCCCGAGATCGACCGGCGTGCCGCGGTGCGCCATCCGGCCCTTCGGCAGGGCGTGGTCGACGAACACGGTCTGCACCGTCTGGAGATAGTACTCGGCGGTGAGGTCCATCACCGCGAGATACTCGTCGTAGAACTCCCGGTGCTTCTCGGCCGAGTCGCCGTCGCCCGTCACCAGGTGGTCGAACATGTCGGTATGGGCGGTGACGTGCCGGTCCAGGTTCATCGCCATGAAGCCCGAGAGCTGCAGGAAGCCCGGATAGACCCGGCGCCACGCCCCCGGATAGAGCGGCGGCACCAGGCTGATCGTGTTGCGCTCGAACCAGGTCTGGCCGCGCTCCTGCGCCAGGCGGTTCACCGCGGTGGGCGAGCGGCGCGTGTCGATCGGGCCGCCCATCAGGGTCATGGAGGCCGGCACCGCCGGCTCGTCGGCCGCCTCCATCAGCGCCACCGCGGCGATCACCGGCACCGCCGGCTGGCACACGGCCATGACGTGCAGGTCCGGGCCGAGGACGGCGAACATCTCCTGGAGGTAGTCGATGTAGTCGTCGAGGTCGAAGCGCCCGGCGAGCAGCGGCACCATCCGCGCGTCGGTCCAGTCGGTGACGAACACCCGGTGGTTGGGCAGCATCGCCTCCACGGTGCCGCGCAGCAGCGTCGCGTAATGCCCCGACATCGGCGCGACGATGAGCAGCTTCGGCTGCGGCTCGGCGGGCGGGGTCCCGAAGGCCCGGTCGAAGGCCACCAGGCGGCAGAACGGCCGCTCCCAGACCACCCGCTCGGTGACCGGCACGGACACCCCGTCGACCACCGTCTCGCCGAAGCCGAAAGCGGGCTTGCCGTACTGGCGGGTGACGCGCTCGAACATCTCGCAGCCGGCGCTGACCGCGCGCGCATAGGGGCCGTAGGCCAGGGGATTGCCGGGGATCTGGAGCCCGTAGCGCGTGAGGTCGGCGGCGACCCGGGCCGGCGTCATCAGGGCGCGGGCGCCCTCGTACAGCGAGTAGGCCAGGAGCATCGTCACCTCACGGATCCCCATCCGGCCGCCGACGCCCCAGCGTCTGCCGGCATGGAACTCTCTACGTATTGCGTCGACAGGATAATGGTGCACCCTGAACGATAATGGAACATCCCCCATTCGGGCGGACTTGCCTGTGACCACGTCGCCCGCGACGATTCGGCCCGGACCGCTTGCCGGCCCCCCTGCATCCGCGACATCGCCGGGGCTCCGCGAAAAGCCGCCCGGGACCCCTTCTCCGGCGGCCCAATGAAGCAGCGCATGCCCGATACCGATCTCAGCGGCCTGGGCCGCGACGCCCGACACCTGCGGCTCGACACCTTCGTGCGCCTGCGCTGGCTCGCCATCACCGGCCAGAGCGCCGCCGTGGTCGGGGCGCAGTTCGGCCTCGGCCTGCCCCTGCCCTTCGGCTGGTGCTTCCTGGTGATCGCCACCTCGTCCTGGCTGAACCTGGCGCTGCGCATCCGCTTCCCGGCGAGCTACCGGCTGAGCGACGATTCCGCCGCGCTGCTGCTCGCCTTCGACATCGTGCAGCTCGCCGCCCTGCTGTTCCTCACCGGCGGCCTCCAGAACCCGTTCTCGCTGCTGTTCCTCGCCCCCGTGCTGATCTCGGCCACCGCGCTGCCGCCCGAGCGGACGCTGGCGCTCGGGCTGCTGGCGGTGGGGCTCGCGACCCTGCTCGCCCTGGTCCACCGCCCCCTGCCCTGGTTCGCCGACGGGCGGATCGAGCTGCCGTTCCTGTACGTCTCGGGGGTCTGGACCGCGATCCTGCTCGGCACCGCGTTCACGGGCGTCTACGCGTGGCGGGTGGCGGAGGAGACCCGGCTGCTCGCCCAGGCGCTCGCGGCCACCGAGCTGGTGCTCGCCCGGGAGCAGCACCTGTCGCAGCTCGACGGGCTCGCGGCCGCGGCGGCCCACGAATTGGGCACGCCCCTCGGCACCATCATGGTCGTCACCAAGGAGCTGATCCGGCAGCTCGGGCCCACCGCCTCCCCCGCCGTGGCGGAGGATCTCACCCTGCTGCGCGAGCAGGTCGACCGCTGCCGCGGCATCCTCGGCAAGCTCACCTCGCTGGACGGGGACGGCGCGGGCTTCCTGGAGACGGTGACGTTCAGCCACCTCGTGGAGGAGCTGGTGGCGCCGCAGCGGGCGCTGGGCACCGCCCTCGACATCAGCAGCCTGGGGGACGGCCCGGAGCCGGCCTGCCGCCGCAACCCGGGGGTGATGTTCGGGCTCGCCAACATCCTCGACAACGCCGTCGACTTCGCCGAGGCGCGGGTCTCGATCGAGGGGCGCTGGACCCCCGAGCGGGTCTGGATCGAGATCCGCGACGACGGCCCGGGCTTCTCCAGCGAGGTGCTCCTGCGGGCGGGCGAGCCCTACGTGACCACCCGCAGCCAGGACCGGCCGCAATCGGGCGGGACCGTGGGGGCGGGGCTCGGCCTCGGCCTGTTCATCGCCAAGACCCTGATCGAGCGCTCCGGCGCCCAGCTCGTCCTTATGAACGTGCCCACCCCGGACTCCCACGGGGCGGTCGTGCGCGTCTCCTGGGCCCGGCACATCTTCGAACGGGGGGCGGTGCCGCGCCATTCGCCGGAATTCAATATCCGCCACCCCCTGCCGCCGCGCGATGTCGTCCCTATATAAGGGACAGATCGAGAACCCGAATACGAAACCCTGAAAGGAGTGCCGGATGCTGACGCAGCCCGGGACCACGCTGGCGACCGACGCTGCCGTGATCAACGACGCCGATCCGCTCGCCGCCTTCTCCGACCGCAGCCTGCTGATCGTGGACGACGACAAGCCCTTCCAGACGCGCCTCGCCCGCGCCATGGAGAGCCGCGGCTACCATGTGCAGGTCGCCGACAGCGTCGCGGACGGTGTCTCCGCCGTCGAGGCGCGGGCCCCCGCCTTCGCGGTGATCGACATGCGCCTCGGCGACGGCAACGGCCTCGACGTGATCGCCCGCCTGAAGGAGCGCCGCCCGGAGGCCCGGGGCGTGATCCTGACCGGCTATGGCAACATCGCCACCGCGGTCACCGCGGTGAAGCTCGGCGCCTTCGACTATCTCGCCAAGCCCGCCGACGCCGACGAGATCCACGGCACGCTGATGGCCCAGCCCGGCGAGCGGGCCGATCCGCCGGAGAATCCGATGTCGGCGGACCGGGTCCGCTGGGAGCATATCCAGCGGGTCTATGAGCTGTGCAGCCGCAACGTCAGCGAGACCGCCCGGCGCCTGAACATGCACCGGCGGACGCTGCAGCGGATCCTGGCCAAGCGCGCGCCGCGCTGACGGTTTCCCGCCTGCGGTTGCCTAGGCCGGCCCCGGTGGGCTAGCAGCACGGGTCTCGGACGGTTCCGTCCGGGACCCGAATCGTTTCGAGGGCGGACTTCGTGAACGGGCGCAACGCCATCACCATCGTGAGCATGATGGTCCTCGTCGGCACCGAGGTGTTCGCCGTGGCCATCGCGGCCGGCTGGGCCCTGGCGGGCCTGTTCGATCTCGGGGATCGGGTCGGCCACGTCCTGATGGGCCTCTTCAGCCTGTTCGCGGCCTGGATCATGCTCCAGTTGTGGCGCCGGGCGACCAGCATCGAGCCGCTGCGCGCCGGGTCCCCCGCACCCCATCGGTGAGCGGGGCCGTCCGGCGCCCCTGCGCCCCGAGGGGCGGGATCCGCGGCGGTCGCAGAGCGCGAGCCCGGCGTTCGACAGGCCGGTGGCCCGCCTGCTAACAACGACCCGCGGCGTGCGTAACGACGCCGCAGGCGATATCCCCGATCCGGCCGCGCACGAGACCTGAAGATCCATGAAAGCCCGTATCATCGTCAGCCTGAAGCCCGGCGTTCTAGACCCGCAGGGCAAGGCGATCGAGGCCGCGCTCAAGTCGCTGTCCATCGAGGGGGTCGAGGGTGTCCGGCAGGGCAAGGTCTTCGACATCGAGGTGGCGGCCGCCGACGGCGCCGCCGCCGAGGCGACGTTGCGCACGGCCTGCGAGAAGCTCCTGGCCAACACGGTGGTCGAGAACTACGCGATCGAGATCCTCTGATGCACGCCGCGGTCGTCGTCTTCCCCGGCTCCAACCGCGAGACCGACGTGGTGCGGGCCCTGCGCCGGTCGGGGGCGCGGGTGAGCCTCGTCTGGCACGCGGACCACGAACTCCCGGCCGGAACCGACCTCGCCGTCCTCCCGGGCGGCTTCTCCTACGGCGACTATCTCCGCTGCGGCGCGATCGCCGGGCGGGCCGCCGCCATGGACGCGGTGCGGGCCCATGCGGCGCGGGGCGGCCTCGTGCTCGGCATCTGCAACGGCTTCCAGATCCTGTGCGAATCCGGCCTGCTGCCCGGCGTGCTGATGCGCAACGTCGACCGGCGCTTCCTCTGCCACCGGCAGACGCTCCGGGTCGAGCGCACCGACACCCGCTTCACCAGCGCCTACAGCCCGGGTCAGGTCATCGACGTCTGCATCGCCCACGGGGAGGGCAACTATTTCGCCGATCCCGAGACCCTGGCGCGGATCGAGGCCGAGGGCCGGGTGGCCTTCCGCTACTGCGACGCGGGCGGCGCCGTCACCGTGGAGGCCAACCGCAACGGCTCCCTCAACGCGATCGCGGGGGTCCTGTCGGAGAACCGCACCGTGCTCGGCATGATGCCGCACCCGGAGAACTTCGTCGAGGATCTGATCGGCGGGACCGACGGGCGCGGGCTGTTCGACAGTCTGGCGGCGTGACAGGCCATTTCGAAGACTGGTCGTAACCCCGCATTAAGGTTTTCAAGGGATAAACGGGTATCCAGAGATCTGAATATCGAGTCGGACCTTCTCGTCCGCTCTGTTTGATGCCTCCCTGAAGACTCCTCGAAGCCGCTCCCTCCGGGGCGGCTTTTTTCCGTGCGGGTCGCCGGGACGCGGAGCGCTCAAGCGGACGGGTCGCGCGCCCTCCCTGCCCCGCAGGGGGGGAGGGAGAGGCGTGTGTGTGGGTCAGGCGGTTGCGCTGATCCGGCCGCGAGGCCTCGAACATCGTCGCCGTCACGGCCAAGACGGCGCCGCGCGGGCGGGATCTCGCCCCGCCCTGCCCTCAGTACAGCCCGCCGGCCTGCGCGGCCCGGTCGGGATCGGGCGGCACGGCCGCCGCCGCGGGGGCCGGCGCCTGGCCGCCGCCGGACGGCGCCACGTAGGAATCCGGCGGCGCGGTGCCGGGCTTGAACGCCTCCAGGATCGTCCCGGCGCCCTCCCCCGAGCCGGCGCGGGTGCCGCTGGCGAGGTTGACGCGGATCAGCTTGATCCCCGGCGGCACCCGGAACGGGGTCGGCGGCTTGTCCTTGAGGGCGGACTTCAGGAATTCCAGGGCGATGGGCGCCGCGAGGCCGCCGCCGGTGGCCCGGTCGCCGAGCGAGCGCGGCTTGTCGAAGCCCATGTAGATCCCGACCGCGAGGTCCGGCGAGAAGCCGACGAACCACGCGTCCTTGGCGTCGTTGGTGGTGCCGGTCTTGCCGGCGAGCGGCTTGCCGATCTGCTTGAGCAGGGTCGCGGTGCCGCGCTGGACCACGCCCTCCATGATCGAGACCATCTGGT
>CAXTCV010000175.1:0-7564 GCA_964242725.1 uncultured Methylobacterium sp.
TGCGGCGCTCGATCACCGTGACGGCGTGGCCGGCATCCGACAGCGCCAGCGCCGCCGTGAGGCCGCCGATCCCGGCCCCGACGATCCCGATGCGCAATGGTCGATGGTCGGAGGACACCGCGACGGCGCGCCTACTCCGCTGCGAGCTGGGCGTCGTCGTGCCAGACGCAGCCCTGCGGATCCGCCTCGTCGGCCTTCAGGCCGGCGCGGTAACGGTACAGGGTCGAGCAGTACTGGCAGATGATCTCGGTGTCGGCGCCCATGTCGAGGAAGACGTGCGGGTGGTCGAACGGCGGCAGCGCGCCGATGCACATGAACTCCTTCACCCCGACCGCGACCACCGGCACACCCGGCTCGTTGTGGAAGTGGGGTACCGCCTTGCCTGCCATCCGGCCCTCGCCTGACCCGTATCGATCGCGCGGCGAATCTGCCCGCGCGCGCTGGGCGCCTTGCGGCCGCTTATGCCGCCAGCCCCGCTTCCGGCGCAAGCCTCGCCCGTCCGCGTGCCGGACACGGCTTGGCCTCCCGCGCCGCGCACCGTACATAGGTCGGACGCCCGATTGATGACGCCGCGAAAAGTCCCGACATGCAGCAGGAACAGGCCACCGCGCAGGGATCGCGCCGCGCCCCGGAGCCGCCGATTCACGGGCCCGAGGGCTTCGAAGGCATGCGCCGCGCCGGCCGGCTCACCGCCGAGGCCCTGGACCTGCTCATGGAGGCGACCCAGCCCGGCGTCACCACCGAGGCACTCGACCGGCTCGCCTACGAGTTCGCCATGGATCACGGCGCCTATCCGGCCTCCCTGCTCTATCGCGGCTATCCGAAGTCGATCTGCACCTCGATCAATCACGTGGTCTGTCACGGCATCCCGAACGACAAGCCCCTGCGCGAGGGCGACATCGTCAACCTGGACATCTGCCTGATCCTCGACGGCTGGCACGGCGATTCGAGCCGGATGGCCTATGTCGGCGAGGTCTCGCGCCGGGCGCAGCGCCTGTGCGAGATCACCTACGAGGCGCTGATGCGCGGCGTCGCGGCGGTGAAGCCGGGCGGCTCGACCAACGACATCGGCCGGGCGATCCAGTCCTACGCCGAGAGCGAGCGCTGCTCGGTGGTGCGGGATTTCTGCGGCCACGGCCTCGGGCGAACCTATCACGACGCGCCGACGATCCTGCACTACGTCGAGGCGAGCTACGACGTGCCGTTCAAGCCCGGGCAGTTCTTCACCGTCGAGCCGATGATCAATCTCGGGCGACCGGCCGTGAAGGTGCTGGGCGATGGCTGGACCGCGGTGACCCGCGACCGGTCGCTCTCCGCCCAGTTCGAGCACACCGTGGCGGTGACGGAGACGGGGGTGGAGATCTTCACGATCTCGCCGAAGGGGCTGCACCAGCCCGTCAATCCCGCAGCATCCTGACCGGCCATGGCGCCGCGGCCGGACGATGCCGAGGCGGGGCTCTTCGGCGACGCCGGCGGCGCGTCGTCGCTGGCCAAGGACGAGCCGCACTATCACGGCCATCGCTCCGGCTCCGGGAGAAATTTACGGCGGGGGGCGGCGACGCGCTGCCGGATTACGAATTGCTGGAACTGGTCCTGTTCCGGGCCATCCCGAGGCGCGACGTGAAGCCCCTGGCCAAGGCCCTGGTCGCCCGGTTCGGCAGCTTCGCCGAGGTGTTGAGCGCAGAGCCGGCCCGATTGCTGGAGGTCCAGGGCGTCAGCGCCGGCGTCGCCGCCGACCTCAAGGTGATCGAGGCGGCCGGGCGGCGGCTCGCCCGGGGGGCGATCCGCGGGCGGGCGCTGCTGGATTCGTGGGGCGCACTGCAGGACTATCTGCGCGCCACCATGGCGTTCGCGCCGCGCGAGGAGTTCCGGCTCCTGTTCCTCGACAGGCGCAACCACCTCATCGCCGACGAGGTGCAGGGCCGCGGCACGGTCGACCACACGCCGGTCTATCCCCGGGAGGTCGCCCGGCGGGCGCTGGAACTCTCGGCCACCGCCATCATCCTCGCCCACAATCACCCATCCGGCGATCCGACCCCGTCGGCTGCCGACGTGGCGATGACCCGCGAGATCGTGGCGGTGCTCGCGCCGCTGAAGATCGTCGTCCACGATCACGTGATCCTCGGGCGAAACGGTCACGCGAGCCTGAAAGGCCTCAAACTGATCTGATCCTCTCGCCGCCTTGAGCGTTATCGAGAGCAGATATAGCCACGAGCAGATGGCGCGCCTCTTGCCTCAGAGCGGGAGCGTTAGGGAGGAGCGAGATGGCGGTGACGGCCTTCGACGAGATGACCGGGCTCGGCACCGGCACGGCCGATCCGGCCGCCATCCGAGACGCCTACGGCACGCTCAAGACGTGGCTCGAAACGACGCCCCCCGAGCATTTCAACACGCGCCGCAGCCAGGCCGAGTTGCTGTTCCGCCGGATCGGCATCACCTTCGCGGTGTACGGCGACAACGAGTCGACCGAACGCCTGATTCCCTTCGACATCATCCCGCGGGTGATCACGAAGCCGGAATGGACGTTCCTGGAGCGCGGGCTGAAGCAGCGGGTCACCGCCATCAACCTGTTCCTGAAGGACGTGTACGGCGCCCAGGAATGCATCAAGGCGGGCATCATCCCGGCCGATCTCGTCTACCGCAACGCCCATTACCGGATGGAGATGCGCTCGTTCCGGGTGCCGCACGACCTCTACGTCCACGTCGCCGGCATCGACATCGTGCGCACCGGCGAGAACGATTTCTTCGTGCTCGAGGACAATGCCCGCATCCCGTCCGGCGTCTCCTACATGCTGGAGAACCGGGAGGTGATGCTGCGCCTGTTCCCGGACCTGTTCTCCAAGCACCGGGTCGCCCCGGTGGAGAACTATCCCGACGCCCTGCTCGCCACCCTGCGCAGCCTCGCCCCGGTCTCGGCGACCCGTGACCCCACGGTCGTGCTCCTGACCCCCGGCCGCTACAACTCGGCCTTCTACGAGCACTCGTTCCTGGCCGACAAGCTCGGCGTCGAACTGGTGGAGGCCTCGGATCTCTTCACCAAGGACGACGTGGTCTACATGCGCACCACCGAGGGGCCGCGCCGGGTCGACGTGATCTACCGCCGCCTGGACGACGATTTTTTGGATCCCCTCGTCTTCCGCCCCGATTCGGTCCTCGGCGTGCCGGGCCTGATGAATGCCTACGAGCGCGGCTCCGTGACACTGGCCAACGCGGTCGGGACCGGCATCTCGGACGACAAGGCGGTCTACAGCTACATGCCGGAGATCATAAAATTCTTCACCGGCGAGGAGCCGATCCTGCACAACGTGCCGACCTATCGCTGCCGCGAGAAGGACTCGTTCGCCTACGTGATGGACAACCTGTCCGAGCTGGTGGTGAAGGAGGTCAACGGCTCGGGCGGCTACGGCATGCTGGTCGGGCCGCACGCGAGCAAGCGCGAGATCGACGACTTCGCCAAGAAGCTCAAGCATGCCCCCGACGGGTTCATCGCCCAGCCGACCCTGTCGCTGTCCACCTGCCCGACTTTCGTGGCCTCCGGGGTCGCCCCGCGCCACGTCGACCTGCGCCCCTTCGTGCTCAACGGCGCCGACCAGATCCGCATCGTCCCGGGCGGCCTGACCCGGGTCGCGCTGAAAGAGGGCTCGCTGGTGGTCAATTCGAGCCAGGGTGGTGGTACGAAGGACACCTGGGTGCTGGACGCCTGAGTTCATGGGATCCGGACATCCCGAGGCGCGGGCTCCCCGGTCCGCTCGA
This sequence comes from uncultured Methylobacterium sp., assembly GCA_964242725.1. Classification (GTDB taxonomy): domain Bacteria; phylum Pseudomonadota; class Alphaproteobacteria; order Rhizobiales; family Beijerinckiaceae; genus Methylobacterium. Next base: position 3,754 of record CAXTCV010000175.1, read on the forward strand.
CGTGGCTGAAAAAGAATGCTTTCCAGGACTGCCGACAACCTTTTCTGGCTCTCGCGCTACGTCGAGCGCGCCGACTTCGTCGCGCGCATCCTCGACGCCGCGCACCGCTTCGCGTCGCTGCCGACGAGCTATGGCGGCGGCGAGGGCAACGAGTGGGACTCCGCCCTCGCCTCGGCCGGAGACCCGGACGCGTTCAAGAATCACTACAGCGCGGTGAACGCCGACACGGTCTGCGACTTCCTGGCCTTCAGCCCGCACAATCCGTCCTCGATCCGCTCCTGCATCGAGGCCGCCCGGGAGAACGCCCGCTCGGTGCGCACGGCGCTCACCACCGAGATGTGGGACGCGATCAACGGCGCCTGGCTCGAACTGCGCAACTATGCCGGCAAGGACCTCAACCGCGACGAGTTCGGCCGCTTCCTCGACTGGGTGAAGACCGTCTCCCTCACCTTCGACGGCTCGGCCTTCCGCACGATGCTGCGCAACGACTCCTTCTGGTTCACCCGGCTCGGGACCGCGATCGAGCGGGCCGACAACACGGCCCGCATCCTCGACGTGAAGTACCAGATCCTGCTGCCCCACGACGAGACGGTGGGCGGCAGCCTCGACTACTTCCAGTGGACCACGATCCTGCGCGAAGTCTCGGCCTTCAACGCCTATCACTGGGTGTATCGGGAGAGCGTGAAGCCGCTGCTGGTGGCCGATCTGCTGATCCTCAACAAGCAGATGCCCCGGTCCTTCGCCAATTGCTACGGCGTGATCGTCGAGTATCTCGACCTGATCGCCGATGCCTACGGCCGGCGCGGACCGAGCCAGCGGTTCGCGGGCAACATGCTGGCCAAGCTCGAGGCCGAGGATATCGACCGGGTCTTCGCCTCCGGCCTGCACGAGTTCGTCGAGGCGTTCATCGCCGAGAACAACAGGGTGGGCGAGGCCATCGCCAAGCAGTATCTGGTCGGCTGACGAAGACGCACAGGCCCCCCGCGCATGCGCATCCGCGTGATCCACGAGACCATCTATACCTACGAGCAACCGGCCCGCGGGCTCGTCCAGGTCCTGCGCCTGACGCCGCGGGACCATGACGGCCAGTACGTCCGGGGGTGGCGGATCGACACGACCGTCGACGGACGTCTGACCGCCCGCGAGGACGGGTTCGGCAATCTCGTTCATTGGTTCACCCCCGATGAGGCCGCCGACGCCCTGACGATCCGCGTCAGCGGCGAGGTCGACACCGAGGACACCCAGGGGATCGTGCGCGGGACCGTCGAACGTCTGCCGGACGCGTTCTACCTGCGCGACACGGATCTCTGCGCGGCCAGCCCGGAGCTGCAGCTCTTCGCCGAGCACGTCGCCACGGACGGCGACGCGGCGCCGCTGGCGCTGCTCCACCGCCTGATGGGGGCCGTTCCCGGGGTCGTCGCCTACGAGCCCGGACCGGCCGCCAATGCCGTCCCGGCCGCGAAGGCCTTCGCGGCGGAGCGGGGCGTCTGCCAGGACCTCACGCATGTCTTTATCGCCGCGGCCCGGCATATCGGCATCCCCGCGCGCTACGTCGCGGGCTACCGCGCCCGCGACGACGGCGAGGCCACGGTCGAGGCGCCGCACGGCTGGGCCGAGGCCCTGGTGCCGGATCTCGGCTGGGTGGCGTTCGATCCGTGCTTCGCCATGAGCCCGTCCGACAGCTACATCCGTGTGGCCACCGGGCTCGACTATCTCGGCGCCGCGCCGATCCGGGGCAGCCGCACCGGCGGCGGGACCGAGACACTGGACGTGAAGCTTCGCGTCGAGCAAGGCAGGGCCGCCGCCCAGTCCTGAGTCCCGCGACGGCAGTCCCATCGCATGAAAGCCCGAAGACGATGACCTATTGTGTCGGTGTCCTGGTCGAAGAAGGGCTGGTGATGGTGGCCGACACCCGCACCAACGCGGGACTCGACGACATCTCGACCTACCGCAAGCTGCACCACTTCAATGTGCCGGGCGAGCGGGTGATGATGCTGGCCTCGGCGGGCAATCTCTCGATCACGCAGTCGGTGCTGAGCCTGCTCCAGGAGGGTGTGCCTTCCGAAGGGGACGAGCCCGCTCAGAAGCTCGTCGAGGCGCCGACCATGTTCCAGGCGGCGCAGCTCATCGGCCGCGCCATCCGGCGGGTGCGGTCGATCGAGAAGGATGGGTTCGAGGCGGCCAACATCCGGTTCTCGATCTCCCTGCTGTTCGGCGGACAGATCGGCACCGGCGACATGCGGCTGTATCTCATCTACTCGGCCGGCAACTTCATCGAGTGCAGCACGGACGCCCCGTTCCTCCAGATCGGCGAGCACAAATACGGCAAGCCGATCCTCGACCGGGCGGTGACCTACCGGACCGATCTGTACGATGCCCTGAAGGTCAGCCTGGTCTCGATGGATTCGACCATGCGGTCGAATCTCGGCGTCGGCCTGCCGATCGACATCGCTGTCGCCCGACGCAACGCGCCGACGCTCGAGGTGAACCACCGGATCGAGGCCGGCGAAGGGTACTTCCACGACCTGCGCGAGCGTTGGTCGGCGGCTTTGCGGGCCGCGCACCGGGCGATTCCGCGGCCGCCCTATGGGCCGTCCGAGAAGTAGACCGCGGACGGATCCCTCGATGAGACCCCGTTCGGACGGTTCGGTTGGTTTGAATGGATAGCCGGCTCGAATCCCTGGCGCATAGGCCCTAAGGCGATCCGGTGGACGCGCGTGGCGCCGCGTTCCAGGCGTTCAGCAGAACCCGCGCGGCTTCCCCCGGATCGTCGGCCCGCATCAACCCGCCCATGACGGCCACCCCTGCCGCGCCTGCCGCGCGGCAGGCCGCGATCCGGTCGAGGCCGATCCCGCCGAGCGCCACCAGCGGAAGGCCGGCGTCCCGCGCCGCCGCGAGGCCGTCCGGACCGAGCGCCGGGCCGTAGCCGGGCTTGCTCGCGGTCGGGTAGACCGGGCTCAGCGTCACGTAATCGGCACCCGCCGCCGCGGCCTGGGCCACCTCGTGCACCGCGTGGGCCGACACGCCGATCAGCGCGGCGGCCCCCAGGGCGGACCGGGCCGCCGCGATCGCCTGCGGACCCGAACCGCCGCCGAGATGCACCCCGTCGGCGCCGAGGGTGTGCGCCAGGGCGACGTCGCCGCCCACGATCAGGAACCCGCCCCGGGCCCGGACAGCGTCGGTCACGGCCTCGCCGAGGCGGCCGCGCGCGTCCGGTTCGAGGTCGCGGTCGCGGAACCAGATCCAGCGGGCGCCGCCATCGAGGATCGCCCGCACGGTCTCGGCGAGGGGCCGTGGATGCCCGTGCCGGTCCGTCACCGCGAGCAGCGGCGCCGGCAGCATCCTCACGAGCCGACGAGGCCGAGCTGCGGGCTCGACGGCTCGGCCCGGCCCCGGCGGGGGATCCGCCCGGCCCGATGCGCATCGCGCCCCGCCTCGACCGCCCGGCCCATGGCGCGGGCCATGCGGACCGGATCGTCGGCCTTGGCGATGGCGGTGTTGATCAGGCAGGCGGAGGCGCCGAGCTCCATGGCGATCACCGCGTCCGAGGCGGTCCCGATCCCGGCATCGACCACCACCGGCACCTTGGCCCGGCGACAGATCAGTTCGAGATTCGCCGGGTTGGCCACCCCCATCCCGGAGCCGATCAGCGAGCCCATAGGCATGATCGCGGCGCAGCCGAGATCCTCCAGGCGCTGGCAGACGATCGGATCGTCGTTGCAGTAGGGCAGGACCACGAAGCCGTCGTCCACGAGGTGGCGGCAGGCCTCGATCAGCTCGGTCACGTCCGGGTAGAGGGTCTCGCGGTCGC
>CAXTCV010000176.1:0-7555 GCA_964242725.1 uncultured Methylobacterium sp.
GGGGCGGGAAGCGGGGATTGCCGGGACAAGCCGCACCGCGCCCGGGCTTCGGCGGACGAATCGTGGCATGGCAGGATCGGGCCGCCCTTCCGTCTGCCGGGAGGGCGCGCCCGTGCGATTCGGGCCGAGGGGCGATGGGCATCGAGGAGAAGATCGCCGAGATCCACGATCCGGACCTGCGGGCCGAGGTCGAGGCGGCGCGCGGCGGCTTCCTGTTCGCGCAGATCGTCGAGCACGTCCTGCATCGCCAGCGCGAGCGCGCCGCACAGGCCGCCCTCCTGGGGGAGGCGGAGCTCCGCCGCGCCGCCCTCTCGCGCGACCAGCGCCGCCGCGACGCCGTCCGGCTCGTGATCGAGAGCGAGCCGGCGCTGCCGTCGAGCCTTCAGCACATCCACTCGGTGCTGGCCCTGTGCGGCCTGCCCTACCGCGACCCGGGGCCGGTCCGCGAGTTCTCGCGCACCTACGGGCGCAACTCGCTCAGCCTGATCGCCGGGCGGATCAAGGACCCGGAGACCGGCGCCTTCACGCCCCAGGGGCTGCCCTACGGGCCGAAGGCCCGGCTGGTGCTGCTCCACCTCTGCACCGAGGCGGTGCGCCAGCGCAGCCCCACCGTGAAGGTCGCCGAGACCCTGTCGGGCTTCATGCGCGAGATGGGCTTCGCGGTCACGGGCGGCGAGCGCGGCACCATCCGCCAGTTCAAGGAGCAGCTGAACCGCCTGGCCGCCTGTTCCATGCAGATCGGCCTCTGGGACGGGCGCGACAGCGCCACCACCCTCAACGTCCCGCCATTCCGCAGCCTGGAGCTGTGGCGCCCCCGCGCCGGCGAGGGCGACGACACCGCGGGGCGCACCGTGCGCTTCGATCCGGAATTCTACGAGACCCTGATCCGGCACGCTCTGCCGGTCGACGTCCGGGCCGCCCGCGCCTTCTCGGGCTCGGCGCGCAAGCTCGACCTCCTGTTCTGGACCGGCTACCGGCTGCGGTCGCTGCAGCGACCGCTGCGGCTGACATGGTCCAACCTCCACGCGCAGTTCGGCGCCGAGAACGCCTCGATCCGCAGCTTCCGGCAGGCGTTCAAGGCGGATCTCGCCCACCTGCGCGAGGTCTTCCCCCGCCTGCCGATGGTGCTGGACGATGGCGGCCTGACCCTGCACCCGGCCGATCCGAGCGCCCTGCTGGTTCCGCCCCGGCCGGCGGCGAAGGGAATACGGGCGCGCCGCTGAGGCACCGGCCTGGCCAGCGGGCGGCGATCCCTGACAATCCCGGCGGACCGCGGGCTCGATGCGTCAGCCGGGGGCACGGGGATCGGCGCAAGAGAATATTCTGTCCGACCGATCCGGCTGATCGGAATATTCTGTGGTGCTGCAGACGAAAGACGGCGATCGCCATTCCCTAAAAAGGGAAAAGACGGTATGTTCCTTCCGACGGGAGGGAATGGTCGATGGGATTGTCCGACGCCGAGATCGCGATGCGGCTCGAGGCCTTGCGGCGGCAGCGCGAGGCGCTCGATCGGGAGATCGCGGACCTCATCCTGTACCGCGACCTCGGCCGCCGCCTGGGGGCCGGGGCCGCGACCTGCGACCAGGCGCCCGAATCGGGTGCCGGCCACGCCGGCGGTCCGGCGCCCGAGCCGGACGTCGAGCCGGACGCGGCCCCGCGACCGCACCCCGCCGCGGCCCCGCTCCACGCGCCGCCGGTCGCGGCGCGCGCGTCCGGCGGCGAATCCTCCGGGGCGGCCGAGACGCGCGGGGCCATCCCGCCGGCCGTGGCCTTCACGGAGGATGCGGCCGGTGCCCGGCGCTACGGGCGGGTCCTGGTCCAGGCCGCCTGCGCGGCGATCGCGCGGGCGGGCCGGCCGCTGCACGCAGCCGAGATCCTGGAGCGCCTCCTGGGCCAGGGCTTCACCCTGCCGGGTCGGGATCCCGTGGCGGCCCTCAACACCCGCCTGTGGAAGCGGTCCGGCCCGGGCGGACCCCTGTGCCGCGTCGGCGAGGCCACCTACGCGCTGGCGATTCCGGAGTCGACGCCCGGGTGACCGGCCGCGGACGGGTCACGAAAGCGTGACGGATCGCCGGTCGCGGGGCCGGGTCCCCCATATTGGGGTCGCGCGGCGGGAGAGCTGGACCGTAGCGTCGCTGCGGCAGGGCGGCGCGCAGTCTCAAAGGCGGCGGTCGGGGGCCGCGCCGGAGATGGCCGTTCGGGCCGGGGAGGGGACCATGGGCGGGATCGACCGGGATCGGACCCCCGGAGGCGGGCGGTGACGCCGGCCCTCGCGAGCCCGGCCGCGCAGGCCTGCGCCTTCGTGCTCGGGTGCGCGGTGATCCATGCCGCCCGGGCGCACGCGGAACTCCTCACGCGTCTCCTCGTCACCGCGGCGATCGGCGTGGCCGTGCTGGTGCTGCTCGTCGCCTCCCTCGCCTACGCGCCGGGGGCCGACGAGACCTTCGACGAGGTTTCGGTCTACGCGGCCTCGTGAGCCCCTCGCCGGACCGGCCGGCTCAGTTGATCAGGCAGAAGCCGGCGCCGGTCCCGACCCGGCGATCCTGGGCGCACCAGGGCCGGGCGGGTCCGGACTTCAGGTCGGCGAGCGCCTGTTTCCCACCCGGATCGCCGCGCGCCGCCCGGACCCCGAGGGGGGCCTGGCCGGCCCTGGCGCCGAGCGGCACGGGCTGGACGACGTCGGGGCGATCGGCAGCGGCTCCCCGTTCGGGCGCAACGAGGCTCGGCTGCATCAGATCGGGGGGCGCCAGGGTCGCGAGCCCGGGCATGTCCTGCGCGGCGGCGGCGCCGCACAGGATCAGACAGGCGGCCGGAGCCGCGAGGAACCTGAGCATCGACGAAGCTCCTGCCGAGAATGACCCCGTCGGCCAGGCCTGCGCAGCAGAACCGACCGGCGGGGCGACCCTAGGCGGCCGCGCGTTAAGAGCGTGCGAAGATTTAGGATTAACCGGGTCCCAAGTTCGGTTGACGGTCCGGTCTATGGAACGATCGCAGCCTGCCGGATGTGCGGCCGATCGATACGTCCGATTCCCCGCGGACGACGGCTTCTCCCGACAGCCGGGGCGCACCGTCCGGGGCGATGCGGGAGCCCATGTCGGAACGACCGGGCGCGCGTGCCGCGCGGTCCCCGAAGAGACCCCCGATCCGGCTGAGCGGCGGTGACCTGCCACCGCACCGACGATGCCGGGCTAGCGCATCCTCCCGAAAGGGGGGGCCGGCTTTCGGAAGACGATGATGCAAAAGCCGGTCTGCTCGGGCCACGATCGCACCGCGGCCCCATCCCCGGCGACCGCCGCCACGGGCGGCACGCGACCGGAGCGGCGTTCGACCTGCGGGGAGGGGACCCCATCGGCCCTGCCCCCGGTCGACGGCGCGGTCCAGTCCGTCCGGCCCCGGGCCGCCTCCGACGATCGCCCTCAGAGGCGGACGATCTCCGACACCGCCGTCCCAGGAGGGTCGACCCGGCTTCGGTCCGGCGACGCCGGAACCACCGACAGACCCCAAGACGACACCTCGGCACGGCGCCCAGGCCGCTTCCGCCGGACCACGTCCAAAGTTCGCATAAGATATATTATGGAACTAAGCGCATCCAAACGGCGGGGTGAGGGGGCCTGGATGGCCGCGCGGTCGCGGCTCGGCAAAGCTCCCGCCGATATCCTGGACGAGCCTGAGGCCAGCCTTCGGGACTGCTCCTGCGGGACTGCTCCGGCGGTCGACGCGGCGTGGCCGGACGCGCCGAACTGGCACTTGGCGAACCGGCACTTGGCGAACCGGGCGAGGGCGGTCCCGGTCCGCGTCCCCTCCCCGCGCGGCTGTCACGCGTCGTATCCGGGCTGCCGACGCACAGCGCCGAGAATCCGCCCGTCCCTCGCCCGGCACTCGATCTGCTCCGACAGCCGGCCGGGCCGGATCCGGATCGCCGCCGGCCGGGTCAGACAGGCGGCGCGTTCCAGAAACCCGGCTGCGGTCATCGGCGCGTCCCGGCCGCCGCCGAGGCCGCGCCACCAGTGCACCGCCTTCTCGCGCTCGTAGCCGCTCCGCTCGGGTCGCAGGCGCACGTGCCAATCGGCCTCCGCGGCGCCGTCCCGCCAGCCGATCACGAGGTCGAGTCCGTCCGGCGCGGCCTGCAGGCTCAGCCCCGTGACCGGATGCCAGGCCGGCTCCGGCGCGGGGGCAGGGCCGCCCGGTCCGATGCCGTGGGCGCCGAGCTCGGTCGAGAGGATCGGCAGCGCATCGTCGGCCGCCGCCTCGTGCGGGGGCAGGGCCTCCGCCTCCGGCTCGGTCCAGCAGGCCTCGCAGGTCGAGGCGTTGAGGGCGATCAGGGCACCGCAGCCGGGGCAGGGCTTGGCGCGCAGGCCCCCTGCCCCGCCGCGCAGCTGGCCCTGGACCTCGGCGGCGCTCCGGACGGTGACGGCGTCCACCGGGCCGTGCATCCGCACCAGCCCGGCATAGTCGAGGATCAGCGCGTCGGCCTTGCCCGGCGCGCGGCGCAGCGCCCGGCCGACCTGCTGCACGTAGAGCCCGGTGCTGCGGGTCGGGCGCAGGAGCGCCACGAGATCGACCTCGGGAACGTTGAAGCCGGTGCCGAGCACGCCGACCGAGGTCAGGCAGCGGGTCCCTCCGGCCCGGAACCCCGCCACGATCCGGTCGCGCTCCCGGCGGGGCGTCTCGCCCGAGACGGTCTCGCAGGCATAGCCCTCCGCCCGCACGGCGTCGCGCACGGAATCGGCATGGGCGAGGCCGGCGCAGAAGGCGAGCCACGCCCGCCGCCCCCGGCCATAATCCACCAGTTCCGCGACCGCGGCCCGGGTGATGCCGTCACGGTTGACCGCCGCCTCCAGCTCCCCCGGGATGTAGTCGCCTCCGCGCCGTCCGACCCCGGCGACGTCGAGCTGGGTCAGCGTCGCCTTGGACACGAGGGGCGCCAGAAAACCCCGCCGGATCAGGTCGAACGTGTCGGCCTCGTAGGCGATCCCGGAGAACAGGCGGCCCGCGCCCGCGTCGAGGCGGCCGGAATCGAGGCGGTAGGGGGTCGCGGTGAAGCCCGCCACCCGCAGCCCCGGGGTCGCCGCCCGCAAGCCCGCCAGGAACCGGCCGTAGCGGGTGTCGGCGGCGCGGGGGATCAGGTGGGCCTCGTCGACGATCACGAGGTCGCGCGGACCCACCGCGTCGAGCCGGTCGGCCACCGACTGGATGCCGCAGACCAGCACCTGCGCCCCGGCCTCCCGCCGCCCGAGGCCGGCGGAGAAGATCCCGGCCGGCGCCTCCGGCCAGTAGCGCGTCAGTTCGGAGAAATTCTGGGCGACGAGCTCGCGGCTATGGGTGACGATCGCCACCCGGGCGCGGGGGTTTTCGGCGAGCGTCTCCCGGGCGAGGGCGGCGATGACCAGGGCCTTGCCGGCCCCGGTGGGCAGCACGACCAGGTGGCCGGGCGCCGCCGCGTCGCCCCCTCCCCGCCCCCAGGCGGCCGAGAGCGCGTCGAGGCTGGCGCGCTGATAGTCCCGCAGGCGCAGCATGGCGGCGGTCTGGAGCATCGTCCCGAAGGATGGTCACCGGCTTTCGGAGAAAGACGATGCGGTGTCAAAGGCCGACGGCCTCGGCCCGGTTCCGATCTCCGGGCCGAGGCCGTAGACCTGCGCGGCGATCGCCCCCGCGGTGGTGAGCCAGATCCGGTCCCGGTGGGCCGCGATATGGGCGAGCGCCGCCCGGAGCGGCCGCAGCCGGTGGGGCTGCCCGACGATGTAGGGATGGAGCGCGATCCCCATCACCAGGGGCGCGGCGGCGGAGTGCTCCAGCATCTCGTCGAAGGCGTCGACGAGCGCCTCGGCGAACTGGCGGCCCGTCTCCTTGCGGGCGACGATCGCCGGGATGTCGTTGAGTTCCTGCGGGTAGGGCACCGCGAGGATCCGCCCGCCCCCGCGGGTCGCCATCCAAGTCGGCTGATCGTCGTGGCACCAGTCGAGCAGGTAGCGGTAGCCGGCCTCGGCGAGGAGGTCCGGCGTGACCCGCGACTGCGAGATCCACGGGCCCAGCCAGCCCGCGGGCGCCCGGCCCTCCGCCCGGGTCAGGATCGCGGTGGCCTCCGCGATCAGGGCGCGCTCCTCCGCCTCCGGCAGCGTCCCCTGGCGCTCGGCATTGGTGCGGCCGTGGCCGACGATCTCGTCGCCCCGCGCCCGGAAGGCCTCGATCAGGCCGGGGCAGTCCCGGTAGAGCCGGCTGTTCGCCAGCACGCTGGCCGGCAGGGCCAGGCTGTCGAGGGTCTCGCGCAGCCGCCACGCCCCGACCCGGTTGCCCCAGTCGCGCCAGCCGTAGTTCAGCACGTCGGGCTGCGGGCCGCCCGGGGCGAGCTCGGCGCCGAGCCCGCTGCCGAAGTCGAAGGTCTCGAGATTGAGCCCGACATAGACCGCGAGCCGCCGCCCGCCGGGCCAGTCGTAGGTCGGCCGGTCGGGAAGGGCGCTGTAGGCGTAGCGGCCGTGCCGGGGATCGTCCATCGCGGGGTCCGGGGTTCGGGGAGATCCCCGCGAGATAGGGCGGCTCGCCCGCGGACGGCAGGGTTTCGAACGGTCGAGACCTTTCGCGGGTGCAGGGCGGAGCCCGCTGTCGGGGCGCCGCCCCGACAGCCCGCCAAAGGGCTGAGGCCCTTTGGGATCCCCCGACTACGATGACCGGCAGGCCGCGATCAGCCGCCGCACGAAGCCCGCGCAGGCGTCGAGCTCGCCCCGGGTCACGTACTCGTCGGCCCTGTGGGCCCGGGCGATGGAGCCGGGGCCGATCACCACGGCGGGCACGCCGCCGAGCCGCTCGAACAGCCCGCCCTCCGTCCCGTACGAGACCTTGGAATGGCCGTTGCGGCCGGCGAGCCCCTTGGCCAATGTCACGATCGGCGCCTCCGGGTCGGTGTCGAGGCCCGGATAGTCGATCAGCGGCTCGACATCGACGCCGCAGGCCGGATCCACGGCCCGCATCAGCGGCGCCAGGGTGTCGGTGGCGTAGGCGATCGCCGCCGCCGCCAGAGCCCCGGCATCGTCCGCGCCGATCGCCCGGTACTCGAAGCTGACGCTGCAGCTGTCGGGCACGATGTTGAGCGCCGCGCCGCCCCGGACCACGCTCGACAGGCCGGTGGTGTGGGGCACGTCGTAGAGCGGGTCGCGGGCGCCGTCCCGGGCGAGCGCCTCCGCGGACAGCCGGACATGCTCGATGAAGCGGGCGGCGTATTCCACCGCGTTGACGCCCTGGGGCGCCAGGGCCGAGTGGCTGGCCTTGCCCCGGAAGGTCAGGCGGGCGGCCGCCTTGCCCTTGTGGCCGACCACCACCGCCATCCCGGTGGGCTCGCCCACGAAGCAGCCGAGCGGCCTTGGGCCCCGCTCCAGCATCCGGGCGATCAGCGGCCGCACCCCGAGGCAGCCGACCTCCTCGTCGTAGGAGATCGCGAGCAGGATCGGGATCGCGAGGTCCGCCGCGACCATCTCGGGCAGGAGCGCGAGGCAGACCGCCAGGAACCCCTTCATGTCGGAGGTGCCCCGCCCGTAGAGCCGGCCCCCCGCCTCCCGCAGGA
>CAXTCV010000177.1:0-7555 GCA_964242725.1 uncultured Methylobacterium sp.
GCAGCGACAACCGCGTGCAGGAGATGACCGAGATCACCACCGGCATGAAGGCGCTCGCCAAGGAGCTGGCCGTGCCGATCATCGCCCTGTCGCAGCTCTCCCGTCAGGTCGAGAACCGCGACGACAAGCGCCCGCAGCTGTCGGATCTGCGCGAATCGGGCTCGATCGAGCAGGACGCCGACGTCGTGATGTTCGTGTTCCGCGAAGAATACTACGTCGGCAACAAGAAACCCCGCGAGGGGACCGAGGAGTTCTTCGCCTGGGAAGCCGAGATGCAGCGGGTCCACGGCAAGGCGGAGGTCATCCTCGGCAAGCAGCGCCACGGCCCGACCGGCATGGTGGAGCTGCAGTTCGATGCCAACATCACCCGGTTCTCGAACCTCGCGCAGACGGACCGGATCGCCGAGCAGATGGGATAGGGTGGTCCCGTCCGTTCGCGGAAGAACGGCGAGGAGGCGGGCGTGACAGCTCCGAAGCGGGCGCGTCAGGGACAGGGTGCGGCTCGATATGATGCGGATGTCCATGCCTGGGCTGCGGAGCAGGTGCGGTTCCTGCGGACGGGCGCTTGGTCGCGTCTCGACCTCGACCATATTGCCGATGAGATCGCCGACGTGGGCCGAAGCGAGCGCCACGCGCTGACCAGCGCCCTGAGCGTGATCCTGCTCCACCTCCTGAAGTGGGATCATCAGCCGACCCGACGGACCCGCAGCGGGGTCGCATCGGTCCGCAACGTGGTCGAAGAGCGGCTGGAGGACAGTCCGAGCCTACGATCACAGCTGGACGGACTGATCGCGCGTGCCTATCGGCGCGCCCGGATCGAGGCTGCGGGCGAGACCGGGCGCGACGAGGACACGTTCCCCGCGGCTTGCCCCTACGACAGGATGACCATCCTGACGCGACCGATCCCGTGGCCGCCCGCCGACCGGACCTGAACCGCCGGCGTGGCATTCAGACCGCGCGAACCATCGCCGAACCCGGCCGTTGTGCGAGGACGATTGTCCCGCCGCGGCAGGAGCGACGATGAGTGAGCCGACCTCTCCGAAGATGCCCTACTGGCACGTCTACACCGACGCGGAGGGGGTGAGCCGCCAGGCGCTGTTCCACATCGAGCGGTTCACGTTCGAGGGGATCAACCCCGAGACCGCTCCGCAATGGAACGACAAGATGGATCCGGCCTCCGCGGTCGTGACCTTCACGGTCCTCCCGGTCGGCTGGGTCGGGGAGTGGCACGAGAACCCGCGGCCGCAATGGATCGCGATCCTGTCCGGCCGCTGGTTCGTCGAGACCATGGACGGCCACCGGGTCGAGATGGGCCCGGGCGAGCTGATGATGGGCGAGGACCAGAACACGAGGGAGCGGGACGGCCGGAAGGGCCACCTCTCCGGCACGGTCGGCGACGCGCCCTGCACGATGATCGTCACCGGCCTCCAGGTCGAGCCGACCGTGAACCAGCCCGGCCGCTTCAAGTAGGGGCGGCGGGATGGACGGCATCGCGCTGATTCAGCCGCGCTTCAAGGCCTATGTGCTGCCGAACGCGCCGCTGGAAAAACTCGGCGAGGGCTTCCGCTGGACCGAGGGGCCGGTCTGGTTCGGTGATCGGGACGAGCTGTTCTTCTCGGACCTGCCGAACAACCGGGTGATGCGCTGGGCGGAGAATGCCGGGCTCAGCGTCTACCGGGAGGCGAGCGACTTCGAGAACGGCCATGCCCGCGACCGGCAGGGGCGGATGCTGTCCTGCTCGCACCGGGGCCGGCGGATCCACCGGACCGAGCTCGACGGGCGCATCACCGGCCTGGTGGAGCGCTACCGGGGACGGCGGCTGAATTCGCCCAACGACATCGTCTGCAAGTCCGACGGGACGATCTGGTTCTCGGACCCGCCCTACGGCATCCAGACCGACTACGAGGGCGGCAGGCAGGAATCGGAACTGCCGGCCGCGGTCTACCGCTTCGATCCGCGCGACGGTTCGCTGCGGGTGGTGGCGGACGATTTTCAGGGGCCGAACGGCCTGTGCTTCTCCCCCGACGAGCGCCGGCTCTACATCGTCGAGACGGGGCTGCAATTCGACACCGACCCACGCCAGCACGTCCGGGTCTACGACGTGGCCGAGGACGGCGCCCTGTCGGGAGGCGACGTGTTCTGCACGATCGCGCCGGGCAATGCCGACGGGATCCGCTGCGACGAGCACGGCAATCTCTGGTCGAGTGCCGGCGACGGGGTGCATTGCATCGACCCGGGGGGCGAATTGGTCGGCAAGATCCTGGTGCCGTCGACCGTGGCCAATCTCGCCTTCGGCGGCCGCAACAACAGCCGCCTGTTCCTCTGCGCGTCGCACACGCTCTACGCGATCTACGTCAATGTCCGCGGAGCCCCGCTGCTGTGAGCGGCGTGCGGGCGATCGCCGGCTTCGGCCGCACCGTCGCGGACCTCGCGGCAACCGAGGCCTTCTATCGCGACGGGCTGGGCTTCGCCCGGGTCGCGCCACCGGAACTCGTTCCGACCGCCGAGGCGGAGGCGATGGGACTCGCGGACGGTCGGGCGACGCAGTTGCGCATGCGGCTCGGTGCCCAGGCCGTCACCTTCCTGGCGGTGGATCCGCCGGGCGCCCCCTATCCGACCGATCCGGCGGCCACGGATCCGGTCTTTCAGCACCTCGCGATCCCGGTGCGGAGCATGGATTCGGCGATGGCACAGCTTGCCGAGGTCGGGCCCACGCCGATCAGCCGCGGCGGCCCGCAGGCCCTGCCGGCCTCGTCGGGGGGCGTCACCGCCTACAAGTTCCGCGATCCCGACGGGCACCCGCTGGAGTTGATCTTCTTTCCGGACGGCCCGCCGGCGGAGCGCTGGCGGAATGCGCCGGGCCTGTTCCTCGGCATCGATCACTCGGCGATCACCGTCACGGACCTCGACGCGGCGCTCGCGTTCCTCACCGGACCGCTCGGTCTCACGGTGGCGCAGCGGGGCCTGAACCAGGGCGCCGCGCAGGCGCGCCTCGACGGGCTGGACGATCCGCAGGTCGACGTGATCGCGCTCGCGCCGCCGGACCCGGCCCCGCACATGGAGCTGCTGCATTACCGGGTGCCGGCTGCCCGACGCACACCCGGAGCGTCATCCGGCCCGGCCGATCGAGCCTCGACGCGCTTCATTTTCGCGGTCGACGCTATGAAAGGTCTGCTCGAGCCCCTGGGTGATTACGGCCTGGTCCCGAACGTGTCCCGAGATCGTGGGGCCGCTTTCTGCAAGGGGCCGGATGGCCACGGATTTCTGTTTCTCGGTTCGTCATCCTGAGCGGATTTCGAGGCTGGCCGGCCGGTTCGCTTTCGGCTGTCGAGCCGATAGGCGTTCCTCGGACGGATTCTGGAAGCGATTGCCGCCATGCGGATCAGCATCGAAGCCGCGGAAGGTCAGCTGCCTCGCCTCGGCGAGGCGGCCGTGTGCGGGGACGAGGTCGTGCTCGCGCGGGGGGACGTGCCGGTCGCACGGATCGTCCCCATCGCCTCATCGCCGTTTCGCATCGGGATCCTGCCGCAGAAGGCTCTCGGAGACGGGCCGGGCTGGCGCGAACCGATGTCCGACACCGCAATCTCTCTCTGGGACGGCAGACGGTGACTGCCGTCCTCCCCGATACGCATAGCTGGGCCTGAAGCCTGACGGCCGATCCACGCCCGTCGAGCGGTGCGCGGGCTGCCCTGGCGGAGGCCAGCGCGGTGACGGTCAGCCCGATCTCGTTCCTTGCGATCGCCCGGAAGGTTCGGGTGGGCAAATGGCCGGAGATGGCCGCCCAGGTGAACGGCTGGTCGCGCTGCTCGATAAGCAGGGTGGTCGCGTCGCATCGCGGGGACCCGCGATCTGTCTCGCCGCCGGCGGGATGCCATGGCGTCATCGCGATCCCTTCGACCGCCTCCTGGCGGCAACGGCCATCCATTACGATGTCCCGCTGATCGCCGCGGACGTGGCCTTCGACGGGATCGTCCAACGGATCCGGTAGATCCGGCGCACTTGACGCGCCGCCCCTCCGGCGTCCAATCCGGCCGCCCCGGAGGTGAGACCGATGCCGTTCCTCGCCCTGCCCTTTCCGGCCATCGATCCGGTGGCGCTCGCGATCGGGCCGATCACGATCAAGTGGTACGCGCTCGCCTACATCGCCGGCCTGATCGGCGGCTGGTACTACGCGCGCCGCCTCGTCATGGCCGACAGCCTCTGGGGCGTGGTCAAGCGTCCGCAGGTGGTCGATATCGACGACCTCGTCGTCTGGGTTGCCCTCGGTGTCGTGCTGGGGGGCCGGATCGGCTACGTGCTGTTCTACAACCTGCCGATGTACCTCGCCGATCCGATGGAGATCCTGGCGATCCGCAACGGCGGCATGTCGTTCCACGGCGGCTTCCTCGGGGCGATCCTGGCCTTCCTGCTCTTCGCCCGGGCCAAGGCGCTCAACGGCTACACGCTCCTCGACATCGGCGCGGTGGTGGTGCCGATCGGCCTGTTCTTCGGGCGCATCGCCAATTTCGTGAACGGCGAGCTCTGGGGCCGGGTGGCGCCGGACTTCCCCTACGCCGTCGTGTTCCCGAGCGGCGGGCCCCTGCCGCGCCATCCGAGCCAGCTCTACGAGGCCGCCACCGAGGGCCTGCTGCTGTTCATCGTCATGGCGATCAGCGTCCGCCGGTTCGGCTTCCGCAAGCCCGGTCTCCTCGGCGGCATCTTCGTGCTCGGCTATGCCCTGGCCCGCACAGTCTGCGAGTTCTTCCGCGAGCCGGACCGCCAGCTCGGCTACCTGTTCGGCGACAATCTCGGCCCCATGGGCGGCGGCGTCACCATGGGCATGCTGCTGTGCGTGCCGATGATGATCATCGGGCTCACCTACATCGTTCTGGCCGCGACCGGCCGGACGCGCCCGCGCCATCCGATCGAGGGTCCCGCCACCGAGGAGGCGCGCAAGGCGGCCGTGGAGGCGTGACGCCGCTGGGCGACGAGATCGCCGCCCTGATCCGCCAGAACGGGCCGATCGGCGTCGACCGCTACATGGCCCTGTGCCTCGGCCATCCGGTCCACGGCTATTACCGCACCCGCGATCCGCTGGGCGCACGGGGCGATTTCACCACGGCGCCCGAGATCAGCCAGATGTTCGGCGAGCTGATCGGCGCCTGGATCGCCTATGCCCACGGTCTGATGGGGCAGCCGGATCCACTGGTCCTGGTGGAGCTCGGGCCGGGCCGCGGGACGCTGATGGCGGATGCCCTGCGGGCGCTGCGCGCCGCGGCCCCGGGTGCGCGCGTGGCGCCGCATCTCGTGGAGACCAGCCCGGTGCTGCGGGCCGCTCAGGCGCGCGCCCTCGCCGGAACCGGGGCCGCGTGGCATGCCGGGATCGAGACCCTGCCCCCGGGCCCGACGATCATCCTGGCCAACGAGTTCTTCGATTGCCTCCCGGTCCGCCAGTTCGAGCGCCGGCCGACCGGGTGGCACGAGCGTCAGGTGGGGCTCGGGACGGGGGGCGGTTTCGCCTTCGGCCTCGCCCCGGAGCCGACCCCGGGGCTCGACGCCGATGGTCCTGTGGGGGCGCTGCTGAGCGTTCCGGCCGCCGGCCTCGCCCTCGTCCGAACGCTGGCACGGCGCGTCTGCACGGTGGGCGGCGTGCTGCTGGCCATCGATTACGGCCACACGCGCCCCGGATTCGGCGATACCCTTCAGGCCGTCGCCGGACACGGCTTCGCGGACCCGCTGGCCGCCCCGGGCGAGGCCGACCTGACGCACCATGTCGACTTCGCCGCGCTGACGCGGGCGGCGACCGACGCCGGCGCGCGGGTCCACGGGCCGGTCGACCAAGGCGCCTTCCTGTTCGCCCTCGGCCTGCGCCCCCGGGCCGAACGTCTGAAGTCCCGGGCCACCGGGACCCAGGCCGCCGAGATCGACGGGGCGGTCGCGCGGCTCACGGATCCGGGACGCGGCGGGATGGGCAGTCTGTTCAAGGTCGTGGCGGTGAGCGGCCCGTCCGTCGGGCCGCTCCCTGGATTTCCGGACGTGTAACGCCTCGGGACGTGGTTCCGGGGATCGACGTCGTTCAGCCGAACGAGCCGAAACCCGAATCCGTCTGGTTGGACGGCCGCGGCGTGGGCGGCGCAGGCGGGTTCGGATCGTTCGGATCGAGGGCGGCGGGCTCGCGCGTCACAGGATGCGCGGGTGCGCTGGGCGGATGCGGCGCCTTGGCCGGCGGCTTCGGCGCATCTCTCAAGGCTTCGGTCTCGATTCCTCGTGACATTGCGGTCCTTCTCGGATGGGGCCGAACCCGGCCCCATACTGCAATGCAGCAAGAATCTGACGCCTGAACGACATCGTCAAGGGGCAGCCCTTGCGGTATCGGGGCGCCACCGACGCGGCGCAGGGGGCCGACCATGATTGCGGGCACATCGATCGAGGCGCCGGAGCTGTCCGCGCATGCGGGGATCCGCCACGCGTTCTTCACCCGCCTCGGCGGCGTCTCGGAGGGCATCTACGCCGCGCTGAACGGAGGTCTCGGCTCCGGCGACATGCCGGAACGCGTAGCCGAGAACCGGGCGCGGATGTGCGCCCATCTCGGCCTGCCGGTGGACCGGCTCGTCAGCCTCTATCAGATCCACTCGGCCGAGGTCGTCACTGTCTCGGCGCCGATCGCGGCGGCGGAGCGTCCGCGCGCCGACGCCATGGTGACCCGGGTTCCCGGACTCGCGCTCGGCATCGCCACGGCCGATTGCGGGCCGATCCTGTTCGCGGATGCCGAGAGCCGCGTCGTCGGCGCAGCCCATGCCGGCTGGAAAGGGGCGCTCACGGGGGTCATCGGGGCCACGGTGGCCGCCATGGAAGCCCTGGGCGCCCGGCGGCACCGCATCGTCGCTGTGCTCGGCCCGACGATCGCGCAGGGATCCTACGAGGTCGGACCGGATTTCATGGCGCGTTTCCGCGCGGAGGCTCCGGGGATGGAGCGGTTCCTCGGGGCCGGGACGCGGCCGGACCATGCCCAGTTCGATCTGCCCGGCTTCATCCTGGCCCGCCTGGCCGAGGCCGAGATCGGTGCGGCGACGGCGCTGAACCTCTGCACCTATGCCGACGCCGCGCGCTTCTACAGCTACCGCCGGGCCACCCATCGCGGCGAATCCGATTACGGCCGTCTGATCTCCGCCATCGCGCTCACGCCATGATCAGCCCGCGGCCTTCCGGAAAGGGGCTGCGACATTTTGTCAAACGCCTGCGGGGCTAAAAAGCGTGGCCGTAACCGAACCTTGGCAATTCGCGTGCGTTGTGGGGTCAAGGTGCCGGGGAATAACGGCGGATTGCCAATAGGGGCCACGAAAGTGGTCGGCGATACCGCGGAGCGCAAAGCATCCCTGGAACCGCTGGAACGCAACCAGACCCCCGTTCCGTCGCCGCCCGCCCGCGGGCGATACGGGACTATCCAGAGGACCAGACCATGAAATCCCTGCTTCGCGCCGCCACCGCCCTCGCGGGTGTCGCCCTCGCCGGCTCCGCCTTCGCCGCCGACCTTCCCCGCCGCGCCGCGCCGCCGCCGGTGTTCACCCCCGTCCCG
>CAXTCV010000178.1:0-7550 GCA_964242725.1 uncultured Methylobacterium sp.
GCGGCCGGCGGCGGCAAGGCGCAGGTCGTGCCGATGGAGCAGATCAACCTGCACTTCACCGGCGACTTCCACGCCATCACGGCGGCCCACAGCCTCGCGGCCGCGCTGATCGACAACCACGTCTACTGGGCGAACGAGCTCAACATCGACGTGCGCCGGATCCACTGGCGCCGGGTGGTCGACATGAACGACCGGGCGCTGCGCCAGATCACCCAGTCGCTCGGCGGCGTCGCCAACGGCTTCCCCCGGGAGGACGGGTTCGACATCACGGTGGCCTCCGAGGTGATGGCGGTGTTCTGCCTCGCGCGTGATCTGGCCGACCTGGAGGAGCGCCTCGGCCGGATCGTCATCGCCGAGACCCGCGACCGCAAGCTCGTCACCCTCAAGGACGTGAAGGCGACCGGCGCCATGACGGTGCTGCTCAAGGACGCCCTGCAGCCGAACCTCGTCCAGACCCTGGAGGGCAACCCGGCCCTGATCCACGGCGGCCCCTTCGCCAACATCGCCCATGGCTGCAACTCGGTGATCGCCACCCGGGCGGGCCTGCGGCTCGCCGACTACACCGTGACGGAGGCCGGGTTCGGCGCCGATCTCGGCGCGGAGAAGTTCTTGGACATCAAGTGCCGGCAGGCCGGCCTGACCCCCTCGGCGGTGGTGGTGGTGGCGACGATCCGCGCCCTCAAGATGCATGGCGGCGTCGACAAGAAGAGCCTCGGGGCCGAGAATATCGGCGCCCTGGAGAAGGGGTTTTCCAACCTCGCCCGGCACGTCACCAACCTGCGCGGCTTCGGCCTGCCGGTGGTGGTGGCGGTCAACCATTTCTACGCCGACACCGATGCCGAGCATGCCAGGCTCAAGGAGCTGTGCCGCGAAAAGCTCGACGTCGAGGCGATCACCTGCCGCCACTGGGCCGAGGGCGGCGCCGGCGCCGAGGAACTCGCCCGCGCGGTGGTGACGCTCGCGGCCGCCGAGCCGACGCCGATCCGCCACGCCTACGAGACCGAGGCGCCGCTCGCGGAAAAGATCCGGACCATCGCCACCAAGCTCTACGGCGCCGCCGACATCCAGATCGAGTCCAAGGCGGCCCAGAAGCTCGCCGCCTTCGAGAAGGATGGCTACGGCAACCTGCCGATCTGCATGGCCAAGACCCAGTACTCGTTCTCCACGGATCCGGGCCTGATGGGCGCCCCCGAGGGGCATGTCGTGGGGGTGCGCGACGTCCGGCTCTCGGCCGGGGCCGGCTTCGTGGTGGCGATCTGCGGGGAGATCATGACCATGCCGGGCCTCCCCCGGGTGCCCGCCGCCGACACGATCCGGCTGGACGCCGACGGGCAGATCGACGGGCTGTTCTGAGAAGCGCGCGCGGCCTTCATCCGAAGGTCGGCTCAAGGCCGCGCGGAACGATCCCGGGGGTTCAGCGAAACTGTCCGCAGGCTCTGCCCTGCACCCACAAAAGGTCGCGGACCTTTTGAAACCGGGACTCACGCGCCGCCGAACAACGCCACCGCCAGCCGCGAATGGTCCTCCCGCAGGCGGCCGAGATCGACCCCGAGCGGCTGCCCGTCGATCACCCGCCAGCGCCCCGCCACCATCACCCGGTCGGCCCGGGTGGCGCCGCACAGGACCAGCGCCGCCAGCGGGTCGTGGGCGCCGGAGAAGCGCAGCTCCTCCAGGGTGAACAGGGCGAGGTCCGCCTCCCGGCCCGGTTCGATCCGGCCGATATCGGTGCGGCCGAGGCAGGCGGCCGAGCCCTCCGTGGCCCAGCGCAGCGCGTCGCGATGCGTCACCGCCTCGGCCCCGTAGGTGAGCCGGCTCAGCATCAGCGCGTGGCGCACCCCCTCCATCAGGTTCGAGCTGTCGTTCGAGGCCGAGCCGTCGACCCCGAGCCCCACGGGGGAGCCCGCCGCCTCCAGCTCGCAGGTGCGGCAGCGTCCCGAGGCCAGGGTCATGTTCGAGGTCGGGCAATGGCACACGCCGACCCCGGCCTTGCCGAGCCGGGCGACCTCGGCGTCGTTGAAATGGATGCCGTGGGCCAGCCAGACCCGGTCGCTCAGCCAGCCGACCGCCTCCAGATACTCCACCGGCCGGCAGCCGAACATCGACAGGCAATAGGCGTCCTCGTCCAGCGTCTCGCCGAGATGGGTGTGCAGGCGGCAACCGTGGCGGGCGGCGAGCGTCGCGCTCTCGCGCATCAGGCGCTGGGTCACCGCGAAGGGCGAGCAGGGGGCCAGCCCGATCTGCACCATCGCCCCCGGGGCCGGATCGTGGAACAGGTTCAGCACCCGCTCGCAATCCGCAAGGATCGTGTCGTCGTCCTGCGTCAGCGCCGCGGGGGGCAGGCCGCCCTCCCGGTCGGACAGGCTCATCGAGCCCCGGGTGATCGCGGCGCGGATCCCGAGGCTCCTGGCCTCGTCGACCTGGACGTCGACCGAATCCTCCAGTCCCTTCGGGAACAGGTAATGGTGGTCGCCCGCCGTGGTGCAGCCGGAGAGCAGCAGCTCGGTATAGGCCACCCGGGTGGCGAGCCGGAACGCCTCGGGGGTGATCCGCCCCCAGATCGTGTAGAGCGCCTTCAGCCAGGGGAAGAGCGGCTTGTTGATCGCGATCGGGTGGGCGCGGGTGAGGGTCTGGAAGGCGTGGTGATGGGTGTTGATCAGCCCGGGGATGACCACGTGGCGCGCGGCGTCGAAGGTCTCGTCCACCGGGCTGGCCGGCCGGGCGCCCGCCGCCACGAGCTCGACGATCCGGCTGCCCGCCACGACGATCCCGCCCCCCGCGTCCGCCGCCAGGATGGCGCGCGGATCGCGGATCCAGAGGCGGCGTCCCGATTCGACTGATTCGGCCATGTCTCCCCCCGCTCCCTCTGCCCGACCCGAGATGCGTAGCGGAGCAGTCCGACGGTCCGCAAGCGGGCCGGCCCGGGTTGACCCGACAGGGTTGACGGGCCCCGGCCCGCTTGAGAAACGTCACGGGGACTGACCTATCACCCGTTGGGAGCGGCCGCGCCGTGACACGGACAGCCCCGGGCGCGGAATCCTTCGCGGCGCCCCCCATCCCGGTCGCCGCACCGGCCGCCCTCGGCAGCGACGACCTGATCGAGCTCCTGTTCTTCGCCTATCGCGACTTCGTGGGCGATCCCGACCGGATCCTGGCGGCCTACGGCTTCGGCCGGGCGCACCACCGGGTGCTGCACTTCGTCGACCGCTATCCGGGCCTGACCATCGCCGAACTCCTCGATATCCTGCGCATCACCAAGCAGAGCCTCAACCGGGTGCTCAAGGACCTGATCGGCCAGGGCTACGTCGCCCAGAAGCCCGGCCCGAGCGACCGGCGCCAGCGCCTGCTCTACTGCACGCCGTCCGGCGCGGAGCTGGCCGCCGACCTGACCCGGGTCCAGGCGCGCCGCCTCGCCCGGGCGCTGGCCGCGCCGGACGCGCGGGGCTCGCCGGAGGATTTCTTGATGGCGATGATCGAGCCGGAGGACCGGGCGGCGGTCCGGAGCCTGATGGCCCGGCGCGTGGCCCCTGCGGGCGGCGGCGCGTGACGGCGGCTCCCCGGGCCGACCTGCCCGACGAGGCGCCGCACGTCCTGGTGGTCGACGACGACCGCCGCCTGCGCGAGCTCCTCGCCCGCTACCTCACCGACCAGGGGTTTCGCGTCACCGCGGCGGCGAGCGCCGCCGAGGCCCGGGCCCGCGCCCAGAGCGTCGTGTTCGACGCGATGGTGCTCGACGTGATGATGCCCGGCGAGAACGGCTTCGATTACGCCCGGAGCGTGCGCGAGACCTCCCGGGTGCCGATCCTGATGCTCACCGCGCGCTCCAACCCCAACGACCGGGTGATGGGCCTGGAGATCGGCGCGGACGATTACCTGCCCAAGCCCTTCGAGCCCCGGGAGCTGACGCTGCGGCTCACCAACATCATCAAGCGCAGCCCGCGCCCCCGGGAGGCCGCGGCCGAGGCCGTGACCTTCGGGCCGTTCGCGTTCCGGATCGACCGGGGCGAGCTGCGCCGGGACGACGCGCTGATCCGCATCACCGAGCGCGAGCGCGAGATCCTGACGATCCTGGCCATGGCCGGCGGCGCCAACGTGGAGCGCGAGCAGCTCGCCGGACCCGGGGGCGCCGCGGCGGAGCGCACCGTCGACGTGCAGATCAACCGCCTGCGCCGCAAGACCGAGGTCGATCCGGCCAACCCGGTCTTCCTGCAGACCGTCCGGGGCGTCGGCTACCGGCTCGCGGTGGATTGACGGGCCTGGCGGCAGAAGCGCGTCACACCGGGCGCGTCACACCGGGCGCGGCTCGTCGGGCTTCAGCTTGAGGGCCTTCGCCACCCGGGTGGACAGGCTGCCCACGAGGGCGACGGAAGCCGGCGCCTCGGCCAGGTTGCGCACCGCCGCCAGGGCCTCCTCGGCGCTGGACTTCATCACCGCGTAGACCCGGGGGCTCGACGCCTTGCCGGACCGCTCCGGCGTCACGGAGACGAGGAACGTCGTGTAGCGTTTCCGCGCGCGTCCGGGCATGGTTTTGCATGTGACACGGCGGCTAACTATCGCCAAGGCCTGAATTCCGCCGGGGGTCGGGGACGCGGCCCGCGACCCGCGCGATCACCCGCGCCGGCCGCATCGGCTCCGCGCCGCGGGGAGGGGTATCGTTAGCCGACACATCAACGCGGTGCCAGAACCGCCCCACCCCCTCTCGCCGAGGTGGGCGGATGCACACGCGTCTCCCTCCCCCCGCAGGGAGGGGAGGGCGGGCGGGCTACCAGACCAGCCGCTCGATCACCGCGTCGGGATGCACCGCCTGCCGGCTGAGCCAGTCCGCCACGTCGCCCAGCCGATGGTGCTCGGCGGTGACGCCGAGGTCCTCCGCGTGGATGCCCCGGGCGACCAGCAGGCTCGCGAGGCCGAAGCCGCGGGCGCCGGCGATGTCGGTGCGGATCGCGTCGCCGATCGCCAGGACCCGGGCCGGGTCCACCGGGGCGCCGGTGAGGGCGGCGCCCTTGGCCAGGGCCGCCTCGTAGACCGGCCGGTGCGGCTTGCCGGCATAGACCACCGCGCCGCCGATCTCCGCATAGGCCGCCGCCAGCAGGCCCGCGCAGGGGATCAGGCGGTTGCCGCTCTCGACCACGAGGTCGGGATTGGCGCAGATCAGGGTCAGCCCGCGGGCGGCGAGGCGCGTGAGCTCGGGCCGGTAATCGTCCGCGGTCTCGCTGCGGTCGTCGAACAGGCCCGTGCAGACGACGAGATCGGCCTCCGCCTCCGGGACGAGGCTGAGGTCGAGCCCCTGGAAGAGGCCGAGGTCCCGCTCCGGCCCCAGGTGCCGGATCCGGGCGCCGGGGCGCGCCGCGATGAGGTCGCGGGTGAGGTCGCCCGAGGTCAGGATCGCGTCGTAGGCCGCCCGCGGCACGCCGAACCGGTCGAGGATGCGGCCCACCCCGTCCCCGGGCCGGGGGGCGTTGGAGACCAGGACCACCCGGCGCGGCCGCGGTCCCGGCAGGTCGCGGAAGCGGATCAGCGCCGCGCCGGCGGCGGCATGGGCCGTCTGGCCGTCGTGCAGGACGCCCCAGACGTCGCAGAGGATCAGGTCGTAGCGCTCCGCCACCGGCGCGAGGCCGTCGAGGGTCGGGATCGGTGTCGGCATGGGGCGTCCTGGTTTCAAAAGGTCCGGGACCTTTTGCGGGTGCAGGGCAGGGCCCTGCAAGCGGGCCGAGCCCGTCTCGGACAGGGCTCCGCCCCGATACCCCGGCGAAGGGCGTAGCCCTTCGGGGACCCCTTACCGGCCTTGCGGGCCGAGCCGGTGCTCGGCGAAGAAGTCGAGCATCGCCCGGGAGGCGTCGGGACCGTCGCGATCCGTGTAGCTGCCCTCGGGGCGGCCGCCCGACCAGGCGTGGCCGGCGCCGCGCACCCGCCAATCCTCCACCACCACCCGGCCGGACCCGTCCCGGTAGCGGGTGCGGGTGAAGGGATGGCCGCGGCCCTCGATGGTCTCGGACCGCCCGGTCAGCCCCGCCACGTTGGCCTGCGCCAGCACCTGATCGGCGTTGCGCACGCTCACCGTCCCGTCCTCCTCGCCGTGGAAGACGATCGTGGGCACGCGCGTCGCCGGGGCGGGCGCCCCGAACGGCGTCGCCGTGCCGAGGCCCGGCGCGCCGACCTGCATGGCCATCAGGGCCGAGCCGAGGTCGCGGGCGCAGCCCGCCGCGAGGCCGGAATGCACGCCCACGGCGGCGAACAGGTCCGGATAGGCCCGGGCGATGTTCAGGGCGGCCGCCCCCCCCGCCGACAGGCCGGCGATGTAGACCCGGGCCGGGTCGATGGGATGGTCGGCCATCACCGCCCGGGTGAGGCCGGCGATGACCGCCGGCTCGCCCGATCCGCGGGCCTGGTCGCGGGGGTCGTACCAGTTCCAGCAGCGCTGGGCATGGGCCTGACGGCTCTGCGCCGGATAGGCGACGAACACGCCCGCCCGCTCGGCCAGGGCGTTCATGCCGGTGCCGGCGGCGAAATCGTCCGGGTTCTGCGTGCAGCCGTGCAGCATGACGACCAGAGGCGCCGGACTCTTCGGACGGCTCGGGACGAACAGCTTGTAGTCGCGGCTGCCGGCGGCCTCCGCGTGGCTCAGGGACAGGAAGCTGCCCCCCGCCGGGGCACCGGGTTGATCGGGGGGCGGCGCGGGCTGCCGCAGGGGCTTGCCCAGCCCTTTCAGCACGGGGCCGAGGCCGCGCATGACCTGACCGACCACCTCGCGCACCCGCGTGACGGGTTCCGCCGCCGGATCCCGCGGCGACCCGGGCCCGGCCGCATCCGGGCGCGGGGGCGAATCGGCCCGGGGCGGCGGGGCGGCGTCCCCGCCGCGGAAGCTGCGCTGGATCAGCGCGGTGGCCTCGTCCAGGCGGCCGAGCCCGGTCAGCCGGGTGGCCTCGATCATGTCGGCGAAGGGCGAGGCGCCGATCCTGTGGTCGCGCTCCCCGTCGTGGCGGCCGGGATCGTCGGTCATGCGTGCGCGCCTCACTGCCTCAGCGTTGCTGTCGCGGCCGGGACCTGCGCGCCGATGCCACCGCATGGACCCTCCTCACCACCGGACCCGATGGAACGCCGACCTCGATTGTGCATCGCAATAAACGCCGCTGTGCGCTGCGGCAACACCCGGCGCCGCGGGTCAGCCCGGCGCACGGGACCGGCGGGTCAGGTCGGCTCGTCCGTCCCGATGTACTCGGCCCAGATCGCGGCGGGACCGAGGCCCGCCCGGAAGCCGTCGTGGCGGGCGCGCTCCGCGTCGGTCAGGCGGCTGCGGTAGGGCCGGGGCGCCGCCGGGACGGCCGCGGGGCCGGGCGACCCGGCGCCCGGCGCGGCGGTCCCCGCATCCAGCAATCCGAGGCTGGTCTGCTTGCCGCCGAGCAGCTCGACATAGACCTCGGCCAGGATCTGCGCGTCGAGGAGCGCCCCGTGCTTGGTGCGCTTGGTGTTGTCGATGCCGTAGCGGGTGCAGAGGGCGTCGAGGTTGTTGGCCGCCCCCGGGTGCTTGCGCCGGGCCATGGGCAGGGTGTCGA
>CAXTCV010000179.1:0-7444 GCA_964242725.1 uncultured Methylobacterium sp.
GCCTTCATCCCCCTGGCGATCGCGGTGCTCACCGTGTCGGACACCCGCCGCCCGGAGGACGACCGCTCCGGCGACACGCTGGTCCAGCGGCTCACGGAGGCCGGCCACCGGCTCGCGGGGCGGGCCATCGTGCCGGACGAGATCCCGGCGATCCAGGGCCAAGTGGAGGCGTGGCTGCGCGACCCGGGGGTCGACGTGGTGATCACCACCGGCGGCACCGGCTTCACCGGCCGCGACGTCACCCCGGAGGCACTGGAGCCGCTGTTCGAGAAGCGCATGGACGGCTTCTCGGCGGTGTTCCACCGGCTCTCCTACGACAAGATCGGCACCTCGACCCTGCAGTCCCGCGCCACAGCGGGGGTCGCGCGGGCGACCTACGTGTTCGTGCTGCCGGGTTCGCCCGGCGCCTGCCGGGACGCCTGGGACGGGATCCTGGCCCAGCAGCTCGACTACCGGCACCGGCCCTGCAACTTCGTCGAGATCATGCCGCGGCTCGACGAGCACCTGCGGCGGGGGGCGAGCATTTCGGTGTGAGGAGGCGTCGCGCCTCCGCTTCCCCCCGCAGAGGCTGACGGATTCACACATCGATTGCTGCGGGCTGCTCTCCTCCCCCTTGCGGGGCGGGCAGATAGCGCGGCGTTTCAAAAGCCTGCTGCCGAACGCGACGCGCCGATCCGCGAGCCCCCGCAGAGGGGGAGGGAAATCCGGGTCCTGCTCCGCGAACCGATGCGTCCGCGATGGGGGGCCGTGCGACCGACCTCCGGTCCCGAGCGGCGCCTACGCCGCATTGCCCTCCTTGCGGCGCAGGACCGAGTGCTTCCGCCCATAGAAGAAGTAGACGACGAGGCCGATCGCCATCCAGATCACCAGCCGCAGCCACGTGTCGAGCGGCAGCCCGATCATCAGCAGCAGGCAGAACAGGATGCCCAGGATCGGCACCACCGGCACGGCGGGGACCCGGAACGGGCGCTTCCTGGCCCGGTCGGTCCGCCGCAGGTAGATCACCGAGCCGCAGACCAGGATGAAGGCGGCCAGCGTGCCGATGCTCACCATCTCGCCCAGGATGTCGATCGGCACGAGGGCCGCCACCACGGCGACCGCGACCCCGATGAGCGCCTGGCTGCGATAGGGCGTCTGGTAGGTCGGGTGGACGTGCGAGAAGGTCTTCGGCAGCAGGCCGTCCTGGGCCATGGTGAAGAAGATCCGGCTCTGCCCGTAGAGCAGCACCAGGATCACCGTGGTCAGGCCGGTGAGCGCCCCGAGCTTGATCAGGATCGAGAACCAGCCGATGCCGATCGCGTCGACGCCCTTGGCGATCGGGTCGGGGACGTTCAGGTCCTTGTAGGGCACGAGCCCGGTGAGCACCGCGGCCACCAGCACGTACAGGATCGTGCAGACGGCGAGCGAGCCCAGGATGCCGATGGGCATGTCCTTCTGGGGCTTCTTCGCCTCCTGGGCGGCGGTCGAGACCGCGTCGAAGCCGATGAAGGCGAAGAACACCACGCCCGCCCCGCGCAGGATGCCGCTGTAGCCGAACTGCCCGAAGGACCCCTCGTTCGGCGGGATCAGCGGGCTCCAATGCGCCGTGTCGACATGGCCCCAGCCCAGCGCGATGAAGGCCACCACGACCGTGAGCTTCACCGCCACCATGATGTTGTTGAGGCGGGCCGATTCCTTCGTGCCGCGCATCAGCAGCAGCGTGATCAGCGCCACGATCACCACGGCCGGCAGGTTGAACAGGGCGGTGCCGCCGCCCTCGATCGCGGTGCCCGGCGCGTGGGCGAGTTGGGCCGGAATCACGAGGCCCGCATCCTTCAGGATGCTCGTGACGTAGCCCGACCAGCCCACCGCCACCGTGGCGGCGCCCATGGCGTATTCCAGGATCAGGTCCCAGCCGATCAGCCAGGCGAAGAACTCGCCCAGCGTCGCGTAGGTGTAGGTGTAGCTCGACCCGGCCACCGGGATCAGCGCCGCCATCTCGGAGTAGCACAGGCCGACGAAGGCGCAGGCGATGCCGCCGAGCACGAAGGACAGCATGATCCCCGGCCCGGCATAATGCGCCGCGGCGGTGCCGGTCAGGACGAAGATGCCGGCGCCGATGATCGCCCCGATGCCCATGGCGGTGATCGAGAGGGCGCCCAGCGTCTTCGAGAGCTGCTGCTCGCCTTCGCCGCTCTTGATAATGGAGTCGACGGATTTCCGCCCCATCAGGCCCGACGCATCCATCGCAGCATCCCCTTCACGGCGCAGCCGGGCAGGCCTCCCGCCCGATCCACCAGTTCAGCAAGTTTTCTGCCATCGCGCCAGATGTTTCACGGACATTCGACCTTAAAGGACGAGGCGAATGTCGTACAAAGGCGATCAGGCCCGGTCGATCCGCGCAATCAGCGGGCGGACCTTGAGCCGCGGCGCGAAGACCGGCCCGTTCCGCAGCGCCTCACGCCGCACCACGTCGCCGGCCCTGGCCTGACGGGCGCCGGCCAGGGTCTCGAAACGGCCGGCGAGGCGGCCGCGCCAGCCGGCGGCCGGGCGGTGCAGGCGACCGAGGCCGATCTCCGGCCGGGCGGTACCGACGAAACGGTCGAGGGTGCGGATCCAGCCCTCGGCCGGGACGTCTCCGGCCTCCAGGCACAGGATCCAGTCCCGGCGGGCCGCGGCGGCGCCCGCCACGTAGGGGCTGCCGGACGGGTGGAGGATCAGGGTCGCGCCGGTCGCCTCGGCGACCGCCGCCACCGCGTCGCTCGCCTGGCCCGCCACGATCACGGCGTCGCCGACCAGGCCGCCGGCCACGCCGGCCACCAGCACGCTG
The DNA here is from genome assembly GCA_964242725.1 of uncultured Methylobacterium sp. Taxonomy (GTDB): domain Bacteria; phylum Pseudomonadota; class Alphaproteobacteria; order Rhizobiales; family Beijerinckiaceae; genus Methylobacterium. Next base: position 2,810 of record CAXTCV010000179.1, read on the forward strand.
AGCGTGTCGGCGAGGCGATCGATCGCGTCCGGATCGGACGGGTCGGCCAGATAGGTCACCGCGGAGAGCATCAGCGCGCCCATAACCGATTTTGCGCCGCCGTAAACCGTTGACCCGCCGCCTCGAAGTACCGACGCGACCGAGAGACGCGCACAAGCCACGTTTGCCTGAAAAACAGGCGCTGAAACGCACGTTGTTCACGGTATGTTTCACGTGAAACAGGGGACTCATCATGGCGGCACCAGGGGACGCGTCGAGGTCGGGCCCCGAGCGGCGACTCGACGCCAGCACGCCGCCGGAGGGCCGGCGGCGCGGACGCGGGGCGACGGCCAATCCCGCCAGCCGCTTCGAGGCGGCCCGGCGGGAGGCGTTCCATGACCCGGACTGGGCGGCGGAGTGGGGGGCCGACGATCCGGCTCCCCTGCGCACGCAGGTCACGCCCGAGCGCGCGGCCCGGATCATCGCCCGCAACACGTCGCCCGACATCCCGTTCGACCGATCGATCAACCCGTATCGCGGCTGCGAGCACGGCTGCATCTACTGCTACGCCCGTCCGACCCATGCCTATCTCGGCCTGTCGCCGGGGCTCGACTTCGAGTCGCGGATCTTCGCCAAGCCGGAGGCCGCCCGGCTCCTCGTCCGGGAACTCGCGGCGCCGGGGTATCGGCCGGACACGATCGCCCTCGGCACGGCCACCGATCCCTATCAACCGGCGGAGCGCGAGCACCGCATCACCCGGGCGGTGCTGGAGGTCCTCCGGGACGCGCGCCATCCCGTCGCCATCACCACCAAGTCCGACCTCGTGCTGCGCGACCTCGACCTCCTGGCCGAGATGGCCGCGCAGGATCTCGTCCTGGTCGCACTCTCGCTGCCGACCCTGGATCCGGCCCTCGCCCGCCGGCTCGATCCCCGGGCCCCCCGGCCCGACAAGCGGCTCGCCGCGATGGCGCGCCTGAGCGCGGCGGGGGTGCCCGTGATGGTCAATGTCTCGCCGATCATCCCGGGCCTCACCGACCATGAGATCGAGGCGATCCTCGCCCGCGCCCGGGCGCACGGCGCGAGCCGCATCGGCCATGCCCTGCTGCGGCTCCCGGGCGAAGTCGCCGACCTGATGGCCGATTGGTTCGTCGAGCATTACCCGGAGCGGAAGGACCGCGCCTTCGCGCTGCTGCGCCAGGCCCGGGGCGGCCGCGAGAACGATCCCCGCTTCGGGCACCGCTTCCGCGGGGAGGGGGCCTATGCCGAGATGATCGGCGCGCGGGTCCGGCTTGCCGGCACCCGGCTCGGCTTCGCCTTCGGACGGACGCCGCTGAACCGGGCGGCGTTCCGCAAGCCGGGGGCGCAGCTGGCGCTGTTCTGAGGCGTCACCCGAAGCCCCGGGTGAAGCTGAGCCGGTGGTGCGGGCTCCGGCCGAGGGCGGTCAGGCCGGCCCGGTGGGCGGCCGTGCCGTAGCCGACGTTGCGCTCCCAGCCGTAGCCGGGATGGCGCGCGGCCAGGCGCCGCATCAGCGCATCGCGGAACACCTTGGCGACGATCGAGGCGGCGGCGATCTGCGGCACCAGCCGGTCGCCGCCGACGACCGCACGGCCGGGCCAGCCGGGCAGCGCGTCCCGTCCATCGACCAGGACCGGCGCCGCGATCCCGAGGCGGGCGACCGCGCGCGCCATGGCGTCGAGGGTCGCCGCGCGGATGTTGATGCGGTCGATCAGCGCCCGGGATCCCGCCGCCACGGCAACGCGGGCCTGGGCGCGGATCAGCGGCGCCAGCCGGTCCCGCTCGGGCTCGGGCAGGCGCTTGCTGTCGTCGAGGGCCGCGAGCAGCGCCGGCGGGAGCGCCGCCGGATCGAACCAGACCGCCGCCGCCACGACGGGGCCGCACAGCGCCCCGCGCCCGACCTCGTCGCAGCCGATGGCCGGGGGATACGCGGCGGCGTGGGACGGATCGAACGGCCGCGCCGGCGTCCGCGGCATGCCTCGGGCGATCGACCTGCCGATGGGGGGCGTATCGATGGGGGGCGTATCGATGGGGGGCATGGCGCCCTCCTGCCATCCCGCGCGGGCGCCGTCACCCGTCAGGCGGCGTCCCGGGCCTGCCGCTCGCCGCCATGGGCCTCGATGATATTGCCGAAGAACTGGGCCGCGCTGACGTCCCAGCCCCGGCGCAGGGCCTCGGCCCGGCACTCGGGCCGGGACAGGTCGAGGGCGGCGCGCGCGGCGGCCCCCAGGTCCCGGTCCAGGATCCCGACCCGGGTACCCCCGATCACGTCGTTCGGGCCCGGTACCGGGAAGGCCGCCACCGGCAGGCCGCAGGCCAGGGCCTCCAGGAGCACGATCCCGAACGTGTCGGTGAGGCTCGGGAACACGAACACGTCGCAGGCCGCGTAGACCGCCGAGAGCGCCGCGCCCGTGCGGGTGCCCAGGAACCGCGCGCCGGGCGCCAACGCCTCGAGGCGTCCCCGGTCCGGCCCGTCCCCGACCACGATCTTGGTGCCGGGCAGGTCGAGCTTCAGGAAGGCCGCGATGTTCTTCTCGACCGCGAGCCGGCCGACATACAGGAACAGCGGCCGCGCCAGGCCGGCGAGTTCGGCCGGCGGCGCCGCGCCGGGGGCCGCGGGGCGGAACCGCTCGGTGTCGACGCCGCGGGTCCAGCGCATCAGCCGGGTGAAGCCCCGGTCGGCCAATTCGCCCTGGAGCGAGGCGGTGCTGACCATCGTGCCGCGGGCGGCCCCGTGAAACCACCGCAGATAGGCGTAGGACCACGCCTCCGGGACGGGCAGGCGGGCGGCGAGGTATTCGGGAAAGCGCGTGTGGTAGCTCGTGGTGAAGGGCAGGCCGTTGGCCAGGCAATGCCGCCGCACCGCGTATCCCACGGGGCCCTCGGTGGCGATGTGGACATGGGTCGGTCGCTCCGCCCGCCAGTGCGCCGCCACCCGCTCCCGCCCGGCATGGGCCAGGCGGATCTCCGGGTAGCCGGGCAGGGGCAGCGAGGGGAAATCCGCCGCCGACAGCACCGCCGTCGCGAACCCGTGCTCCGGGGCGCGGCGCACCATCTGCTCCAGGGAGCGCACCACGCCGTTGACCTGCGGATGCCAGGCGTCGCTGGCGATCAGGAGCTTCACGGGGCGCGCCCTCACGCCACCGCCCGCCGTCCGGGGACCGCCTGCTGCGGCACCGCCTCGGCCGCGCGGGCCCGCAGGAGGCTCGGATAGTGCAGCACCTCGATGCGGCCGTCGTAATGCTCCACCAGCCCGGTGCAGGATTCCACCCAGTCGCCGGTGTTGAGGTAGCGCAGGTCGCCGATCGGCCGGTCCGCGGCATGATGGATATGGCCGCAGATCACCCCGTCGGCCCCCTGCCGCCGCGCCTCCTCGGCCAGGATCGTCTCGAACCGGCCGATGAAGCTTACCGCGTTCTTCACCCGCAGCTTCGCCCAGGCCGAGAGCGACCAGTAGGACAGGCCGAGGCGGCGCCGCGCCCGGTTGATCAGCGTGTTGAGGGTCAGGGCCAGCGTGTAGGCGCCGTCCCCGAGATGGGCGAGCCAGGGCGAGTGGCGGACCACCATGTCGAACTGGTCCCCGTGGATCACGAGGTAGCGCTTCCCGTCCGCCGCCTCGTGGATCGCCGTCTCGGCGAGCTCGATCCCGCCGAAATTCGTGCCGACGTAGTCGCGCAGGAACTCGTCGTGGTTGCCCGGCAGGTAGACGATGCGCGTACCCTTGCGGACCTTGCGCAGGAGCTTCTGCACGACGTCGTTGTGTTCCTGCGGCCAGTACCAGCCGGAACGCAGCTGCCAGCCGTCCACGATATCGCCCACGAGGTAGATCGTGTCGGCGTCGTAATCCCTCAGGAACGACAGCAGCAGCCCGGCCTGGCAGCCGCGCGTGCCGAGATGCAGATCGGACAGGAACAGAGTCCGGACCCGGACCGGCATCTCCTCAACCTCGGCCACGGCAATCCTCTCCCGGGGGCTGGACGGTGCCGGAATCCTGACCGTGATCACGTCTCAGTTTGATGACGCGCCGTGCCGGCCGCCCCCGGGCATTCTGGTGCGGTGCGGCAAAGCTTCTCAACCGCAGATCGGCATCGCTGCGGCGCACAAAAAATTTTTTTGCCAAGTTCCGGAAGTTTTTCCGGTTTTCCTTTCGAGCGTCACCGCCTCATAATGCCAGATAACCGGCGGCCCGGCGCGAGCCACGCCGGGCATGACAGGAAGGCGGCGAGGACGGCCCTGGGGCCGTCGGACGGGACGGCATTTCGGAGGCGACCGGCACGCGGGGGCGTGTCGCGACGCGAGCGGCGTGAGGCCGCCTGCCGCTCCGCTGCGCCCCCCGATCCACGGCGGAGACGGCGTTCGGGCTTGCGCGGCGGGAGCCGCGTCCGCCGCGCCGGACCGACTCCCGAGGACGCTTGAACCACCCGGCGCGGGCCCGTGCCCGCGCGCAACGAATTTTTCGGAGGAAACATCATGGCCGCAACCCGGCGCCCCGGTCGCAACCATCTCTTCATCCCGGGTCCCACCAACATCCCGGACCGCGTCCTGCGCGCCATGCACGTGCCGTCGGAGGACCACCGCTCGCCGACCTTCCCCGAGCTGGTGAAGCCGCTGCTCCAGGATTCCAAGATCGTGTTCGGCTCG
>CAXTCV010000180.1:0-7417 GCA_964242725.1 uncultured Methylobacterium sp.
CGTTGCTGAAGCCGAGGTCGCTCTGGAGCTGGAACTTGGCGAAGCTGATGTTGATGCGGTCGAAGAACGCGAACATGTAGCAGATCATGATCAGCGGCATGAGCCGCCACGCGACCTTGCGGATGACGGCGTTCTCGGCCACCGCGCCGGCCTCGACGGCGGCCGGCGACCCGGACAGGGCTGCGGTCATGGTTTCCTCCGTTTCGTTCTGAGGACGTGTCGTGCGGAGGCCGCCTTCATGCGGGCGGCTTGCCCCGCTTGCGTCGTCGCGCGCCGGACCTGCGCGCGGGTCAGGCGGCCCTGGCGGGGGGCGGATGCAGGTCGCAGGGGCGTCCGGCCTTGGCGACCTGGCCGGGCACGTCGTGGCCGACGAGGCGCGGCAGGTCCCGCGACAGGGCGATCAGCGCGGCGAGGTCGAGGCCCGTGGGCACCCCCATCTCGTGGGCCATGTTGACGAGGTCCTCGGTGCAGATGTTGCCGGTGGCGCCGGGGGCGAACGGGCAGCCGCCGAGGCCGCCGAGCGCCGCGTCGAACCGCCGGGCGCCCGCCTCGTAGGCGGCCAGCACGTTGGCGAGGCCGAGGCCGCGCGTGTTGTGGAAATGGAGCGTCAGGCGGCCGGGGCCGACCAGCGGCAGCACCCGGGCGACGAGGCGCGCCACCTGCCGGGGATTGGCCATGCCGGTGGTGTCGGCGAGCGTCACCCCGTCGACGCCGAGCGACAGGTAGCGCTCCACCTGGGCGAACACCTTGTCGGCCGGCTGGTCGCCCTCGAACGGGCAGCCGAAGGCGGTGGCCACGGTGGCGTTGGTGCTGACCGGCGCGCCCTGCACGGCGTCCATGATCCGCGCGAAGCCGGCGATCGAATCGGCCGGGCTCATGCCCATGTTGGCGCGGTTGTGGGTCTCGCTCACGGAGGCCACGAGGTTGACCTCGTCGACGGTGGCGGCGAGCGCCCGCTCGGCGCCCTTCGGGTTCGGCACCAGGGCGACGTAGACCGTCCCGGGCCGGCGCCGGATCCCGGCGAAGACGTCGGCGGCGTCGGCGAGCGCCGGCACGGCCTTCGGCGAGACGAAGGAGGAGACCTCGATCCGGGTGAAGCCGGTCTGCGCCAGGGCGTCGATCAGGCGGACCTTCTCCTCCGTCGGCACGAAGGCGGGCTCGATCTGGAAGCCGTCGCGGGTGGCGACCTCCTGGACGATCAGCGTGTCGCTCGGCGGGGGGCGGGTCGGGGCGCTCATGCCACGGCTCCCTTCGCGCGCAGGGCGGCGATCCGCTCCGGGTCGAGGCCGAGCTCGGAGAGAACCGCGTCCGTGTGGGCGCCGAGCGCCGGGCCCGGCCAGCGCACTTCGCCGGGGGTGTCGGAGAGCTTCGGCACGATGCCGGGCATCTTCACCGCGGTCCCGCCGGGCAGCTCGGCCTGGAGGATCATGTCGCGGGCCTGGTAGTGCGGGTCGGCCACGATGTCGGCCACCGAGTAGATCCGGCCCGCCGGCACGTCGGCGGCGTCGAGGGCCGCGAGCGCCTCTTCCACCGTCCGGGCCTTCGACCAGTCGGCAATGACGCCGTCCAGCAGGGCGGATTGCTTGGAGCGGCCGTCGTTGTTGCGCAGGCCAGGATCCTCGGCGAGGTCGGGCCGGCCGATCGTCGTCATCAGGCGTCGGAAGATCGGGTCGCTGTTGCCGGCGATGACCACGTAGCCGCCGTCCCGGGTGGGATAGGTGTTCGACGGGGTGATGCCCGGTAGCGCCCCGCCGGTGCGGGTCCGGATCTCGCCCAGCAGGTCGTATTCCGGGACGAGGCTCTCCATCACGTTGAACACGCTCTCGACGAGGGAGACGTCGATGACCTGGCCGGCCCCCTGGCCGGTCTTGACCCGCAGGAGCGCCATCAGCGCGCCGATCACGCCGTGGAGCGAGGCCAGGGTGTCGCCGATGCTGACGCCGACCCGGGCCGGGGGCGAATCCGGGCTGCCGGTGGTGAAGCGGATGCCGCCCATCGATTCGCCGATGGCGCCGAAGCCCGGGCGGTCGCGGTACGGGCCGGTCTGGCCGTAGCCCGAGATCCGGACCATCACGAGGTTCGGGTTGAGGGCCGCGAGCACGTCCCAGCCCAGCCCGAGCTTCTCCAGCCCGCCGGGGCGGAAGTTCTCGACCACCACGTCGGCGCTCCGGGCGAGCTGCTTGACGATGTCGAGGCCTTCGGGCGATTTCAGATTGACGGCGATCGATTTCTTGTTGCGCGACTGCAGGTACCACCAGAGCGAGGTGCCCTCGTGCATCTTGCGCCACTTGCGCAGGGGGTCGCCCTCGCCCGGGGGCTCGACCTTGATCACCTCGGCGCCGAACTCGGCCATCAGGCGCGTCGCGAAGGGCGCGGCGATGAGCTGGCCGAGTTCGAGAACACGGATGCCGCTCAGCGGACCGGACATGCGCTCCTCCCTGTTTTGTTGACCTGTGAATACTATCGTCCCCGGGCCGAAGTCCAAACGCCATCCATCACCGTGCGTTCTCCAGCGGAGAACGCTGGGCCGCGGCGGCGCGCAGGTGGTCGCGCAGGAGCGCGGCGGCCGGGGGCAGGAAGCCGGGGCGGACGACGAGGCTCAGCGTGCGCTGCGCCCAGGGGTCGGTGAGCGGCACCGCGGCGAGGCGCATCGACGGTCCGAGCAGGGCGTAGACGGGCTCCGGCACGGTGCCGAGCCCGAGTCCGACCTGCGCCATCCGGCAGATCGCGTCGAAGCTCGGCACGTGCATCCGCAGGCGGAGCGGCCGGCCGAGGCGCCGGGCCTCGTCGCGCAGGGCGGCGTAGATCGAGCTCGCCGCGTGCAGCCCGACATGGTCGTAATCCAGGGTGTCGGCCAGGGCGACGGCGCCGCGCGCGCTCAGGGGATGGCCCTCCGGCATCACCAGGACGAGGCGGTCGGTCCGGTACGGGCAGACGGCGAGCGTGCGCGTGTCGGTGCCGCCCGCGCAGATGCCGAGATCGGCGAGCCCCTCCTCGACCCCCGCCACCACGCCGCCGCTCGGGCGCTCCTCCAGATCGACCCGGATCCCGCCCTGGGCGGCCAGGAAGGCCCGGAGATCCTCGGGGAGGAATTCCACGATGGCCGAGAGGTTGGCCAGCACCCGCACGAAGCCGCGCACGCCCCTGGCATGCTCGGCGAGTTCGAGGGCGATCTGCTCGGCGCTCGCCAGCATCCGGCGGGTGTGGTGGAGCAGCGTCTCGCCCGCCGGCGTCAGGCGCATGCCCCGGGGCTCCCGGGTGAGCAGCGCGCAGCCGAGGGCGTGCTCCAGCTCGGCGAGCCGCTTGCTCACCGCCGAGGGGGCGATGGCCGCCCGCCTGGCCGCGCCGTTGAGCGTGCCCTCCGCGCAGATCGCCGCGAACAGGCGCAGCGTCTTGAGGTCGAGGCGGCTCAGGACCGCGGCGGCGGGCAGGTCGGCGGACATCCGGTCTCCCCCGAAACCGAGGCGGTCAGTCCCGCGATCCGACCGGCTGGCCGTAATGGCCGTGACCGAGCTTCGCGCCCTGCCGGTTGACCCGACCGAACCGCAGCACCGCCTGCTCCAGATACGCGATCGCGTCGACGAGATGGGTGCGCGCCGACGCGATGGTGTCTTCCCCCTCCTCGACCGGGGTCTCGGCGAGCTTCACGGCGGCGATCAGCACCCGGTCGCGCTCGTCCTCGATCCGCGGGTCGCGCTCGACATGGCTGCGCACCCGGGCGTCGTAGGCCTCGATGACCGACCAGGGCAGCGCGTCCTTGCCGGCCGGGGCCCGGAAGGCCAGGGCGTGGCGCCGGGCAGCCGCGCTGGCGGCCCTGACGTGGTCGGCGAGTTCTGCATCCATGCCCGGCCTCCGCGGCACCGCTCCGACGTCGCCAACGTGTTCCGGCGCACTCCGTTGCCCTTACCGGCCGGCGGCCCCGTCCTTCAAGGCGGGCGGGGATGGGACTGACCTTGGCGGATCGACTCGGCGGTTCGAATCGGTATCTGTCGCGTCCGTGATCGACGGGCCGGGATTCGCCCGGCGAACGGGGGACGGAATGACGACGACATCCATGGCCGGCGCGCTGCGCCAGCCCTCCTCGGCGGCGCGCCTCCTCGGCGTGGTCGCGATGCTCCTGGTGGCCGCCGGCCTGTCCGGCTGCGGGGCGGTCAACCAGGTGCCGACCCTGCAGGAGCAGGCGAAATCCGCCTGGAGCGAGGTGCAGAACCAGTACCAGCGCCGGGCCGACCTGATCCCCAACCTCGTCGAGACCGTGAAGGGCTACGCCCAGCAGGAGAAGGACGTGCTGATCGGCGTCACCGAGGCGCGCGCCAAGGCGTCGAGCGTGAAGGTCGACGCCGCCACGGTCAGCGATCCGCAGAAGTTCAAGGCATTCCAGGACGCCCAGAACCAGCTCTCCGGGGCGCTGGGCCGGCTGCTGGTGACGGTGGAGCGCTATCCCGACCTGAAGTCGAACCAGAACTTCCTGGCCCTGCAATCGCAGCTGGAGGGCACCGAGAACCGCATCGCCGTGGCGCGGCGCGACTACATCACCGCCGTCCAGGCCTACAACACCGAGGTGCGCACCATCCCCGGCCGCTGGATCGCGGCAATCCTCTATCCCGACGCCAAGCCGATGGAGACCTTCATGGCGACGCCCAACGCCGACCGGCCGCCGAACGTGAAGTTCTAGGGACCGTCCGTGGGCCAAGGCATCCCGACGCGGGTGCGGCTCGCCCTGGCGCTCGCCGTCATCGCCGCCTGCCTGGCGGTCTATGCGGTCGGGGCGCTGGCGGCCGACCTGACCTTTCCGCCGCTCACCGGCCGCGTGGTCGACGCGGCCGGCATCCTCACGCCGGACCAGCGCCGGACGCTCGACGCCAAGCTGAAGGCGCACGCGGACAGGACCTCGGACCAGGTCGTGGTCGCGACCGTGCCGAGCCTCCAGGGCACGACGGTCGAGGATTTCGCCAACCGCCTGTTCCGGGACTGGACGCTCGGGCAGGCCAAGACCAACAACGGCGTCCTGCTCCTGGTGGCGCCGACGGAGCGCAAGGTGCGCATCGAGGTCGGCTACGGCCTCGAAGGCGCGCTCACCGACGCCCTGTCCCGGACGATCATCGCCGGCGCGATCACGCCGCGCTTCAAAACCGGCGATTACTTCGGCGGCCTCGACGCGGGCGTCGACGGGATCCTGTCGATCCTGGCGGGGGACGCCGAGGAGTGGCAGCGCAAGCCGGCGGTGCGCGCCGACGACGTCGATCCCGTGCAGGTCGGGATCTTCATCCTGCTGCTCCTGATCGTGGTGGTGGCCGCCTGGCGCATGAGCCGGATCTCCGGACGGGCCGGGCGCGGCGGCGTGGTGGTGATCCCGACCGGTTCCGGCTCGGGCGGGTGGGGCGGCGGCTTCTCGGATGGCGGCGGGTCGGGCGGTTTCGACGGCGGCTTCTCCGGCGGGGGCGGCTCGTCGGGCGGCGGGGGAGCCTCCGGTGACTGGTAGCCCCGCGGATGCGCTGACCCCGGAGGTGCAGGCCCGCCTCGCGCGCGCGGTGGCGCGGGCCGAGGCCGGTACGTCCGGCGAGATCGTCGTGATGGTGGTCGCCCGGGCGGGCGCCTATCGCGCGCTCGTCCTGCTGGCGACCCTGGTGGCGGCCCTGGTCCTGCCCTGGCCGCTGATCGCGCTCACGGCCTGGAGCGCGGTCTCCATCTGCCTGGCGCAGGCGGCCCTCGTGGCCGCGGTTCTCCTGGCGAGCCAGAACGCGCGGCTGCGGCTCGCCCTGGTGCCGCGCCGCCTGCGCGGCGACCGCGCCCGGGAGGCGGCGCGCCGGGCCTTCCGGTCCCGGGGCCTGAACCGCACCCGGTCCCGCACCGGCGTGCTGCTCTACCTGTCGGTGGCCGAGCGGCACGCGGAGATCGTCACCGATCTGGGCGTCCTGCGGCACGTCCCGCCCGCCACCTGGGACCGTATTCTCGCCGACCTCACCCGTGCCCTCGGCCAGGGCGTGACCGAGGCCGCCCTGACCGCCGCGATCGCGGCCATCGGGACCTGCCTGGCGGAGCATCTGCCGGCCGGTCCCGACGATCCGGACGAGATGCCGAACCGGGTGATCGTGGTCGCCTGAAGCGCCGTGGCCGGCGCTCCCGACCTTGACGGTCGGTGGCGCCCGTCTGCGGGACACGGCGACACCGGGGGACGGCCGCGCTATTGTGCGCCGCCGCACACAGTGTTTCCGGCGCCGTAACCGCGTGGGACCGCGGGCGATTTCCCTCGCGAGGCCTTGTGCCCCGGGGCGCCCGCGTGCCGGGGCGCCGAGACCCGACAGGGCGCGCTGCCGGCAGAGCTGGCCGCGCGAGGAGAGACCGATGAAGATCTTGATCGCCGCAACGCCGCTCACCGGCCACCTCAATCCCCTGCTCGCCATCGGCCGGGCCGTCGCGGCGCGCGGCGACGATGTCCTGGTGCTGACCGACGACGCTTTCCGCGGGAAGGTCGAGGCGGCGGGCCTGCGCTTCACGGCCTACGCGGATGACGGCGCGGCCACGTTCCGGGAGACCGCGCTGCCGGCCGGTCCGGAGCGTTACCGGCGCGAGTTCCAGCGGCGCTTCATCGATCCGATGCCCGGGCAGGCGGCGGTGCTGCGCCGCCTGATCGTCGACGAGGCGCCGGACGTGATCGTGGCCGGCAGCATGTTCCTCGGCGTCTTGCCGCTGCTCCTCGATACGGCGCCCCGGCCGCCGATCGTGACCGTCAATATCAGCTTCCTGTTCCTGGAGCGGCCCGACCACGCCCCGGTCGGCCTCGGCCTGCCCCCCGCCCGGGACCAGGCCGAGCAGGTCCGCTACGCCGCCCTGAAGGCCGGCATGGATGCGGCCTTCGCCAACCCGGTGCGCGCCTACACGGACGGCCAGCTCGCGCGGCTCGGCCTGCCGCCGCTGCCCGCCGCGCTGCCCCATTCCATCGTCGTGCTGCCGGACCTGTTCCTCCAGCCCACCGTGCCGGGCTTCGAGTACGATTACGGCACCCTGCCGCCCGGTCTGCGCTTCGTCGGGCTGCTGCAGCCGCCCGCCCCGCCCGCGCCGCTGCCGGAGTGGTGGCCGGAGCTGGAGGCGGCGAACGCCGCGGCCAAACCCGTCGTGCTGGTGACCCAGGGGACGCTGGCCAACGCGGATTTCGGTGAACTCCTGGAGCCGACCCTCGCGGGCTTGGCCGACCGGGACGATCTCCTCGTCCTGGCCACCACCGGCGGACGACCCGTCGAAACCCTGCGCGGGCCGATCCCGGCCAACACGCGGGTCGCGCGCTTCCTGCCGTTCCGCGATCTGCTGCCGCGGGTGAGCGTGCTCGTGACCAATGGCGGCTACGGCAGCGTCTCGCAGGCGCTGGCCGCCGGCGTGCCGATCGTCTCGGCCGGCCTGACCGAGGACAAGGCGGAGG
>CAXTCV010000181.1:0-7348 GCA_964242725.1 uncultured Methylobacterium sp.
GCATCGCGGTGGTCGATTCCGGCGGCAACCTGAAGGCGTTCCACCGCATGGACGATGCCTGGGTCGGCTCCATCGACATCGCCCAGAAGAAGGCCAAGACGGCGGTGTTCTTCGGCATGATGACCGGCCAGATCGGCCAGCTGTCGCAGCCCGGCGGCCCGCTCTACGGGATCGAGCACTCGAACGACGGGCTGATCACCTTCCCGGGCGGGATCCCGATCGTCGATGCCGAGGGGGTGATGTCGGGGGCGATCGGCGTCAGCGGCTCCACGGTGGAGAACGACCATACGGTCGCGGAGGCCGGCGCCAAGGCCATCGGCCGCACCGAATTGCCGGCCCATCCCTGGCGGACCTGATACCAAGCCTCACGGATCCCGACCCAGGGTCCGGATCCGTGAGGCCCGGCTGCCGACGCGGCCGGCGCCGGCGGGCGCGCGCTCAGGAGGCGCGCTGCGCCAGGGCGCGGCCGATGCCGAGCAGCAGCATCTCCGAGAGCAGGTGCAGGGCGGCGTCGCCGTGGTGCCCCAGGGCGGTATGGACCTCCATGCAATGATCGGCCGCCGCGTCCAGATGCTCCACCGGCACCGGGCTGCCCGCCCCCCGCGGCGCCGCCGCGCCGTGCAGGTCGGTGATGTCGATATAGGCGCCGCGCCCGTGCAGGATGCCGGTCCCGTCGGGCGCCAGCAGGCCCCGGTTGAGGATCCAGCGGGTCTCGCCCGCCCCAGTCAGGATGCGGAACTCGAGGGAGACCGGTCCGCCCGTCCGCCGGAGGCTCCGGATCGTGTCGAAGACCCAGGCGCGATCCTCCGGATGGATCCGCCCGAGGGCCACGGCGAGGGGCACGGGCTTGCCCGCCAGCTCGGAATCGCCCGCGAGCAGGGACGCGGCGCCCCGGTCGAGCACGGATCGGCCGGCGGCGACATCCGTATCCCAAGTGCCGACGAACCCCGCGGCCTGCAGGGCCGAGGCTGTCGTGGAAGCCAGAAGCATCGGAACTCCTCAAACCCGCATCCGGCCGACGATCGCTCCGCGGTTCGAGCAACCATCCGGCCGGCGGTCTACGCCGTCAATATCCGAACACGGCAGGCGCAGCAGAACGTTCGGGGGGCCGAACACGGTGTCACGGAATACTACATGAATCAACTTGAGATGGGATTTCGCAGATCCCGGGACATATCGGGACGTCGACAGATCCGCCCGGGCGCCGCTGCGGATCGCGCTGCCCTCGGGAGCGGCTCCAGACCCTTGTTGCGATGTGCGCTCGTGCGCCGAATTGGCATCGCCTGCGGCGAAACGCACTCTGGCGGCGGCGGTCGGCTGGCCCGGCGAGACGCCGGGGGCGTGCGGCGGGTCGACGCGCGCGGCCGGGCTGGGCATCCCGGCGGCGAAGGGCGGTGCCGGATCCCGGTGCCGCCGCCTCCCTGGTGCGGATCCCGATCGCGGCCTAACCTCATGCCTCCGGCACGCCTTCCGCACAGGGGCATCGCATCGTGGATCGCACCAACCTCCCGCTCGCGCAGGATCGGCTCTGGGACAGTCTCATGGAGCTCGCCCGGATCGGGGCGCTGCCCAACGGCGGCAACGATCGCCAGACCCTGACCGACCGCGACGCCGAGGGGCGCGCCCTGTTCCGGCGCTGGGGCGAGGCGGTGGGGCTGACGCTCACCGTGGACCGGATCGGCAACATGATCTTCCGCCGGCCCGGGCGGGATCCGGACGCGGCCCCCGTGGCCATCGGCAGCCACCTCGACACGCAGCCCACCGGGGGCAAGTTCGACGGGCCGCTCGGCGTGCTCGCCGGCCTGGAGATCATGCGCGCCCTGCACGAGGCCGGGATCGAGACCGAGGCGCCGCTCCTGCTGATCAACTGGTGCAACGAGGAGGGCGCGCGCTTCGCGCCGCCCATGAGCGGCAGCGGCGTCGCCATGGGCATCGTCCCGGAGGCCGACGTGATGGCGACCCGGGACCTCGCCGGCGCCGTCTTCGGCGACGAGCTGCGGCGCATCGGCTGGCAGGGCGCGGCGGATCCGGCGGCCCTGCGCGGGCTCGGCGCCTATTTCGAGCTGCATATCGAGCAGGGCAAGCGCCTGGAGGATGCGGGCCTGACCATCGGGGTGGTCGACCGGGCGCTCGCCCAGATCTGGTACGAGATCACCGTGCTGGGCGAGGAGGCCCATGCCGGCAGCCCCATGGCCGGGCGGCGCGACGCCCTGATGGCCGCGGCGGCGCTGGTCGCGTCGCTCGAAGCGATCGCCCACGACGCGGTCGGCGCTGGCGGCGAGCGCGGCCGGGCCACCGTGGGGGTCCTGACCGCGGAGCCTGCGAGCCGCAACATCACCCCGGGCCGGGTCTGGTTCAGCCTCGACACGCGCCACGGCGACACGGCGCAGCTCGAGGCGATGCGGGCGCGGATCCTGGCCCGGGCCGACGCGCTGGCGGCGGAGCGCGGCGTGACGATCCGCGTCGCGGAGTTCTGGCGCGCGCCGCCGACCGCCTTCGATCCGGTGCTGGTCGACCGGGTCCAGGCCGCCGCCGAGGCGCGGGGCCATGCCTGGACGCGCATGCCGACGGCGATCTACCACGACGCCGTCTATTGCGCCCGCGCGGTCCCCGCGGCCCTGGTGTTCTGCCCCTGCCACGGCGGCATCAGCCACAACGAGGCCGAGAGCATCACGCCGGCCTGGGCCGGCGCCGGCCTGGAGGTCCTGGCCGACGCGGTTCTGGCCACCGCCCGGATCGTGCGCAGCTGAGGGAACGGTTCCGCCATGCCCGACGACAACGTCATCCGCCCGGCCTTCGGGGCCGTGCGCCGGCCCGCGGCGCCGGCCGGCCAAGCCGAGGCCGACCCGCCGCCCCTGCGCATCTTCGGCACGGGGGCCGGCCACCGGGTCGGCCTGATCCGGGACCGGGCGGCCGCGGAGGGCGACGTGTTCCGGATCGTGGTCGGGCCGGAGGACGCGCCGTTCGTCGAGACCGTGGCGCTGCTGCCGGCCACCGCCGAGGCGGAGGCCGAGGCCGAGCGGATCGGCTTCGCGATCCTCCGGACCCTGGAGGTGGTCGAGGGCGCGCCCTGAGCCGCGGCGGGGATCTCCGCGGGGGCCAGGACGGGACGCGGCCCGGGCCCGGACGGGCACCGGCGCGCCGGGAGGGACGCATGCGGGTCGGCAGGGTCAGCAGCACGGAGATCGCGATCCCGGCCCGGGCCGGGATGGTCTGGTCGGTGCTGACCGACCTGGACGCCTACCCGGCCTGGAACCCGTTCATCCGCCGGGCGGAGGGCCCGCTGCGTGCGGGCGCGCGCTGGCGCCTGGAGCTGACCCTGAACGGCCGCACCTACCGGACGGTGCGGGTGCAGGTGACCGCTTGGGAGCCCGGCCGGCGGCTGGCCTGGCGCGGCGGCATCCCGATGCCGCCGCTGATCACCGGCACGCACGAGTTCCGGATCACCGAGACCCGGCAGGGCGTCGGCCTCGTCCAGGCGGAGACCTTCGCGGGCTGGCTCGCCCCCGTCCTGTTCCCCTGGCTGCGGGCCCGCACGCAGGCCCGGTTCGCCGAGATGAACGCCGCCCTGCGGGACGAGGTCGCCCGCCGGCTGGCCGAGACCGCCTGACCGCGCCCCGTCCGCCGCGGACGGGGCGCGGACGGGTCACTCGATCGGCTTGGGCTTGATCACGGGCGAGCGGGTCAGGCTCTGGATCTCGCGGCCCGGCCGCCCGGACTTGCGGGCGATCTCCTCCTCCTGCTCGGCGATGAGCTGGCGGGCCGGCTCGTCGCCGTCCAGGCCGCCGAGGATCTCGACCGGCACCCGCCGATTCGAGGCCCGGGAGCCGTCGGTATAGACGATATCGAACAGAACAAAGCCCCGCTCCTGCGGTCTCGACTTGATGCGCTTGGCCATAGGTGCTGATACGCCGCCGGAATCGGTCGCGGCAAGCCGCGGCGGCGGGCGGGGGTTGCGCGGTGCGCACATGCCGCGCCCGGTGCGCCCGGGCCGAAACGCCGTGATCCCCCGCCCCGTCCGGAAACGAAGGCCGCCGGCCTTCGGTTCGGGACGGGGCGGCCCAGAAACCCGGACGCCCGGGCCGGATCTCGGATCCGGGCCGGGCCCCAAGCCAACCGAGGACGCCGTCCGTGATACCCTGGGTTCATCTCGATACCGGATCCGTGCCCGGCGGCGGCACCGACCTGCGCCTGATGCGGCGCGGCGAGGAATTCGCGATCCTGGCCGACACGATCGAGCTGATGAACAACCGCCGCAGCGGCTCCGAGGTGGCGCTCGCGGCGCTGACCTGCGCGCGGCTGGCGGACCGGCCCCGGGCCCGGATCCTGATCGGCGGCCTGGGCATGGGCTTCACCCTGCGGGCGGCCCTGGAGCATCTCGGCCCCGAGGCGCGGGTGGTGGTGGCCGAGCTGGTGCCGTCGGTGATCGCCTGGGCCCGCGGCCCGCTGGCCCACGTCTTCGCCGGCTGCCTGGACGATCCCCGGGTCGACCTGCAGGAATCCGACGTGAACCGCCTGATCCAGGCGGCGCCGGCGCGCTACGACGCGATCCTGCTCGACGTCGACAACGGCCCGGAGGGCCTGATGCGCCGCTCCAACGACCGGCTCTACGACAGCTGGGGCCTCAAGCGGGCCCATTGGGCGCTGCGGCCGGGGGGCATCCTGGGCGTCTGGTCGGGGGCCCCGGACCGGAAGTTCAAGAGTCGGATGCAGCGCTCCGGCTTCGACGTGGACGAGCGGCGCGTCCATGCCAGCGGCCGCGGCAGCGGTCCCAAGCACGTGGTCTGGCTCGGGACGCGGGGCGCGGCACCGGGGGCGGTGGCGGTCCCCGGGCGGCCGGAGAAAACCCGCTGATTCGGCGCGCTGCCGCTCACGGTCGCACCCCCTATCCCGGCACCGCGAGCTCCCGCACATTCTCCCCATGGGTGCGAATGACGGGCCTCTCTACACGGTCGAGGTCAGGCCGAGCCGGCACGATCCGGGTCGCTTCACCTGGGCGATCCGCGACCGCGGCAAGCTGGTCCGGGGGTCGTACCGCCCGCACGCCTCCGAGCACGCCGCCCGCGCCGTCGCCCTGGCCGAAGTCGAACGGCTGATCGGACAGGACGGGCGGTCGGGAAGCGCCTGACACCGCCGCGCGCGCGCCGGCCCGGGCGCTGTCATCCAATCGTCGCAGACGGGCCAGAAAGGCACGCGCTGCAGCCGAGGCAGAGAGCTCCATGGACTTCCACCGTCGCTTCACGGTCCTGATGTGCGCCCCGGCCTTCGATCCGGACGACCTCGAGGGCGCGCGCGTCGCCCAGATCGTCGCGGCGGTCGAGCATCGGGGCTTCGAGGTGGTGCGCGCCCGGCGGGTCGAGGACGCGGCGATCGCCGTGCAGACCGACGCGGCCGTGGGCTGCCTCGTGGTCGACTGGGGCAAGCGCGGCCTCGACGGCAAGGCCGCCGCCCTCATCGACATGATGCGCAAGCGCGGCCTGGAGATGCCGATCGTCATCATGGTCCGCCGCAAGCGGCTGGAGGACATCCCGGTCGAATTGCTCGACTTCATCGACGGCTACATCTTCCTGGCGGAAGAGACCCCCGAATTCATCGCCCGCGGCCTGGTCAGCCGGGTGACGCAATATGCCCAGACCCTCAAGACGCCGTTCTTCGGCGCGCTGGTCGACTACGCCGAGAAGGGCAACCAGCTCTGGACCTGCCCGGGCCACAACGGCGGCATTTTCTACAACCGATCCCCCATCGGCCGGATCTTCGTGGAGCACCTCGGCGAGGCGATCTTCCGGGACGACCTCGACAATTCGGTGCTGGATCTCGGCGACCTGCTGACCCACGAGGGTCCGGCGCTCAAGGCCCAGAAGGAGGCCGCCAAGATCTTCGGTGCGGAGAAGACCTACTTCGTCCTCAACGGCACCTCGGCCTCCAACAAGATCGTCCTGTCCTCCCTGGTGGCCGAGGACGACCTCGTCCTGTTCGACCGCAACAACCACAAGGCGGCCCATCACGGCGCCCTGTTCCTCGGCGGCGGCATCCCGATCTTTCTGGAGACCGACCGCAATGCCTACGGGCTGATCGGTCCGATCTACCACGAGGCCCTGAACGAGACCCGGATCCGGGAAAAGATCCGCGCGAACCCCCTGGTCACCGATCCCGAGGCCTGGCGCCGGGAGCGGCCGTTCCGGGTCGCGGTGATCGAGCAATGCACCTACGACGGCACGATCTACGACGCGCAGATGATCCTGGAGAAGATCGGCCACCTCTGCGACTACATCCTGTTCGACGAGGCCTGGGCGGGCTTCATGAAGTTCCACCCGCTCTACGCAAGGCGCTTCGCCATGGGGCTGACCGGCCTCGACGAGACCTCGCCGGGCATCGTCGCCACGCAATCGACCCACAAGCAGCTCGCGAGCTTCTCCCAGGCCTCGCAGATCCACACGAGGGACGGGCATATCCGCGGCCAGACACGGCGGGTCGAGCACAAGCGCCTCAACGAGAGCTTCCTGGTCCACGCCTCGACCTCGCCGTTCTACCCGCTCTTCGCCTCCCTCGATGTCGGCGCCCAGATGATGAAGGGGCGCTCGGGCATGATCCTGTGGGACGACACGATCCGGCTGGGGATCGAGTGGCGCAAGAAGGTCCGGGCGATCCGGCGGGAATTCGGGGAGCACGAGCGCGACCCGGCCCGGCGCTGGTTCTTCGACCCGTTCGTGCCGGACGTGACCGTGAACGCCGACGGGGCCGAGGTGCCCTGGGAGAGCGTGCCGACCGACGAGCTCGCCGCCACCCCCCGCCACTGGGAGCTGAAGCCGGGCGCGCGCTGGCACGGCTTCACCCACGTGGCGCCGGGCTACGCCATCACCGACCCGAACAAGCTCACCGTGCTGACCCCGGGCTTCGACCGGAAGACCGGCGCCTACGCGGATCACGGCGTGCCGGCGCCGATCGTGGCCCAGTACCTGCGTGAGAACCGGATCGTCGCCGAGAAGAACGACCTGAACTCGCTGCTCTTCCTGCTGACCCCGGGGGTCGAATCCTCCAAGGCCGGCACGCTGATCTCGGGCCTCGTCGCCTTCAAGCGGCTCCACGACGACAACGTCCCGCTGGAGGAGGCCATGCCCGAATTCGTAGCGCGCCGGCCCAACCGCTACCGCGGGGTGCGCCTGCGCGAACTCTGCGGCGAGCTCCACGCCTTCCACCGGGAGGCCGGCACCTCGGCGCTCCAGCGGCGGCAATTCGCCCCCGAGCACCTGCCCGCGATGGTGATGGCGCCCAAGCGCGCCGCCCAGATGCTCACCCGCAACAAGGTCGATTACGTGCCGATCGCCGAGGCCGAGGGGCGGATCGCCAC
>CAXTCV010000182.1:0-7332 GCA_964242725.1 uncultured Methylobacterium sp.
CGCCGCCCTTGTCGCCGCCCTTGCCGGCCCGGTCGAGGGCCTTGCGCACGAGGCCGGTGCCGAATTCCAGCGCGGCGTCCATGGCGCGCTGCGGCAGCGTGCCGGGCTCCACCGCCGCCCCGGCGTAGAGCGGCTGGTCGAGGGCGACCGTGTCCCCGCGCTGGATGCGCAGGGCGCCGACCGGCTGCCCCTCCGCCACGGGGGCGACGAGCGGCCCCGTATAGACCACCTTGGCGCCGACCCGGTCGCTGGAGCCGCGCGGCAGCAGCACCCGCACCGGCTTCTTCGCCACCAGCGGCACGGAGCCCGCCTGGCCGCCATACACCGAGGCCTCGGCCACGGTCTCGCCGGCCCCGAAGATCTGCCGCGTCTCGAACGCGCGGAAACCCCATTCCATCAGCTTGCGCGCCTCGGAGGCACGGTCCCGGGCGGTCTTGAGCCCCGACACCACCAGGATCAGGCGCTGGCCGTTCTGCACCGCCGAGCCCGTGAGCGCGTAGCCGGATTCCTCCAGATAGCCGGTCTTGAGCCCGTCCGCGCCGATGTCGAGGGTGAGCAGCGGGTTGCGGTTCTGCTGGCGGATCTTGTTCCAGGTGAACTCCTTCTCGGAGAAGATCCTGTAGTAGTCCGGGTAGGTGTCGATGATGTGCAGCGCGAGCTTGGCCATGTCCCGGGCGGTGACCTTCTGGTCGGGCGCCGCGTAGCCGGTGGCGTTGCGGAAGGTCGAGTTGGTCAGCCCGATCTCCTTGGCGCGCTGGTTCATCAGCCCGGAGAACGCCTCCTCGGAGCCGGCCATGTTCTCGGCGATGGTGATCGCCGCGTCGTTGCCCGACTGCACGATCAGGCCGCGCAGCAGGTCCGACATCCTGATGCGGCTGTTGACCTGCGCGAACATCGACGAGCCGCCGCCCCCGGCCCCGCCGCGCTTCCAGGCGTCCTCGGTGACGGTGAACTCCGTGTCCATCGACAGGCGGCCGGATTTCAGCGCCTCGAACACGATGTCGGTGGTCATCAGCTTGGCCATGCTGGCCGGGGAGAACCGCTCGTCGGCGGCCTTCTCGAACAGGACCGAGCCGGAATCCGCGTCGATCAGGATCGCGTGCGGGGCCGCGGTCTGGAAGCCCTGCGCGGCGGCGCCGGCCAGGCCCGCGCCGAGCGCGCAGGCGGCCGCGAGAAGGGTGAGAAGGGTCCTGCGCATCGCCGCTCCGTCCCGCGCCTGTCGTCCGGCCGGTTGGATCCCGACCCTATCCCAATAACAAGCGTAACCATATTACGGTTTCGGCGCCGGACCGAATGCGACATGCCTCATCGGCGGCCGGATCCGCCCCCCGGGCTCCGCACCCGGGCGGTCGGACGCCGCCGGGGCGTCAGTAGATCCCGGCCATGCGGGACGGCCGCGTTCCGGCGGCCGCCGTCCGGGTCGGCGCCGCGTTGGTCGGCGTGGCCTTGGTCGAAGCCACCTTGGTCGAAGCCGCCTTGCTCGAAGCCACCTTGGTCGCCGCCGCCTTGACGGCCGGGCCGGCCTGCGGCGCGGCCGCATGCGCCGCCGCCCCGCGCGGCGCCGCGCCGGCCTTGACCGTCGCATCCTTCACCATCGCGATCTTGACGGTCGTCCCCTTGCCCGGCGCCGGCGCGGAGGTGAGGCGTGCCATGGCCAGCTTGGCCGGACCCGGCATCGCCGCCGGTGCCCCCTGGGCGAGCCGCGTCGGAACCGGGGCCCGGGCCGGGCCGGAGACCGGGGACGGCCGCCGGCCGGCCTCGGCCAGGGCGAGGCGGCCCGGTGCGGCGGCCTTCGGGAGGCCCCCATGCCCGGCCGCGTGCGGGGCGGCCTCGATGGCGGCCGGGTTGAGCCCCGCGACCGTCAGGTTCGCGCCTCTGGCGGCGATCGGGGCCGGGCGGAACTCCCGCACCCGCGGGGCCGTGGGCTGCACCGCCGCCGGGACCGTCACGGCGGCCGCGGCCAGCACGATCGGGGCCCGCACCGGCGCGGGCCGCGGCGCCGGAGACGCGGCGGGCTCCTCGGGCTCGGGGGCGGGCCTGAAGGCGAGCGGCGCGGGGGCGGAGCGCTCGTAGCGCTCCGTCTCCTCGGTGGGGCCGAGATCGGCCATCATCACGGCCGAGCGGCCGGCCGGGCGCCCGTCGGTGCGCAGGCTGGCCAGCAGCTTGCGGTCGTCGCTGCCGGCGACCGAGGCCTTGCCGACATACTCGACGCGGACATGCGCGGTGCCCTGGCGGTGGAAGCCCAGCGCGTCGGCGGCCTCCTCCGACACGTCCATGACCCGGCCCGCATGGTAGGGGCCGCGGTCGTTGACGCGCACCACCATCGAGGAGCCGTTGTCGAGGTTGGTCACCCGGGCATAGCTGGGCAGCGGCAGGGTCGGGTGGGCGGCCGCGATCGAGTGGCGGTCGAACACCTCGCCGTTGGCGGTCATGCGCCCGTGGAAGGCGGAGCCGTACCAGGAGGCGAGGCCCTCGCGCACGTAGCCCTGCGGGTTCTCCTTGGGCACGTAGGTCTGGCCGGCGACCACGTAGGGCTTGCCGGTGTAGCGGCGCCCGCCGCCCTTCGGGATGACGTCGCCCTCGTTGTAGAGGCGCGGGCTCGCCTTGACCCCGTATTTCGGGTCGACGCCGTTGCCGGCTGCGAGCTTCGGCTGGGGCGCGGTGGCGCAATTGGCCGTGGCCAGGGCCACGCCCGAGACCGCCATGAGCCGCAGGGCGAGGCGCACCGGCCGGGGAAGCGTCCTGCGCACCATCGTGGACTTCACCAAACTCTACGCGTGACCGGGGTCCCGATCGGACCGGACCCGGCCGCGCCAAGAGGGACGCCACCGGGTCCACCCAGAATTGTATCGATCGCGTAAAGGAAGCCTGAACGACGGCGGCGGCGGGGGTTCAGGGGCGCCGCGCGTCTCCGATGGCGCGGCGCGGCCTCAGCGGGAGCGGGTCTCGGTCAGCTGCGCGATCGACCGGGCGCCGCGCTGCTTGAACAGGAGGTCGAGGCCCTCCAGGATCAGGGCGTGCATCTTGGTCCGCTCGGCGAAGGCGAGGTCCCGGACCTGATCGTAGACCGGCGGCTCCAGGTAGACCGACATCTGGCGGGCGCGCTGCTTCAGCGTGGCCGCCTGTTTCGGCGCCGGGGGCGCCAGGGTCAGGGCGACGATCTCGGCGCCCTGCGGCCGCGGCCCCGCGGAGGACCTGGCCGGCGGGCTCGCCGAGGCGACGATCGCCGCGAGGCTGAGCTTAGGCGGCTTGGACATGCTGGCCCGTCCTCAGGGACTGCGTGCGGCGCTCGATCCAGGACCAGAGGCGGCGGACCTCCCCGGCGGCCTGGCCCTTGGGGTTGAACTCGGTGACGCCCTGGCCGAGGCCGATCGCGTCCTGGTGGTCGGTGCGGGCGACGATGTTCACGTCGGGCAGGATGCCGAGCACGGCGAGCCCGTCCGCGGCGTCGCGGACCCGGTAGGAGCGCGGCGGGGTCTGGTTGAGCACGAAGGCGAATTTCTTCTCGAGCCGGTAGACGGCCGCCAGGGTCGGCTTGAACGCGCGCAGGTCGGCCGGCGTCGGCCGGCACGGGATGATGCAGAGATCCGCCGCGCGGATCGCCGACAGCGTGCCGGTGGAATCGACGCCGGGCGTATCGATGAACACGTAGTCGTAGGCCGAGTCGCGCAGGCGCTCCATCACGGCGTCGATCTGGGTGGCGTCGATCTGCGCGACCTCCGGGCCGTCGACGGTCCGGTGGTCGACCCAGTCCGAGATCGTGGCCTGGCGGTCCATCTCCAGGATGCAGACCGTGTGGCCCGCCTCCCGGGCGGCCACCGCCAGGGAGATGCACAGCGTGCTCTTGCCGCTGCCGCCCTTCTGCGTGACGAAGGTGATCGCTTTCATCCTGGGCGTCCTCCAGAAGGCCCCGCGCGTCCGTCCGGGCGCCTGCGACTCGCGGTCACGGCGCCGAGTGGGCCAACCTCAGGTGGTTGGATCGCCCGATGCCGCGATCCCGGAGCCCGAGGCGGCCCTGGCGAACGGTGGCGCCGACATGGTTAACGGAGCGTTAAGAGCGCGTATGGCCCGGCCCATGCAGATCGCTCCGGCACACCGCGAATATCCTAAACTTCAGGTTAAGATTTTTGCCCTGAAATGGGTTGCCAGACTTCCCACGATCGCCTCGATACCTTAGCTTGAGCACGACCGACCTGGGGAGTTTGTCGAGCTTGATAACCTCAAGTTTAAATACGTCGGACATCCCCGCGAGGAATGGCATGGCCGAAGCCCCGATCCCGCAATCCGTCCTCGACGCCTCCGGCGTGGTCGGCACGTGGGTCCACGACTACTGGGCCGGGCAGCTGGAGCTCTCGGCCTCCTTCGCGGGCCTGCTCGGCCTCGACCCGGCGGTCGCGGCGAGCGGCGTGTCCCTCGAAACCTTCCTGGACCGCACCCATCCCGAGGATCGCGTCCGGATCGAGAGCTACCTGCACGCGGCCGCGGTGATGGGCGGCTCCATGGAGGCGGAGTTCCGCACGCGGGACACCCGGGCCGGCATCCGCACGCTGCTGATGCGCGGCCGGATCGAGCACGATCCCGCCGGCCGGGCGACGCGCGCGCGCGGCATCGCCATCGACCGGACGGAGGAGCAGGCGGTCAACCTCGTGCAGAGCGAGCGCGTGGTGAACCGGATGGCCGAGCACATCATCGCCCTGCGCGACCTCGCCCGCGCCCTGCATCGGCCGGCGCTCACCGACCGCATCGAGCACCTGATGATCGAGATCGGCTTCGAGCTCGCCCGCTTCCTGCCCGAGCCCGAGGACGAGCCGCGCCACTGAGGCCGGCATCAAGCCGGGCCCGGCACGCGATTGATCGCGCCCGGGCCGACAAGCTACTGTCCCGGCAACACTTTGCCGGGAGGACGGGGATGGCCCGCGACACGATCTACGACCGCGACCTCGACCGCGTGCCGGCCAACCACCAGCCGCTGACCCCCCTGCTCTACCTGGACCGGGCGGCCCGGGTGTTCCCCGATCAGATCGCGGTGATCCACGGCGGCCTGCGGCGGCCCTATCGGGACCTCTACGCCCGGGCCCGCCGGCTCGCCTCGGCCCTGGCCCGGCGCGGGATCGGCCGCGGCGACACGGTGGCGGCGCTGCTGGCCAACACCCCCGAGATGATCGAGTGCCACTACGGCGTGCCGATGACCGGGGCCGTGCTCAACACCCTCAACACCCGGCTCGACGCCGCCGCGATCCGCTTCTGCCTGGGGCACGGCGAGGCCAGGGTGCTGATCACCGACCGCGAATTCTTCCGCACCGCCGCCGCGGCCCTGGAGGGCCTGGAGACCAAGCCCCTCGTCATCGACGTCGACGATCCTGTCTATGACGGCCCGGGCGAACGCCTCGGCGAGACCGACTACGAATCGTTCCTCGCGGCCGGCGATCCGGACCACGACTGGCAGCTCCCGGACGACGAGTGGGACGCGATCACGCTGAACTACACGTCGGGCACCACCGGCGACCCGAAGGGCGTGGTCTACCATCACCGGGGGGCGGCGCTGCTGGCGCTCGGCAACGTCGTCACAGGCGGGCTCGGGCAGCACCCGGTCTATCTCTGGACCCTGCCGATGTTCCACTGCAACGGCTGGTGCTTCCCCTGGACCCTGTCGGTCGTGGCCGGCACCCATGTCTGCCTGCGCCAGGTGCGGGCGGACGCGATGTACCGGCTGATGGCCGAGCACGGGGTCACGCATCTCTGCGGCGCGCCGATCGTCATGCAGATGCTGATCAACGCCTCCGATGCCGAGCGCCGGGACCTGCCCCGGCGGGTGGCCTTCTTCACGGCGGCGGCGCCGCCCCCCGAGGCGGTGCTGGCCGGCATGGCGGAGGCCGGGTTCGACGTCACCCACCTCTACGGGCTGACCGAGAGCTACGGGCCGGCGGTGGTCAACGCCTGGCACGCCGATTGGGACGCCCTGGCGGCCGACCAGAGGGCGGCCCGGAAGGCGCGCCAGGGGGTGCGCTACCCGGTCCTGGAGGCCCTCGACGTGCGCGACCCGGACACCCTGGCGCCGGTGCCGGCCGACGGCACGACGATCGGCGAGGTGATGATGCGCGGCAACGTGGTGATGCGCGGCTACCTCAAGAACCCGGCGGCCACGCAGGCCGCCTTCAAGGGCGGCTGGTTCCGCACCGGCGATCTCGGGGTGAAGCACCCGGACGGCTACGTCCAGCTCAAGGACCGCTCGAAGGACATCATCATCTCGGGCGGCGAGAACATCTCGTCGATCGAGGTCGAGGACGCCCTGTTCAAGCACCCGGCGGTGGCGGGTGCCGCCGTGGTGGCCAAGCCCGACGCGAAATGGGGCGAGACGCCCTGCGCCTTCGTGGAGCTGAAGCCCGGGGCGACGCCCACCGCCGACGAGCTGATCCAATGGTGCCGGGGCCGGCTCGCGTCCTACAAGCTCCCCCGCCACGTGGTGTTCGGCGAGCTGCCCAAGACCTCCACCGGCAAGGTGCAGAAGTTCATCCTGCGCGCGCGGGCCCGGGAGGACGGGGCCTGAGTTTGGGTCTCGCCGATCCCGACCCAGGGCCGGGATTGGAAAAGTCCGGCGGACCATTGCCGCCGCGCGGGGGCACCTCGAGGAGGCGGGCTCGGCAAGGTCCGGTATGAGCCCGGATCCGCGGACGGGACCGCCCGGCCGGGTCAGGTCCGCGGGGGATCCCGACGCTCGACCCGCACCGGGACGCGCACGGCCCTGGCGTTGCGCAGGTCGGCCAGGACCTGGGCGAAGAACGCCTGGAACGACACCAGGCTGAACAGGGCGATCGAGGCGACCAGGGCGGCGGAGACCAGGATCTTGGCGGTTGCGGGGTCCACGGCTGGGAGTCCTTGCTGCGTCGCGCCGCGGACGGTCCGGGCGAGGCGCCGACGATCACGGCGTCGGCACCAGGCCAAGGTGGGCGTGCCGGCCCCGCGCCGCCAGCGCCGCATGGTCGCGCCTGGCATGCGCCCACGTTCGGGCTCGCCGGGTCCCGGACGGCCTGCGCCCCTCCGGCGCTGGTGCCGCGGCGGCGCGAAGCCCGGGACCGTGCAGCTTTCCGAGGTGGCCGAGCGTTGCGTTTCCCGCAATAAGCCCCCGCGCGGAGCAGGGTGCATCCGGGAGAGACGGCATGGCCGGCAACGGCATCGCGAACGGCGCCCTCGCGGCATGGCTCGCCGTTCAGGCGGCGATCCTGACCACGGGGCCATCCCGCGCCCAGGAAACGGTGCCGGGGCCGGTGTCCACGCAAGTGCCCGCGCAGGTGCCCGCGCAAGTGCCCGATCAGGGACCGGTCCAGACGCCGG
>CAXTCV010000183.1:0-7327 GCA_964242725.1 uncultured Methylobacterium sp.
GTGGCGAAGCCGGTCATCGTGGTCGCGGCGATCATCGCCCACTTGGCGGTGTCGTTGGTGACGACGATGGCGGTGCCGGCCACGTCGAACGCCTCGGCGAAGGTATCGACGACGGGAATGCCGTTGAGGGACAGGTCAGACATCGTTCATCCCGCGGCTCGCCCCGCTGATCAGACCCGGCATGGCACCGCCTCGAACATCTCCGGGCCCGCATCGAAGGCCGCGTCCGGCACCGCGAAGCTGTCGAGACCCGCGCCAAACCGCTCCGTCAGGTAGGCATCGGCGCGCCTCGCCATGGCCCGGTCCGACTCGACGGCCAACGACAGGGTGCGGCCCGCGCGCCACTCCACCACCTCGCCGTCCACGACGATCGGCACGCCGTCCTTGAGGACGAGTTTCGCGGCGGTGAACATGGCGGTGCGGTCGGTATCGTCCCGGTAGACCGCGACGTCCGCCCGTGCGCCGGCCCGGAGGTGCCCGCGGTCGGCGAGCCCCAGGAGCTTGGCCGGTCCGGACCGGGTCAACTGCGCGATCTCCGAGAGCGTATACTCGCGCTCGAGGCCGGGCAGGCTCGAGCGCTCGCCCACGACACCGGGCAGGGTCGCGATCTCACGGTCACGCTCCGACTTGTCCATCAGCAGGTGAATGATCCGCGGGTACTGGGTGAACGGTCCACCGTTCGGGTGATCCGTGGTCAGGATCGTCCGTTCAGGGTCGGTGGAGAGCAGCATGATCTCCAGCCCGATCGCCCATTGCAGCGAACTGGTCGGGCCGCGGGGTCTGTAGAGGAACGGCACCACGCCGCCGCCCTCGGCATCGCCGGCGTTCAGGACCCATTTCTTCGGCTTCGCGCCCTTCCGCCCCGCGAATTGGCGCAGGATGTCGAGGGATACGGTCACGGTCTGGCCGAACACCACCTGCCCGATATCGAGGGTGGCGTTCGGATTGTCGGCGATCGCCTGCGCGATCCGCTCGGCGGCCGAGCGGAACCCGCCCGTCCCGGGATTGGCCGGATCCACGGCGCCGTAGGCGTAGAACTGGGCGTGGGCGAAGTGGATGCGCCGGCCTTCCGCCGCATCGAGGGTCGCCATGAAGCTGTCGTCCGCCCCGGGCAGGCCCAGGTTGTTGCAATGGACGTGGAGCGGGTGCGGGACACCGATCTCCTCGACGGCGTCGAGGAGCGAGCCCATGATCTGCCGCGTCGAGAGACCGTAGCAGGGGATCTCGTCGTCCAGCGACAGGCGCAGCGCCCCGTCCTTGAAGGCCGACGCACCGCCCGCATTGATGCACTTGACCCCGAGGCCGCGGGACTGCGCGACCGAGAGGGCCACGAGATCGCGCACGGCATTCCCGCCCTGGCGCTCGCGGAGCAATTGGAGAAGCTGATCGTCGTTGCCCATCACGGTCAGGGCACCGCGGTCGAGCAGCGGGATGTCGGCGAGTTCGAGTTGCGTCCCGAGCGCATGGGTCGGCGGCATCGCCGGCTCGACGGCCGTGGTGTAGCCCATCCGCGCATAGGTCGAGCCGATCCAGGCCGCGGCCCCGCCCGCATGGGCGAAGGGATGACCCTCGGGCGCCGCCTCGCTCACGTAGAGGTCCGGCAGGAGCAGCCGCGAGGTGATCACGTTGCCGCCGGCGATGTGCGAGTGCACCTCGACGCCGCCGGCCATCACCACGCAGCCTGCCGCGTCGATCACCGCGTCGGGCTCGCGGCCCGGCGGATCGACGACTCGGCCGTCCTCGATCCAGACGTCGCCGATAGAATCGCGGGACGCGGTCGGATCGACGACGCGTCCGCCCCGGATCACGCTCAGCATGCGGGTTCACTCCTCGACGCGGCTTGGCCGGTGGCGAGGCGCCTCGTGAGGGCGCCCAGCACCGCGGCGGCCGACGGCAGGTCCGACGGCGCCGAGGCCGGCCAGAAGGTCAACGCGGCGCGCTGTTCGTTCCAGAGCACGCCGCCATGGTCGCGGCCAGGCAGGCCGACGGAGATCACCACCTCGGCGGTCTTCGCCTCGGCCTGCGCCACCAGGGCCACGGATGGTATCGTCGACAGCCAATCCGGCGGCGCCACCGGAACGGCGGCGAGCCAGAGGACGGCATCGGCCTCACCGGCGACGACCTGCCGGGCGGCGTCGAATCGCCAGGGATCGTGCTCGGGCACCCGGCGTCCGAAACCGCTGCGCGGGGCTTGGCCGGTGAGCCAGGCCGAGACCGGCACGACCGCCCGGTCCTGCCCGACGCCGCCGACGGCAAGGGTGAAGCAGCGCGTCGTTTCGCTCAACTCCATGGCGAGGCCCTGGAGCATCTCGATACCGGCCTCACCGAGCTCGGCGGGATCGTAGAGAAGGACGCCGTACCGGGCGGCGGCGAGGCGGGCGGCGATCTGGCCCGGGAGCGCGTCGCCGACGAGATGGCCGCGGGCGTAGGCGCGCAGCACGCCGACGGCCTCTGGCAGGCCACCCTCGGCCGGCCAGGCCAGCGCGGCGGTGGCGTTCGCACCGAGCGCCAGGAGCGCGCGCTCCGACCCGGCGGCGCGGCCGCGCGTGGGCTTGCCGTCGATCAGACGCTTGAGGAGGGGCGCCTGCCAGGGCGCGGCGCCGACCACCAGCACCGCGTCGGCGCGTCCGACGGCCTCGGCGGGGGTCGTGGTCAGGGCGCCGACCCGGCTCAGGGCGCCGAGCTCGGCGTAGGTCCCGACCGATCCGGCGGTGTCGACGGAGGCGCCGATGCGCCCCGCGAGATCGTAAGCCGCACGGATCGCGGCGACATCGGCGCTGAGGCCGGCGATCACCGGCGCGCGCGCTTGGGCGAGCAAGGCTGCGGCCGCCTCGATGGCGGTGTCGGCGCCCGTCGCGCCACCCTTCACCCAGGCTGCCATGCTCCCTCTCGCAACGTTCTTGCTTGGTTTCGGAGCGGGCGACGGCCGTAAGACCGGACGAAGCGAGTCCACCTCAGGACGAGGGTTCCCCGCCGACTCGGAATGGCGCGTCCGCCCGGCAGGTCCGGGCAGGCGGCAAACTCGGCGCGCCGTCGCGGACCTAGGTTTGCATTCATCCGCGCACCGCGGCAAGGGGGTCGAGTCATTCGACCGCGCCGATCCCGTTGCCCCGGCGGCGCACGGCGTGTGAAAAGCGCGCCGATCATGCGGCCTGCCGGCGGGGTTGACGGTCTGGGATTCGAGGGCCGGGATTCGAGGGCATAGTGTTGGGCGGGGTCCCCGAGCGGAACAAGCTGGCGGCGGACGGCGCCGTGCGGGTCGAGGCGCCGGCGCGGCTGCATTTCGGCTTCCTGGATCTGCACGGAGGCCTCGGCCGCCGCTTCGGCAGCATCGGGCTCGCCATCGACGAGCCCGCCCTCGCGCTGACCGCCCGCAGGTCCGCCCAGCTCGCCGTGGCGGGTCCGGAGGCCGAGCGTGTGCGCGGGTACGTCCGGGCCGCCGCCGCCCATCTCGGGCGCGGCGCGGATCTCGCGATCACGGTCGAACGGGTGATCCCCGCCCATGCCGGCTTCGGCTCCGGCACGCAGCTCGCCCTGTCGGTCGCCGCCGCGATGGCGCGCCTGACCGGCGCGCCCTTCGCGCCACAGGCCTTCGCGGCCACCCTGGACCGGGGCAACCGGTCCGGCGTCGGGCTCTGCGCGTTCACGGAGGGCGGGCTGATCGTCGATGGCGGCCGCGGGGCGGACGGGGGCCCGCCGCCGGTCATTGCGCGGCTCGCCTATCCGGAAGCCTGGCGCATCGTCCTGATGCTCGATCCGAGCATGGCCGGCGTGCATGGCACCCGCGAGGTCGAGGCGTTCCGCGACCTGCCGCGATTCCCCGAGGCCCAGGCGGCGGAGATCTGCCGGATCGCGCTGATGCAGATTCTGCCCGCCGCGGCTCTCGCCGAGCCGCAGGGCTTCGGCGCGGGCATCACCCGGATCCAGGCGCTGATCGGCGACCACTTCGCGCCCCACCAGGGTGGCCGCTACGCCAGCGCCGCGGTCGCGCAGGCGCTGTCCAGTGTCGCCGCGCAGGGCGTCCCGGGCTACGGCCAGTCCTCCTGGGGGCCCACGGGCTTCGCGCTGGTTCCGTCCGAGGCCGAGGCCCGCGCCCTGGTGGCGAGTCTCGATCGGGGTGGCCCGTTGCAATTCGTCATCGCGCGGGGCCGCAACAGCGGCGCCGCGATCGCCGGACCGCGCTGAGCGCGCATCCCGGGCTTGACCCGGGTCGCCGCTCCGGGTTTGGACGAGGTGCGCAGGCGCATCCGTCACAAGCCGCACGAGGATTCCATGGCCCGCTCGATCCTCCACATGCTGACGCCGCTCCGGCACATGAGCCCGTTCGACGTGAACATGGCCGTGGATGCCGGCTTCGAGACGGTGGTGACCTACACGGAGGTCAGCCTCGCCGACGTGGTCTCGCTCACGCAGGATTCGATCTTCTCCCGCGCTCCGGCCGACGGCACCCGCACGGGCATCTTCATCGGCGGCAAGAACGCCGAGGACGCCCTCGACATGGTCGACCGCGCCAAGAAGGCCTTCGTGCCGCCCTTCGTGAACCACGTCTTCGCCGATCCGGCGGGCTCGTTCACCACCGGCGCCGCCATGGTGGCCCAGGTCTCCCGCGCCCTGCGGCAGCGGTTCAACACCGATCTCACCGGCAAGCGCATCGTGATCTTCGGCGGGGCCGGCGTCGTCGCCTACGTGGCGGCGGTGATCGGCGCCCTGCAGGGGGCCACGACCGTCCTGGTCGGCCACGACGGCGAGGAGCGGGTCTCGAAGATCGCCTTCACCATGAAGTGGCGCTTCGGCATCGAGGTCGGCGCCGTCGACGGCACCACCCCGGACGATCGCCGCGCCGCCATCCGCGACGCCGACGTGATCCTGTCGGCCGGCCCGGCGGGCATCCCGATCCTGACGGCGGAGGAT
Organism: uncultured Methylobacterium sp.; assembly: GCA_964242725.1. Classification (GTDB taxonomy): domain Bacteria; phylum Pseudomonadota; class Alphaproteobacteria; order Rhizobiales; family Beijerinckiaceae; genus Methylobacterium. Next base: position 4,912 of record CAXTCV010000183.1, read on the forward strand.
CTCGACTCGGCGCCGAAGCTCCTCGTCGCTTCGGACGTGAACGCCGTGCCCCCCGCCGGGATCGCCGGGATCGACGTCAACGCCGTGGACGTACCGCTGCCCACCGGCAAGGGCGTGGGCATCGGCGCTCTGGCGGTGGGCAACGTCAAGTACCAGACGCAGCGGCGCCTGTTCGACCGGATGCTCGCCGCCGACACGCCGCTCTGCCTCGACTTCCGCGACGCCTACAGTCTCGCCGTCGAGATCGCCGGCTAGCTCGACCCGGATGGCGGAGGCGATCCTGATCGCCGCCCAGGCCGGCCGCGCCCTGGCCGAAGCGGCCCGGCGCGCCGGCCTGCGCCCCTACGTGGCCGATCTGTTCGGCGATTCCGACACGCTGGCGCTTGCGGAAGGCTACCGGCGGCTGCCGGGCCGGTTCGGCGCGGCGCCCGCCGCCGGGGCGACGCTGGCGGCCATCGCGGCCCTCGCGGAGGCCGCGCCCCGTCCGATCGGCCTCGTGCTCGGCAGCGGGTTCGAGGACGCGCCAGGCCTGATCGCGCGTCTGGCCCGGCGGCACCGGCTGATCGGGGCCGGGGCCGGCACCGTGGCGGCGCTCAAGGATCCCCTGGCCTTCGCGGCCCTGTGCGAGCGCCTCGGCGTACCGCACCCGGCTGTGCGCCGGGACCGGCCGCCGGATCCGGGTGCCTGGCTGCTCAAGCGGACCGGCGGTAGCGGCGGGACCCACATCCGGCCAGCCCCCCGGTCCCCGGCGCCGGACGGGCACTATCTCCAGGCCCGCGTCCCGGGGCGGCCCCACGCCCTTAATTTCCTGGCTGACGGCCGCACGATCCGGCTCCTCGCCGTCACCGAGCAATGGTGCGCCCCGACGCCGATCCGGCCCTACCGCTACGGCGGCGCACTCGCCCGCGGCTTCGGCGACCCCCCGGCGCTCCCCGACGGGACGGTGGGCGCGATCGCGGCGGGCATTGCGCGGATCGTCGCCGCCACCGGGCTGCGCGGGCTCGGCAGCGGCGACGTGCTGGTCGACGGATCGGACTGGTGGCTGACCGAGATCAATCCGCGCCCCGGGGCGACGCTCGACATCCTCGATCGGCGCGGGCCTCCGCTGCTCATGGCCCATATCGCCGCCTGCCTCGGCACGATGCCGGATCCCGGCCCGGAGCCGGCGGGTGCGGCGGCCGCGCAGATCTGTTACGCGGATCGGGAGCTTGCGCCTGTCCCGGACCTCGATTGGCCGGACTACGTGCGTGACCGCCCGTGCTCCGGCTCGGCGGTCCGCCGCGACGCGCCGCTCTGCACGGTGCTGGCCGAAGGGGCGGACCGGGCGGAGGTGCTCGCCCTGTTGGAGACGCGAACGGCGTGCCTGCGGGCCGTCCACGCGGCGAAGAAAACACATCCCGAGGAAGCCCTGTGATGAGTGCCAGCCAAACCTATCCCAGCGTCAACGCGCTCTCGGCGCCGCTGATCGAGCGGTTCGTGGCCGACGCCGCAACCCTGCGTCTCTCCGTGTCGCAGGCGGCCGGGGGCGCCCGCATGGTCGATGCCGGCGCGCAGGCGAGGGGGTCGATCGAGGCCGGGCGGCGCATCGCCGAGATCTGCCTCGGCGGCCTCGGCACCGTGACCATCGCCCCGAGCGGGCCGATCGCCTCCTGGCCCTACTCGGTGACGGTGCATGCCGCCGACCCGGTGCTCGCCTGCCTCGGGAGCCAGTACGCCGGCTGGAGCCTCGCCGACGAGGGTGGCGATTCCGGATTCTTCGCCCTCGGCTCGGGTCCGGGCCGGGCGGTGGCGGCCGTCGAGGACCTGTACCAGGAACTCGGCTACCGCGATTCCGCCACTCGGACGGCGCTGGTCCTCGAGGCGGCCGGCGGACCGCCCGACAGCGTCGTCGCCAAGGTCGCCGAGGCCTCCGGCCTGCGGCCCGAGGACCTGACCTTCATCTTCGCCCCGACCCAGAGTCTCGCCGGCTCCACCCAGGTCGTCTCCCGGGTGCTGGAGGTGGCGCTCCACAAGGCTCACACGGTCGGCTTCGACCTGCACGCCATCGTGGACGGGATCGGCTCGGCGCCGCTCTCGCCGCCGCATCCGGACTTCATCAAGGCGATGGGCCGCACCAACGACGCGATCATCTATGGCGGCCGCGTTCAGCTGTTCGTGGACGCGGACGACGCGGATGCCCGCCAGCTCGCCGAGCAGCTGCCGTCCACGACCTCGAGCGATCACGGCGCCCCCTTCGCCGACATCTTCGCCCGGGTGAACGGCGACTTCTACAAGATCGACGGCGCCCTGTTCTCGCCGGCCGAGGCGATCGTCACGTCGATCCGCTCCGGCGCCACCTATCGGGGCGGACGCCTGGAGCCGACGCTGGTGGATGCATCCTTCACCTGAGGCGCATTGCGCCGCGCGTCTCCCTCCC
>CAXTCV010000184.1:0-7316 GCA_964242725.1 uncultured Methylobacterium sp.
GCGAAGAACGCGTCGAGGATGCCGGTCTTGGCGAAGCGGAGATGGCCGTAGCGGGCCGAGAGCTGCCGGGCGGCCTCGGCGACGGGGCGGCCCTCGTGCAGGATCAGGTAGAGCGCCGAGGCGAGGCCGGCCCGGTCGGCGCCCGATTTGCAGTGCATCACGGCCGGGTACTCGATGCCCGCGAAGAACGCCTTGGCACCCAGGATGGTCGCCCGGTCCGGCGCCTCCCGGGAGCGCAGCACGAACTCGACGAGCCTCAGCCCGTGGCGCTCGCAGGCCTCCCGCTGCAGCGGCCACGATCCGTGCTCGCGGCCGCCGCGGAGCGAGATGACCGTGCGCACGCCCTCGGCCCGGAACCGGGCGAGCTGATGCGGTCCGGGCTGGGCCGAGCGCCACAGCGCCCCCGTGCCGACCCGGTGCCGGTTGAGATAGGCCAGGCGGAACACGCCGTGGTCGATCAGCAGCATGTTGGCCCAGGCCTTCAGCCGGTCGCCGGGGCCGGCGATCGGCCGCTCGAAGCGGGCGATTCGGGCCATGCGCCGCGCGTAGCGCGTCTCGGGCTTGAGGAAGCGGTTGAACAAGGCCGTGCTGCCGCGGGGAACGAGCGCCGGGCTCTATCAGCCGACCGAGGGGCCGGCAATTGACCGCCGGACCGGCCTCGCGCCCGCAGCCCCCGGGGTTTCGGCGCCGATCTTGCCTTCACTCCGCCCGGATCGGCATCGAACCTGGGCGGACCGCGCGGGTTGTCCGTCGGTCGGATGAGGGGAGGCCGGAAGCCCATGAGCACGCGCACCACGAGCATCCGCCGGGCCCGCGAGGTCGATCTCGGCGACTTGTCCAAGGTGTTCGATGCGGCCTGGCGCGAAGCCTATCGCGGGATCATTCCGGGCGTCGCCCTGGAGCGCCTGATCGCCGATCGGGACCGGGCGTGGTGGCGCAGCGCCCTGCGTCGCGGGCGGCCGATCGCCGTGGTGGAGACGGCCGATCGGGTGGTCGGCTACGCGGCCTATGGACGGACGCGCAGCCGCGCGCTCGGCACCGAGGCCGAGATCGACGAGCTGTACCTCCTTCCGGAATACCAGGGTGTCGGCCTTGGCCGGCGCCTGTTCCGGGCGGTCCGCAACGACCTCGGCGACCACGGCCTGACGCGGCTCGGCGTGTGGAGCCTGGAGGACAATGCCCGCGCCGGCGCCTTCTACGAGGGGCTCGGAGGCCGGCCGGGCCCGCGGGTGCTCGATCGCATGGCCGGAATCGCCCTGCCCAAGGTCGGATTCCTGTTCGGCTGACGTTTTCCGGCACTCGTTGCCGGCGCGCAGCGACGACGGATTTGCAAGTTCCGGCGGCGTCTCTAAGAGGTCTGGGAAACTCAGAAGCCTGGATCCGGAAGCGACACGCCATGAAGATCGACGCCATCCCGCTCGGCAAGAAGCCGCCTCACGACGTCAACGTGATCATCGAGGTGCCCCTCGGGGGCGAGCCGGTCAAGTACGAGATGGACAAGGAATCCGGCGCGCTGGTCGTCGACCGGTTCCTGTACACGCCGATGTTCTATCCGGGGAATTACGGCTTCATCCCCCACACCCTGTCGGGCGACGGCGACCCCTGCGACGTGCTGGTGGCCAACACCCGCGCCGTGCTGCCCGGCGCGATCATCAGCGCGCGGCCCGTGGGCGTGATGGTGATGCAGGACGAGGGCGGCGAGGACGAGAAGGTCATCGCGGTGCCCTCGCGCCACCTGACCAAGCGCTACGACCGGGTCGAGAACTACACCGACCTGCCCGACATCACGATCCAGCAGATCCAGCACTTCTTCGAGCACTACAAGGACCTGGAACCCGGCAAGTGGGTCAAGTTCGTCCGCTGGGGCGACAAGGAGGAGGCCCACCGGCTGATCGAAGAGGCGATCGAGCGGGCGAAGGCCAAGGCGTAAGCCGTAACCGATACGGGCCTCGTCCCCCCGGCCGGCGGCAGGGATCGCCGGCCGCCGGCATGGCAGGGGGCGACCGCCGATGCTAAGGCTGCCGCCGCGCGGTCGAGGCGCGGACGGAGTTTACGGATGGCGCGGCTGCGAGCATCGATCGGCCTCGTGGGGCTCCTGCTGAGCCAGGGCGCCGCGACGGCCGCGGATCCGGGTGCGCTCGCGCCCCTCGGCGGCTTCCGGGCCAGCTGCGAGGATCTCGGGACCTTCTGCTTCGCCGATACCTGCGGCCGCGATCAGATCGAGGCTGCCCAGAGTTGCCGGGCGCGCTGCCCGAGCGCGGCGATCATGAGCGTGGTTCCGGCCTCCTGCCGGCCGCCCGCGGCACCGCCCACCGTCCTGCGCCGCCGCGGCTGACTGCACGCCGCGCGCCGCCATGGGACGTCGACCGGGTCCCGGCGCGAAATATCAACGGCCCGCGGCAACGAATCGCGGCACGCGACATTGACCATGTTCGACGTGTTGATCGACAGATGATGAGGGTGCGGTCAGATGCTCGCGAACGCGCGCGGTGCCCGCAAGCGAATGATGCGGACGAATGATCTTCAACCACCCCGGGCGGGATTGAATGCCGACCCGGTGCTGTACGGGGTCGCCGCGGGCCTGGCGACGCTGTTTCCGCCCGTGACGATGCCGAACGCGCCGGCCGAGCCGGCCCGACCCGACGCGCCGGACACGTCCGAGGAGCCGTCCAGCACTCCGTGATCGGATGGCGACGAGTCGGCCGGTGTCGTCAGGTCGCGAGCCGGACGACGAGGAGCAGGGTGGCCAGCATCGGTACGGCGGCCGCGAGCCACAGGGCGCCGACGTGGAACCCGTCGCCCCCCGCGGATTGCACGCTCCGCATCACCCCGGGGCGCAGGTCGGCCCTGCGCCCGATACCGATCCCAACTGGCATCCGTAGCCTCCTCGATACTGGAGGCGTGATGCCCGAAGGTCACCAAGACGGTCTGAATCGGCGCCCGCCTTCGTCCGGCGTGGTGAACGGGCCCTTAAAGGGCGCGGTCGAACTTCAGCTCGCCGTTCGGGCTCTTCAGCACGAGCTGCGAGCCGACCAGGTCCCACACCGCCGAGGTGCGCAGGGCGACGAAGAAGGCCTGCTCGGTGGCCGCCAAGCCCTTGTCACAGCTCTTCTTGGTCAGCGCGAGCGGGCCGACGGCGATATGCTGCTCCTTGAGCGGGAAGGCGGTGGCCGCGAAGGTGTTGCAGCCGCCGTAGCCGCGGGCGCGGTACTGCTTGTCGATGATGAAGCTCGGCCGGTCCCCGCCGGTGAACGGCTTGCCGTTGAGGCTGACGGCCGTCCAGGTGGAATCCAGCGGGAAGATCTTCTCGCTGGCCTTCGCCCCCGGGACGTATTGAGGCTTCTTCTCGTCCTCGCCGCCGGGACGACGGTTGCCCTTGCCGAATCCGGTGGGAGACCCGCCCCCCATCTGGGCCTGCGCCTGCGTCGCCGCGGACAGGTCCGCGGCCAGAACGGCGCAGGCCAAGGTTGCGATCAGCACCCCTCTCATCGTTCAGTCCCCATGTCGCGCGCTCCGCGCGCAGGCCATTCCGGATCCGGACCTCCCGCGCCTGCCGCGCGGGACCGGCCCGCAGCAGGCCGTTCCGAATCCATGCGCCTCGGCGGATGCGACAAGAATTCAGCACAATTATGGTCGTGCTTGCCCGTGACCGCCCGGAAACGATCCGCGCCGCCCGCCGTTGTCGAAGATCGCGGATCGGGAGAGTGACCTTGGCAGGATCGGACGAGGGCCCGCAGAGCGGGGCGAGCGCGCGCGCGATGAGCCCGGCGCAGTCGCGGGCGGCCCGGGGGCTGCTCGGATGGTCCGAGGCGGATCTGGCCGCGAAGGTCGGTCTCGACGCGCGCTTCGTGCGCGATTTCGAGGGCGGCTACGGCGATGCGCCGAGCGGGCAGATCGAGGCCCTGCGGAGCGCGCTCGGCGCGGCGGGGGTGGCCTTCACCGAGTCGCCCACCCCCGGCGTCCATCTGACGAGCGAGTCGGGCACCGACGAGGGGACCCGTCTCGACGGGCTCACCACCGAGAACGATCGGTAGAGCCCCGTCGCGACAGGCCACGCCGGACAGCCGAACGCGCCGCTCATGGCGCGTTCAGGCGCCCGGTCCGATAGCCGGGGGGCACGAACCCGCGCGCCGCCCCGGAGCGATCCGTGACCGATCTCCCCCGCCTTCCGCCCCGGAGCCCCGTGCGTTCCGCGACCGTCCCCGCCCGAACGGCGTTCCGCTGATGCATGCCGACGCCTTCCTGGCGGCCGCCGACGCACTGCCCCTGGCGAGCCTCGACACGCTGGTGGGCAGCGGCGGCCTCGTGGTCGTCGCGCCGCATCCCGACGACGAGAGCCTCGGCTGCGGCGGCCTGATCGCCGCCGCGCGGGCGGACGGGCGGCGCGTCCAGCTCGTCGTGGTCAGCGACGGCTGCGGCTCGCACACGCATTCCCGCCTCTACCCGCCCGAGACCCTGCGTGCCCTGCGCGAGGCGGAGACGGTGCGGGCCGCGGCGATCCTCGGCCTCGGGGCGGAGGACGTGACCTTCCTGCGCCTGCCCGACGCACATGTGCCGCGCGAGGGGCCGGTCGCCGAGACCGCCGCGGGCGCGGTCGCGCAGGCCGCGTCCGCCTGTGGCGCCGGCGCGGCGTTCGTGACCTGGCGGCACGACCCGCATTGCGACCACAGGGCGGCCGCCGCCATCGTCGCCCTCGCCCGGCCGCGGATGCCGGGGGTGCGGGTCTACGAGTATCCGGTCTGGGGCTGGACCCTGCCCCCGAAGACCGAGGTCGGCGCGGCGCCGGAGGGTCTGCGCCTCGACGTCTCCGCCTACCGCGAGACCAAGGCCCGCGCGGTCGCGGCTCACGAATCGCAGACAACGGACCTGATCTCGGACGATCCCGACGGATTCCGGCTCGCGCCTGAAATGATCGACCGGCTCTGCGGTCCCTACGAGCGCTTCGTGGCGGTCCGCGCATGAGCCGCCGCACCGAGACCCTGCCGGAGGATTACTTCGCCGGCATGTATGCCAGCGATCCGGATCCCTGGGGCTTCACGACCTCGGCCTACGAGCGCGACAAGTACGCCGCGACGCTGGCCGCCCTGCCCCGGGCGCGCTACCGCGCGGGTTTCGAGCCGGCGTGCTCGATCGGCGTCTTCACCCGCGCCCTCTCCGAGCGCTGCGACCGGCTGCTCGCCACCGAGCTGGTCCCGGCGGCGGCGCAGGCCGCCCAGGCCCGCTGCGCGGACCGGCCGAGCGTCGAGATCCGCCAGGGCGCGGTACCGGCCGACTGGCCCGAGGGCCGGTTCGACCTGATCGTGTTCGGCGAGGTCCTGTACTTCCTGGCGCCCCCCGACCTGTCCGAGGTGGTGCGTCGGACCGGGGCGGCGATCGCAACCGGAGGCGATCTCGTGCTGGTGCACTGGCTCGGCGAGACCGATTACCCGCAATCGGGCGACGCCGCCGCCGACGGCTTCATCCGGCTCGCCGCGCCCTTCGCCCGGGTCCTGCACCAGTCCCGGACCGAGGCGTATCGGATCGACGTCCTGCGTGCCGGAACCGGCCCGTGAGCACGGCCATGATCACCCTCAACAAGGGCCGGCGGGCGCACCTCGGCCGCCTGCTCGAAGGTCTCGGCCGCGGCGCGCCGCCCGATGCCGGGATCGTCGTGGAGATCGGCGGAGACGGTGCGCCCCTGCCCGCCCTGCCCTTCCCGGTGGAGCGCGTGCCCTTCCCGCGGGACGGCCTGCCGCTCGCGGCGGCGCGCAACGCCGGGCGGCGGGCGACGACGGCCGACACGCTGATCTTTCTCGACGTGGATTGCATCCCCTCGGCGGGGCTCGTGGCCGGTCTGTCGCGGGCGGCGGCCGAACACGACGGCCTGATCTGCTGCGCGATCGGCTACCTGCCCGCCGGTGCGGTCGGCGATGGCTGGCGCGAGGCCGATCTGGAGCGGCTCGGGCAGCCGCATCCGGTGCGGGCCTTCCCCCCGCCGGGCGTGGTGGCGCCGGCGCCGCAGCCGGGCCTGTTCTGGTCGCTGGCCTTCGCGGTGCGGGCCGCCACCTACGACCGGCTCGGCGGCTTCGACGAGGATTTTTCCGGGTATGGGGCCGAGGATACCGACTTGGCGTTCAGGGCCGACGCGGCCGGGGTGCCGATCCTGTTCCTCGGCGGCCCGAAGGCCTATCACCAGCATCACCCGGGCTTCGACCCGCCGCTCCAGCATTTTCGCGACATCGTCGCCAATGCCGGACGCTTCCACGCCCGCCACGGGATCTGGCCGATGGACGGCTGGCTCGATGGATTCGCCCGGCTCGGCCTGATCGCGGCGGACCGGCGCGCGGGGATCGTGGTCCACCGCGACCCGACGCCGGACGAGATGGCGGCCGCGCGGCTGCCGGACGACCGGCCGTTCTGAGGTGAACGGTGTTCGTCGCCGTCTTCACAAGTGAAGGGCGGATCCCGGGATGGTCCCCGGATCCGCCCGCCCGATATGGGCCTCAGCCCTTCATGGCATCCGCCTTCTCGATCAGTGCCTCGGCCATGCGGATCGAGGCGATGTCGATCAGGCGGCCGTCGAGGGAGACGGCACCGCGGCCGGCCTTGGCGGCCTCTTCCATCGCCTCCAGGATGCGGCGGGCCTTGGTCACCTCGGCCTCGGACGGGGTGAAGACCTGGTTGGCGAGGTCGATCTGGCTCGGGTGGATCGCCCACTTGCCCTCGAAGCCCAAGGCCGCGCAGCGCTTGGCCGCCGAGACGTAGCCGTCGGGATCGGAGAAATCGCCGAACGGGCCGTCGATCGGGCGCAGGCCGTAGGCGCGGCAGGCGATCAGCATCCGGTTCTGGGCGAACAGCCACGGGTCCTGCCAATGGGTCTGCCGGTTGCCGCCCTCGTCCTTGTCGGTGAGCACCGAGAAGTCCGGGTTCACGCCGCCGATCACCGTGGAGCGGGCGCGGGTCGAGGCGGCGTAGTCGGCCACGCCGAACGACATCGCCTCAAGGCGCTTCGACGACTGGGCGATGGCCTCGACGTTGGCCATGCCGAGCGCGGTCTCGATCAGCACCTCGAAGCCGAGCTTCTTCTCGCGCTTCTTGGCCTGCTCGATCTGGGTCACCAGCACGTCGATGGCGTAGACGTCCTGCGGCACGCCGACCTTGGGGATCAACACCATGTCGAGCCGCGGACAGGCTTCGACGATATCGACCACGTCGCGGTACATGTAGTGGGTGTCGAGACCGTTGATGCGGATCATCATGGTCTTGCTGCCCCAGTCCAGGTCGTTCAGCGCCTGGATGATGTTGGTGCGGGCCTTCTCCTTGTCGTCGGGGGCGAC
>CAXTCV010000185.1:0-7230 GCA_964242725.1 uncultured Methylobacterium sp.
AGCGTCTCGTTTACACCGAGAATGTCGGCGGTTCGAGCCCGTCACCGCCCACCGGGCTCCGAAGGCCGCGCCGCTCCTCCCTCCTCGCCCGCCTGGGTCTCGCGGCTTCGGTGGCCTTCTCCGCCGGTGTCGCCGTGCTTCCGAAGGGCGCCCTGGCGGCTGAACCCATGTCGTTCGATCTGCTGACCATCGCCGGGCCTGCGCCCTGCTTGAAGCGCCGCTGCTCGAATGCCGGCATCAAGGCTGACGTCATCAGCGCCCAGGGTGAGATCACCAACGACACGGCGGCGAGCTTCACCTCCTTCGTCCAGGCGCATGCCGGCGACCCCGATTTCCGGCCCCTGGTCATGCTGAGCTCGCCCGGCGGCACCGTGGTCGGGGCCATGAAGCTCGGGTTGGTGCTGCGCCAGATCGGCGCGACGGTTCTGGTCGCCCGCGCCAGGGCCGAGGAGGGCTCGGACGATCTCCACGTCGTGTCGAGCTACTGCATGTCGGCCTGCGTCTACGCTTTCTTCGGGGGCAAGCGGCGCATCATCCCGCCGGCGAGCCACCTCGGAATCCATCAGATGGCGATCTACAGCCACAGCTTCGGCCTGTTCGGCGGCGGCGACGAGATCCGCTCCAAGGGGACGCCCGAGCTCGTGAATGCGCTCAGCACCTATACGGCCCTGATGGGCGTCAGCCCCGCCGCTATCGAGGAAGCCGAACAGGTCGATCCGTCCTCCATCCATATCCTCACCGCCAAGGAGATCGCGCGCTGGCGCGTGGGAACGCCGCGGCTGCACTGAGGGGGCTTGCCGGAGCCCGGACGCGAGCGCGCCGGGCCGGCCATCGCAGGCTCGATCGCCCGGCCGGTGCGGCCTCGGGGGAAAACAGCCTGCTCCCCGCCGGAGCGCTTGACACCCCCCGGGGGCGCCCGTAAACACCACTCACCGAGCGACACCGCTGCAACGATCTGCAGCGCGGTTCGCGGGGGAGTAGCTCAGTTGGTTAGAGCGCCGGCCTGTCACGCCGGAGGTCGCGGGTTCGAGTCCCGTCTCTCTCGCCAGTTCTCGCCGGCCCTCAGCTTGAAATCAGTGAAACGCGTGCCATCGAGTTCTTCGATCGGGCACTGATGGTCGATGCTTCGCGACCGGTCATCGAAGCTTGCCCCGTTTCCTCTGGTCCTCCTTTGGCATGCGTTCGCCGCTCGGGGTGTCGGGATGGCGATGACAGGTTGCCGCCGTCCGTCCGGGCGCGCCCCGACCTATACCGCCGGCGTCTGGTAGAGTTCGCTCCAGATCCTGGCGAGGTCGTCCTTCGGCAAGCCGACAAAATCGATTCGATCGTGGCCCATCAGCTTCACGGAGGGCACGTTGTACTTCACCGCCACCTCGGCGATGCGCAGCAGCTGCGCGGGCGTGCAATGGCCGTCCGCCGTGTCGGGCATCATCGAGAAGGTGCCGTCTTCGAGGATCCGCGCCTGCACATGGCCGTCGAGCGGCGATGCCTCTGCCACGGCCAGTGCCGACGCCTGCTCCGGTGCCTGCTCGACGAAATAGGTCGTGAGCGCGTCGACCTGGCTCTTGCAGGAACCGCAGCCCATGCCGGCGCGAGTCGCCGTCATCACCGCTTTCAGGTCGCGGTTCCCGGCCGCCACACAGGCCCCGATCGCACCCTTGGTGACGCCGTTGCAGTTGCAGACCTGCATCTCCGCCGGCATCTCGTCGATCGTCACCGCCTGGGGCGGAACACCGAGGTCGAACAGGAGCGCCAGTCGCTCCTCGGGCAGGGGCGAGTCGCGATCGAAGGCCTGCATCAGATAGGCGGCCTTGGAGATCTCGCCCATCAGGATGCCGCCGACGAGGCGGCCGTTGCGGACGATGAGCTTCTTGTAGGTGCCGCGTTTCGGCTCGGCGAACTGGATCACCTCGTCGTGCTCGTCGTGAGGCTCGGTGATCCCCATGGAGGCGAGTTCGACACCCGACACCTTCAGCTTCGTGGCGAGCTTCGAGCCCTGATAGGCGGCCTGATCGTCCCGGCCGGTGACGTGCTCGGCGAAGACCTTGGCCTGGTCCCAGAGCGGCGCCACGAGGCCGTAGACCTTGCCGCGGTGCTGCGCACATTCGCCGACCGCATAGACCGAGCGGTCATCGATCGACTGCATGTGGTCGTTGACCACGATCGCGCGCTCCACTGTCAGCCCGGCCCTGAGCCCGATCTCGCTGTTCGGGCGCACCCCCGCCGCCACGACCACCATGTCGCAGTCGATCGTCGTGCCGTCCTTGAAGGCGAGGCCGGTGACGCGATCCTCGCCCAGCACCTCGGTCGTCGCCTTGCCGGTGTGGACGTGGAGGCCGAAGCCTTCCATCGTGCGGCGCAGCATGCCGCCGCCGGTGACGTCGAGCTGCAATTCCAGCAGGTGGCCGGCGAGGTGCACCACATGCGATTCGCAGCCGAGGCCGCCCAGCGCCCGGGCGGCTTCGAGGCCGAGCAAACCGCCCCCGATCGTCACCGCCTTGCGGGCGCCCTTCGCATAGGCGGCGATCCCGGTGCAATCGTCGAGAGTCCGATAGGCGAAGAGGCCGGTCTTCAGCCCGCCCTCCGCCGTGAAGGCGCCCTTGAAGGGCGGCACGAAGGCCTTCGATCCCGTGGCGATCAGCAGGACGTCGTAGGGTTCCACGATGCCGCGCGCCGAGCGGACCAGCTTAGCGGCCCGGTCAATCTCGACCACGCGGTCGCCGCTGTGCAGTTTGACGCCGGTCTCTGCGTACCAGGCGGGCGTATTGATCAGGATGTCATCGAGCGTCTTCGATCCCTCGAGGATGCCGGACAGCATGATGCGGTTGTAATTGCCGTAGGGTTCGTCGCCGAACATGACGATGTCGAAAGCATCGTCGCCACCGCGCGCGAGGACATTCTCCACCGCGCGGGCCCCGGCCATGCCGTTGCCGATCACCACCAGCTTGCGTTTGGACATCTCGGGTCGCGGTCCTGCCTGAGGCTTCGTCCCGGTGTCGCGAATCCCGTGCCACGCGCGATCCGGAGCACGGCAGGTCGTCGGTCCGGTCCGACACGGTCAGGGGGCGTCCCTGGCGCTCACCCTCGCCGTGCCGTGGCCGACGGAGTGGCATTGTCCCGCCACAAGGTCCGCAGCAGCAGGGCATTGATGTCGCGCGCCCATCTTTCGATGGGCAACGTCCACCACGACACGAGCAGGCTGACCGCAACCGTCAGGGCGCCGATCGCGATCGCGGCGGCGCCTCGGAGCGCCCCGTCATCGCCTGCCGTCAGCACGATCAGGTGCGAGGTCAGGGTGATCAGCACGACGAAGTGCCACAGATAGAGCAGGTACGAGATCCGGCCGAGGAACTGCGAGACCCGGTCCCGCGACAACCAGCGGACGACCGGCGGGCAACCGTAGATGCAAAACAGCAGCACGGTGCCGATCTCGGTCAGATGCCAGAGGCTCTGATCGCCGCTGCTCTGCCGTCGCCCCGCCAGGACCAGGGCGGCGGCGATGCCGAGCGGGGCCAGCCGACGGCCGACGAAGGAGGGAAGGCGCGTGTAGAGGCTCTTCGCCCTCGCCCACCCCAGCAGAAGACCGACGAGGAAGCAGCCTGCATAGACATCGGCGCGGAGCAGGAAGAAGGCGAGCCCGGCGATGATCCATCCCGCGCCGTAGATGCTCGGCTGAACGAACAGGACGAGGAGGAGCACGAAGGAGCCCAGCAGCTCGATCGGCATCGTCCACAGGAACGGCAGGTAGTTGGCCCGGCTGTCGCCCGCGTAGACATGGAAGAACGCGAACCGGATCGCCGATGCCCCGGCAGGGTTGAAGCGTGCGAAGCCTCCGAGCCAGTCGCTCCGATCGACGATCTCGCCTGCGGCCGATGTCGGCGTGATCCCGGCTGCCATGGCAAGGGCGACGACGGCCGTCACGACCACGATCGGGACCGTGAGACGCGGGTACCGCTTCAGCGCCGCCCGGCGCAGGTAGCGGAGGCCGCCGCCGTGGAAGAACGGGAAGCTGAGAGCGTCGCCGGACAGGATGAAAAACAGGACGACGTCGAAGTGCCCGGCCAGCAGGCCGGCCGTATAGGGGTTGCGAAGCTCCGGCACGACCACACCGAAGGTTTCCCAGAAGACGTGGAAACAGACGACCGACAACGCGGCCCAGCCGCGGACTGCATCGATCTCGGGGGCACGGACTCCGGCGTCGGAGAGCCCCGATCCCGCGTCGGATGCCCGTTCCGACGATGCAACGCCAGGAGCATCGGGTCGCGTGAGATCGTGATTCGCCATGCGGGCGACAGTGACGCCGGTCCTCCTCAGGTCAAGGCTGCCCGCTGGCGCAACGGACCCGGCCGCACCCCCGCGCGGCCACGGCGATCTCTGCCCCGGGTCAAAGCGTGCTCGGATCGGATCGGCTGTCCGATGCGGTGTCGCGCTCCACCCTGACCGCGCAGACCTTGAACTCCGGCATGCGCGATGTCGGGTCGAGGGCGGGGTTGGTGAGGATGTTGGCGGATTGGCCATCGCCCCAGTGGAAGGGCACGAACAGCGTGTCGAGGCGGATCGCCGACGTCAGGCGAGCCTTCACGGCGATGCTGCCGCGGCGCGTCGTCAGCCGGGCGAGGGCGCCCTCGGCGAGGCCGAGGCCGCGTGCCGTCTGCGGATGGATCTCCACATAGGCGGCGGGCTCCGCGCCGGCGAGTTCCGGCACGCGGCGCGTCTGAGCGCCCGATTGGTACTGCGCCAACACCCGGCCGGTGGTGAGCCAGTAGGGATAAGCGTCGTCGGGCTCCTCGCCGGACGCGCGATGCTCGACCGCATGGAAGCGCGCGCGGCCGTCGGGCGTCGCGAACCGCTCGAGGAACAGGCGCGGCGTGCCGGGATGCGCGGGGTCCGGGCAGGGCCAGAAGACCCCGTCCTCGGTCGCGATGCGCTCGTAGGAGATGCCGGAATAGTCGGCGAGGCCGCCGGCGCTGGCGCGCCGCAGTTCGGCGAAGCCGGTCTCGGCGACGCTGGGGAAAGCCGCGCCGCTTCCGAGCCGCGCCGCCAGGGCTTCCATGACCTCCGAGTCGGTCCGGACGCCGTCGGGCGGCGCCACGGCCCGTCGCCGTCGGATCACGCGGCCCTCGAGATTGGTCATCGTGCCCTCCTCCTCGGCCCATTGGGCCGTGGGCAGCACCACGTCGGCCAGCGCCGCCGTCTCGGACAGGAAGATGTCCGACACGACGAGGAAGTCGAGGGCCGCGAGGTTGGCCTTGACCCGCCCCGCCGCCGGTGCCGAGACCACGACATTGGAGGCCAGCACCATCAGCGCCTTGATGGACCCGCCGGGCGCCGTGGCGTCGAGCAGTTCGTTGGCGCTGAGGCCGGGGCCCGGCAGGCTGTCGGGGTCGATGCCCCATACCTTCGCCACGGCGGCGCGGTCGGCGGGGTCGGCGATCTTGCGATAGCCGGGCAATTGATCGGCCTTCTGGCCGTGCTCGCGTCCGCCCTGGCCATTGCCCTGGCCGGTCAGCGTGCCCCAGCCGCAGAAAGCTCTACCGGCTTTGCCCAGCGCCAGGGCGAGATTGATGAAGGCCGACACGTTGTCGACGCCCTGGCTCTGCTGCTCGGGCCCGCGCCCCGTCAGCACCATGGCGGTGGCGGCTTCCCCGAGGATGTGGGCGGCCTCGACGATCTGCCGCTCGGGCACGCCCGTGATGCGCTCGACGCGGTCGGGCCAGTGCTGCGCCGCGATGCGGCGGACCGCCTCGTAGCCGGTCGTCCGGTCGGCGATGAAGTCCGGGTCGATGAGCCTGTCGCGGATCGCGACATGCAACAGCCCCGTCGCCAGGGCACCGTCCGAGCCCGGGGTGGTCTGCAGGTGCAGGCTCGCCAGCTTGGCGGTGACGCTGCGGCGCGGATCGACGACGATGAGCTTGCCGCCGCGGGCGCGCTGCTCGTCGAAATATTGCATCAGCGGCGGCATGGTTTCGGCCGGATTGCTGCCCGCGATCAGCACGGCCTCGGCACCCGCGATGTCGGCGACGGGAAACGGGAGGCCGCGGTCGAGCCCGTAGGCGCGACTGCCCGCCGCCGCAGCCGAGGACATGCAGTAGCGGCCGTTGTAGTCGATGTTGGCGGTGCCCAGCGCCACCCGGGCGAACTTGCCGAGCAGGTAGGCCTTCTCGTTGGTGAGGCCGCCGCCGCCGAAGACGCCGACCGCGTCGGCGCCGTGCTGCGCCCGCACGGCGCGGAGGCGCGACGCGACGAGATCGAGCGCCTCGTCCCACGTCGCGACGCGGAGGGGCCCACCCTTGCGGTCGCGGATCATCGGTGCGGTCAGCCGCTCGGGCGACCGCAGCAGTGCCGTTGCGGTCCATCCCTTGCGGCAGAGTCCACCGCGATTGGTCGGGAAGTCGCGCGCCGCGACCGAGAAGGCTCCGTCCGCGTCGGGAACCAGCGTCATCCCGCATTGCAGCGCGCAATAGGGGCAGTGGGTGTCGACCGGTACGAGGCCCGACGGCGACAGGAGATCGGCCGAGCGCAGGTCGGCCGGCACGAGCGGTTGGATGGTCATGGCGCTACCTGGCTTCGAGCCGTCGGCCGGCGCGGCTCAGGGCCGCGCGCGTCGGCCGGCCCGATGCCGGGCGGCACGCCTCGCGGCGGTTTCGGCAATCCTGGTCATGGCGGCGACCCTTCTGAGGACGGCAGGCGCTTGGTGCCCTGACCTCACCGCCAAGCAACCGCTATGCCACTCCGCCACCTGAGGTTACGGCTCGGGACTGCGCTTCCGTCGCGCAGAAGCGGGGCGGCGCTGCCCGACCCTGCGCCAGTCGCCGCGTTCGTCAGCCCTCCGCATGGACAAGCTTCCGTGCGACGAACCTCCGGCGCAGCGCGACGGTCCAGGCGGGTATCCGGCCGGGGGACAGGTCCACGTGGACGGAACATTCGCCGCCGCGGCCCGGCGACAGGGCCCCGCCCGCCATGGTAGCCTGCCATCATGGCCAGCAGACCCTCGGCTCGCACGAGCCCGCGCGGCGCCGCCGCCGCTCCCTCGATCTTCGACATCCCCGCCGCCGGATCGGCAGACGAGGCGACGGACAAGGGTTCGCGCCTGTCCAACACGCCCGAGGTGAGCGTGTCCGAACTGTCGGGCGCGCTGAAGCGCACCGTCGAGGAACGTTTCGGCTATGTCCGGGTGCGGGGCGAGGTGTCGAACTATCGCGGGCCGCATTCCTCCGGCCACGCCTATTT
>CAXTCV010000186.1:0-5771 GCA_964242725.1 uncultured Methylobacterium sp.
CCCGTTCCACCGGATCGGTCCGCCTCACGGTCTGCCAATCCAGCCAGATCGGATCGTCCTCGGCGCTCGTCTCGTCGTCCATCATCGCCGTGTCTCTCCAGATCGAGTCTGCTCGTGTGCTCGGGCGACCAGCCGGCGATCCGCGGATGCCAGCCTGAGACGATACGATCTACGGCATATCCGAGCCGATGACGTTCGCTCTCTCAGGTGTGGATCTTGTTTCGCCCGGACAGCGATCGGCGCAGCGACAGGATTACACAACGCCGCACGATCATGTCGGCAGAGACCGCGCGATGCGATCGACCCGCCCGATCAAGATCGCCTGACCTGGGCCGGCCTGATCCGATCGGTCACAGCGCGCGGCGACATCTCCGAACCGAGACGCGCTCAGTCAGTTTTGCCGGCCGCGCGAAAGACGCGGACGCGGCCGCGCTTCACGGGCTCGACGGGCGCGTCGACCGGTTCCGGCGTGGCCGATCGCGATCCCGTCCCGGCCGTCATGTCGATCGTCAGGCCGCTGTTCGGCGTGTAGGGCTGCGGCTCCAGGGTGAGGAGTTCGGCCACGGCCGCATCGACGGCCTTCTGAACCGCGTTCACCGCGCCGATCTCGTCGCGGGCGGCCGCGGCGAGGGCGGCCGCGCCGACGAACTGGCCCCCCTCATCGTAGACCATCACCTTCTCGGCGCCATCATGCACCCGTGACGAGGCCAGGAACAGGGCTTCACGCGCCGTGCTCCGCCGGGTGTAGGTGTTGACGGTCTGCCGCTCGGTCATGATCGTGAAGGGCATCGCGGTCTCCAGACTTCATCCGCAGCGTCGTCGCTCAGGCGCGCCGCACTCGAGGGCGCCCAGCGCTCAGAACCGCTGCGTCGCCATCCGAAACACGCGCGCGTTCTTCGGCGCGGGCCCCTTGGTGCCGACGGGCGCCTCGCCCGTCGCGGCCGCATCGTCCCCCGGGCGCGGCCGCGCCGGTTCAGGATCGCGGGCGAGGAGATCGGTGGTGCCGCTCACGACGACACCCTGCGTCCCGGCCGGCTCCGCGCGTTCCCGTGCCATCTGCTGCAGCGCCGAGGCGCTGACGAACCCCCCGTGCGCATCGAAGACCCAGACCTTCTCGACGCCGCCCTGGACCAATGTGGATGCGAGGAGGAGCGCCTCGTGCGGCGTCGTGCGCGTGTCCCGGCTGCTGACGCCCTCACGCTCCGATACGATGGTGAACAACATGGAACTCACCGGCGATGGTATCGGACGAGCTTAAAACAAGGGCGTAGACCGCGCAACGCAAGTCAAGACCGTCTCGATCGGTCGGCCGCTCCGATCCTGCCCCGATCCAAGCTCCCCCCGGACGGTGCGCGGGACGGCGGCGGTGGCGCGATCGGCGCCAGCCGCTTCCCGGGGCGGACGATCCGGTCCCGAGGCTTGAACGGCTACTTCTCACGCCAGGCCTTGGCGATCTGGTCGGACATCGGCTTGACGAGGTAGCTCAGCACCGTCCGCTCCCCGATCTGCAAGAAGGCCTCCACCGGCATGCCCGGAACCAGCCGGACCCCGCCCAGGCGCGCCCGCTGGGGGTCCGCCACCGCGATCCGTGCCGTGTAGAAGCTCATCCCGGTCTTCGGATCGCTCGCCACATCCGCCGACACCCGGCTCACGACCCCGTCGATCTCCGGCGTCGTGCGCATGTTGAAGGCCGAGAACCGCAGCACCGCCCTCTGGCCGACCCGGACGTTGTCGATGTCCTGCGGCTGGATGCGCACCTCCACCGCCAGCCGGTCTGCGTCCGGGACGACCAGCATCACCGGCTCGGACGGCGTCACCAGACCGCCCACCGTGTGCACGCTCATCTGGTGCACCACCCCGTCCTGCGGCGCCCGCAGATCGACGCGCTTGAGCTGGTCTTCCGCCGCCACCCGCTTTTCCGACAGCTCCGACCACTTCGCCCGGATCTCGGCGAGGTCCTTGCCGACCTCCGTGCGCATCTCCGCGTCCACCTGCAGGATCTGCAGCCGCGTCTCGGCGATCTTGCCCTTGGCCGCGGCGATCGACGCGGTCAGCTGCCCGCGCTCGCCCTCCAGCCGCGCCTCGTCCCGCTCCAGCGCCGTCACCCGCGAGAGCGCGACGAGACTCCTGGCGTAGAGGTCGTGGACACCCTTGAGCTCGTTGCCGATCAGCCGGATCTCCCGCGCCTTGGCGGCCACCTGCTCGCCCAGCCCGGCGATCTCCTCCTGCTGTTGCGAGGCCCGCTCGGACAGCTGCGCCCGCTGCCCGTCCCGGCTCGCCCGCCGGGCGGAAAACAGCCGGCTCTCACCCTCCACCAGCGCGGCGACCTCCGGATCGGCCCCCTGTCGCAACAGAAGCGAGGGCGAGAACGTGACCTCGCTCAGGCCGTCCCGCTCGGCCTCGGCGCGGGCGCGGCGCGCGGCCAGCTCGTCCAGGGCCTTGCGCGTCATGTCGAGGTTGGCCCGCGTCAGGGTCTCGTCGAGATGCACCAGCACGTCGCCGGCCCGGACGCGGTCGCCGTCCTTGACCCGGAGTTCGCCGACCACGCCGCCGGTGGGATGCTGGACCTTCTTCACCTCCGACTCGACCACGAGCTGGCCCGGCGCGATCACCGCCCCGGCGAACGAGGTCAGCGCCGCCCAGCCGCCGATGCCCGGCACCAGCGCCACCGCGATCAGCCCGGCCGCCACCAGCTGACGCCGGATCGAGGCCCGCGGGTCGAAGGCGCCGGCCGCCGGCGCGAGGCTGGTGGGCGCGAATTGCGCGGCGGCGAAGCGTCCGGCGTCGGCCGCGACGCGGCGGATTTCGGCGTGGGCGCCCGCGAACAGCGCCATCGCCCGCGGCGGGACGCGCCGGCGCGCCCCCGCGCTCATTCTCTGGAACGCATCCTTCACGGCCCGGGACCGGCTCGCCATCACGCGCTCTCCCGCAGGGCCGGCGCAGGGGCCGGGCGCAGGACGCGCTTGAGCACCTCGTCCTTGGTCCCGAAGGCCTGCACCCGGCCCTCGTGCATCATCAGCACGTGATCGACCGCCACCAGCGCGCTCGGGCGGTGCGCCACCACCACGCAGATCCCGCCGCGTCCCCGCACCCGCAGGATCGCCTGCGTCAGGGCGTGCTCACCCTCCGCGTCGAGGTTGGCATTGGGCTCGTCCAGCACCACCAGGAACGGATCCCCGTAGAGCGCCCGGGCCAGGCCGATGCGCTGGCGCTGGCCCGCCGACAGGCCCGCGCCCGCCTCGCCCAGCACCGTGTCGTAGCCCCGCGGCAGGTTCAGGATCAGGTCGTGCGCGCCCGCCGCCTGCGCGGCCGCCACGATCGCCTCGGCGGGGGCGTCCGGCAGGAACCGGCTGATGTTCTCCGCGATCGTGCCGGCGAACAGCTCCGTCTCCTGCGGCAGGTAGCCGATCTGCGCCCCGAGATGCTCGGGCGACCATTGCCCCAGATCCGCCCCGTCGAGCCGCACCCGGCCCCGCGCCGGCGTCCAGATCCGCACGAGCGCCCGCACCAAACTCGACTTGCCCGCCGCCGAGGGACCGATCACCCCCACCCCCTGGCCGGCCCGCAGCTGGAAGCTCGCCTCGTGCACCGTCGCCCGGTCCGCGCCCGGCGGCACGACGTGAACGCCCTCCACGCTCAGGCTGACCTTCGCCGCCGGCAGGGCGAGCGGGACGCGGGCCGGCGGATGGCGCTCCAGCGCCTCGGCCAGACGCTGCCAGCTCTGCCGCGCGGCCACGAAGACGCGCCAGTTGGCGATCGCCAGTTCGGCCGGCGCGAGCGCGCGCGCCACGAGGATCGAGGCGGCGATGATGATCCCGCCGCTGGCCTGGTTGTTGATCACCAGCCACGCGCCCAGCGCCAGCACGCCCGATTGCAGCGCCATGCGGCAGGCCTTCGAGACCGCCCCCAGGCCGCCGGCCAGATCCGAGGTGCGCTGCTGCGCGTGGGCGTGATCCCGGTTGACCACCCCCCAGCGCCGGCACAGCCGGTCCTCCAGGCCAAGCGCCGCCACGGTCTCGGCGTTGCGCCGCGCGGCCTCGGAGAGCGCCAAGCGCCGGCCCGCATGGGCGGCGGCGCTGCGCGCGGGCGCCCGCGTGGCCACCTCGGCGGCCAGGGTCAGGCTGACCAGCAGCACGGCCCCGCCGATCGCCGCCACCCCGATCAGCGGGTGAAACAGGAAGCACACGGCGACGTAGACGGGCAGCCACGGCAGGTCGAACAGGGCCGCGGGCCCGGACCCGGCCAGGAAGGCGCGCAGTTGCTCGAGATCGCGCAGCGGTTGACCGGCCTGATCCGGTTTCGCCCCGCGCAGCGGCGCCTGGACGCTGAGGCTGAACACCCGCGGGCCGATCTCGGCGTCCAGCGCCGCCCCGATGCGGGCGAGGGTGCGGGCGCGCAGCGCCTCCAGCGCGCTCTGTGCGGCATATAGGGCGAGGGCGAGCACGCACAGGCCGACGAGGGTGGGGATCGACCGGCTGGGGATGACGCGGTCGTAGACCTCCAGCATGAAGAACGAGCCGGTGAGCGTGAGGAGGTTCGCGAGCGCGCTCATGCCGGCCACGCCCATGAAGGCACCGGCGCTGTGCCAGAGCGCCGTCGACAGCTCGCCCGATTGTCCGACCTGGCGCATGCGTTCGGCCCCCCGACACAGGCCGGCCCCGGCGAGACGGGGTCCTGGCACAGTCCGTGCAGTTCTCGATCAAGGCTCAACCGAGCCGGCGCGACGATCGGACTCCATTGAGACGCCGGGCCATGGATGTCAATAGAGCAGAATTTATATTGGTAATTGGCACTCAATCGCCAAATTATAAAGGCGCCCGCGATGCTGAAAGCTTGCGGACGCCGTCATGATGCCTGGCGATGCGAGGCGGCATCGCTCAATGTCTTGGCGCGTGACCGGCGCCGCCGATCCGGATCTTATCCTCTGCGGCCGATCGACCGCCGCGGCGAAGGGCGCCGAGATCGCCCCGACCGCCCCCCTCACGCCATGTGGAACCCGCTGCCGGCATGATGCGTGTCGAGGGTGAAGACCAGGCTGGCGTCGGCCGACGTGAGACCGGCCGCATTGGTCTCGTAGACGGTGACCGTGTGCGGGCCGTCGGCACTGCCGTCGGTGGGCAGGACCGGGGCCGTCGTGGTGAACGTGCCGGTGTCGAGCTTGTAGTGCAGCGTGTCGCCGCTCACGGACGGCGCATAGGTGAGCACACCGTCGCCGGTGACGTGGGTGCCGCCGGTTCCGGTATCGTGCGTGAGCGCGACATTCGGGGCGGCTGGTGCGGTAGCGGGTGCGCCCGTCTTCATGACGACGCTCGTGGATGCTCCGGACGTACCGCCACCGGTGCTTGCAGCCGTTCCCGGGACGGCGAATTGCTGGGGTCCGGGATTGAGGAAGGTCAGGCTGCTGTTGGCCACGGCGGCGCCGTTGTAGCTGGCCGCGTCCACGTACAGGTTGCGGTCGTTGCCCGGGCCGTCATAGGCGTCGTTGAGGAAGTTGACGCTGACCGTGTGCGGCCCGGCGCCGAAGCTGCCCTGGACGGTGAGCGTGTCGTCCTGAGCCGTCGAGCCGGCGACGTGGGCGCCGTGCGCGGTCAGGGTCCCGCCGACCTGCTGGCCGTCGACCGAGACCGTGTACTGCGCGTCGCCCTTGTAGGCGTCCTCGCTGATCTTCAAAACCAGCTTGTCCGAGCCGGTGCCCACCGTGGTCGCCACCGCGGCGCCGGTGCTTGCAGCCGTTCCCGGGACGGCGAATTGCTGGGGTCCGGGATTGAGGA
>CAXTCV010000186.1:5871-7227 GCA_964242725.1 uncultured Methylobacterium sp.
AAACCAGCTTGTCCGAGCCGGTGCCCACCGTGGTCGCCACCGCGGCGCCGGTGCTCGTCCCCGTGCCTGGCACGGCGCCTGCCATGCTCGCTGAGCCCGAATTAGCATCAGCGATGCCAGTCGAGGTCGGCGTGGCAGTAGAACTGCTATTTGGATTTCCAGTATAAGCTCTGATATAATCTATGTTCATAGTGGCCGGAAAACTTGTGCTTCCGTCCGGACTTCCGGGCCAATACCCCCCGACAGCGAGGTTTGCAATCATGTACATAGGATTATGCATATCGGCAGGCGTGGTAGTCTGAGCGATAATTTTGCCGTCGAAATACCAAGTGATATTGTTAGGCTCCCAATCTACCCCGTAAGTATGGAACGCACTTGACGTATTGCCCACGTCCACCGCGAAACCGGTCGAGGTGCTTGTGCCGGTAGCCTGCGAATGAGCAGTCGCATATATCTCATTAGGATTGTTTCCAAGCATCTCCATAACATCTAGTTCCGGTGGGACGCTTCCATCCTCCGGCAAGAGCCAAAATGCCGGCCAAAGCCCTTGCCCAGCTGGCAGCTGAGCTCGCATTTCGAAGTAACCATAGGTTTGAGAAAATTCGTGGTAGGTATCTATAGTTCCCGAGGTATAAGGTTGATTATTGGTTTGGGAAAGAAGAGAAGGTGGAGTTTTCTGCGCGTTAATTGAGAGAACGCCGGAGTTTACACTAAAAGTGTTTATCGAAGATGTTGGGCCATACCCAGGCTGTGTATACCATTCCTGCTCATTTCCTAACGTGTAGCCTGCATAGTTTAATCCATAAGACCAGCCTGGCCCTGTATCGAGGCCTGTGGTCCCATTCCAAAAATGCAATGAGTTGAAATCTTCCGCAAATGTGAGGGTAGCAGTCCCAGATAAATTTTGAGGATCAACAGGCATTTTATTTAAAATCCATCATCGCTATGGCGAAGAAAGTCACCAGATACAAAGCCGGTGCGGCAGGTTTTAAGCAATACTTGCCATAAGGTGATTTCGTTTCAGCCGGGATTGGACCTTTGCACGATCGACACACTACGATCTTGAGAATATTATACTCGAGCGGTTGCGCAGCGCGTGCATTAACATCGCTCTCGTGCCCATAAATGTTGCAAATTCGAGCGAAAGGTCCATGGTCACATCCTAAAAATCTTTTTCGACAGCGCACCGCCTCAGTGCCACGGACTGGACGAGCAGACTACTGGTATCCCTTTAACGTGGCGCGCTCGGCGCCTACACCTTAATCGCGAGGGACTTGCTGATCTGGACATTCGCTTTCGATAGTAAGATTCCTCTCGCAAATAATGTCTCATTGACTGTGACGGATAGTTCCGAAG
>CAXTCV010000187.1:0-7165 GCA_964242725.1 uncultured Methylobacterium sp.
GCGCCGCACGTGCTGTTCTACGGCCATTACGACGTGCAGCCGGTCGACCCGCTCGACCTCTGGACGACGCCGCCCTTCGAGCCGCGCATCGCCGAGGACGGCCAGGGTGGCAAAAAAATCGTCGGGCGCGGCGCCTCCGACGACAAGGGCCAGGTCATGACCTTCGTGGAGGCGTGCCGGGCCCATATCGCCATGACCGGCGCGCTGCCCTGCGGCGTCACGATCCTGATCGAGGGCGCCGAGGAGAGCGGCTCGCAGGGGCTTCCCGAATGGGTCGCGGCCAACCGCGAAAGGCTCGGCTGCGACGTGGTGCTGGTCTGCGACACCGGCATGTGGGACCGGCGGACGCCGGCCATCACCGCGTCGCTGCGCGGGCTCGCCTATTTCGAGGTGAAGGTCACCTGCGCCGACCGCGACCTGCATTCGGGGTTCTTCGGCGGCGCCGCCCGCAACCCGATCCACGTGCTGGCGACGATCATCGCCGACCTGCACGATGCGGACGGCCGGGTGACCATCCCGGGCTTCTACGAGGGCGTGCACGAGCGCCCGCCCGAGGTGCTGGAGCAATGGCGCGGCCTCGGCCTGACGCCGGAGACGCTGCTCGGGCCGATCGGCCTGAAGGAGCCCGCGGGCGAGCGCGGGCGGATGCCGATCGAGCTCGTGCAGTCGCGCCCCTCCTGCGACGCCAACGGCATCATCGGCGGCTATACCGGCGAGGGCACCAAGACGGTGATCGCCTCCACCGCCTCGGCCAAGATCTCGTTCCGCCTCGTGGACGACCAGGATCCGAAGGTGCTGGCGCAGGCGTTCGAGGCCTTCGTGCGCGAGCGCGTGCCCTCCGACTGCACGGTCGAGGTGATCACCTACAAGGGCTCGCGGGCGATCAGCCTGCCCTTCGACATGCCGCAGCTCGGGGCCGCCAAGGCGGCGCTCGCCGAGGAATGGGGCGTGCCGGCCGTGACCGTGGGCGCCGGCGGCTCGATCCCGATCGTCGGGGACTTCAAGCGGCTCCTGAACCGCGACACCCTGCTGATCGGCTTCGGCCTCGACGACGACCGGATCCACTCGCCCAACGAGAAGTACGACCTGACGAGCTTCCACAAGGGCACGCGCTCCTGGGCGCGGATCCTGGCGGCCCTCGGCCAGGGCTCAGATCACCAGGGCTGAGATCATCGGGGCTGGGATCAGCGCGCGGCCGTCGCCCGCATCTTCCCGTCGATCCAGCCCCAGAGGGCGCGGATCTCCTCCGCGGCCGGGCCACCGGGGGCGTATTCCGTCACGCCCAGGCCCGTGGCCAGGGCGTCCTGGTGGTCGACCCGGTGGATGATGCCGGGCTCGGCCAGCACCCCCAGCGCGCGCAACTGGTCGGCATAGGTGGTGGTGCGCGGCGAGGGCGGCGGCGGGCACTGGTTCAGCACCAGGGCCAGCCGGCCGCGCAAGCCGACGCCGACCAGGGCCTTGAGCGTCGGGCGGGCCGCCACGATGTCGAGCCGGGAGGGCCGCACCGGCAGCAGCACGAAATCGGCCGTCCTCAGGGCCGGGGCGAGCCCGGTCGCGCTGCCGGCGGTGTCGAGGACGGCGAGCGTGGTGCCCTGCGCGGCGAGCAGGTCCAGGATCGCCGTGAGCTGCCCGATCTCCCAGGGCTGGACCCGGTCGACCGCGACGGAGTCGTTCGTCCGAAGGGTGCCCCAACCGGCCAGCGAATTCTGCGGGTCGAGGTCGAGCGCGGTCACGCGCTCGCCGGCCTCCGCGGCGGCGACCGCCAGGGATGCGGCCAGCGTGGTCTTGCCGGTGCCGCCCTTCTGGACGGCGACCGCGAGGATCCGCAATGGCCGGTCGGCCCGTCGGGGCGAGGCCCCCGGCCCAGTCCCGGATCCTTCAGGATCCATGCACCCTACCTGTCGCTCTGGGTCCGGCCGCCGCGCCGATCGCGGGACCGAGGCCCCGGATCCGCGACTCGCGCCCCCCATCTCCATCATCGCAGCCCGGAATTCACGACGCCGATGACGCGCATACCCGTCGTCGGCACCCGGTCCTTTCGGATCGGACCAAGTCCATGTGGAAGGGGCATCAAGATTGCGCCCGGCAAAGACCGAAGCCAAACCCGGCGTGATCTTTTCGCGGATCACGGATCGCGACTTCAGACCCTCCGCGCCGCAGATCGCGTACGAAAGATATTGACCAGTTTATAAGGTCAGCCACGCAAGTCCGTCAAGCCTTGCGATCAAGACGCGGTGTAGTCCGGATTTGTATCAGAGCTCCACGAATATCGACTTTTGCAGAAATAATCAGTACCACGATCGAGGGCCGCTTCGCGTAGATCAATATTAAGAGATGAAATCATATCTCTGCCTGGGGTATTCGCCCGGGCCCGTTTGTCCCGAATCGCCGCGGCCGACCAACCCTGCGGTCCGACCAACCCTGCGGTCCGGCCGAGCGGCGACGTTCCGGGACGGGCGCAACGCGTGAGGGCACGGGGCGCCGCAGGCGGGCCGATGAAATCCGCTCCTGCGTGCGGGCCGGGGATCGCCGCCGACGCGCGGCACCGCCCCTCGCGGCCGTTCGCTCCGCCGGGACCGGCCAGCCTCCCGCGTCAGGGCGCCCCGGCCTGAGACAGCGCCGCGTGGCGGTATTCGCGCGGACTTACGCCGTAGCGGTCCCGGAAGCGGCGGGAGAAGTGAGCCTGATCGGCGAACCCGCAGCGATAGGCCACTTCGCCGACCTGAACGTTGAGACAGGCGGGATCGGACAGGCGCTGCGCGGCCATCTCGAGCCGCCGCTGCCAGATCCAGGCGGCGATGTTGCGCCCGTCCGCCTGAAACAGCGCCTGCAGGTGGCGCAGCGACACCCCCACCGCGGCGGCGACCTGCGACGGATCGAGGTTGGGGTCGCCGAGATTCGCCGCCACGTAGGCTTTGGCGCGCTGAACGATCAGCGTCCCGTGCAGGGCCTTCGGCGTCTCCGTCGCCATGCGCCCGGCCAAGCAGGCGATGATCAGATCGATGCCCACCGAGACCAGCCGTTCGGCCGTGTGGGGCGCCAGGTCCTCGCCGACGCGCGCGAGGTTGCAGAGGAACGACCGGGTCAGGGTTGCGGTCGGCAGGGTGCCGTCCACGGTCAATCCCGTGAAGCGGCGGGACGTCCCCAGCATGCCCTCCAACCGATCCCGCGGGATCTGGATCGCCAGCACCTCGCTGTATCCAGCGTGCTCGATCGTCCAGGGCATACTGGGGTCTCGTATACAAAAATCGCCAGCATTGTCTGTGCTGACGTGACCGTTTTGGTCTGCGGATACGGAACCTATGAGGACCATGCTTATGAAAAGCTGATCCGTTTTGCCATTTTCGTGTCGAAATGATTGCGGTGTCGAATTCGATCTGAGGTCTTTTATTGAGAATTTGGTGAAATCCAAGTTTCCGACCGTCGCGACGTCGACGGAGGCGTGGAACGGTCCGTCTCCGATGTAGACCTGATCCATCGGAACCAGGCGCTCTTCACTGACATTCTGCCAGTGCCTGAACCGGTCCCTCTCCTGTACTTTATCTGTGGTGAAGATATTCCGCATCTCGCCAGCATATGAACCTGATGCCTGCAACACGCAACCGCGATATTTTTTCAGGACAGCTTTTCTCTCCGGTCGGACGCGCTCGTCAAGATGATCGTCGACCGCGGGGCGCATCGCCCCGAGGATCCGCGGGCCGCATCTTGCGCGGAGGGCACCGGCGGCCCGCGCCCGCTCACGCGAACCTCACGAATACCGCTGGCCACCTTTCGCGACCCTGCGGCAGAGCCGTTCCCGCACGTGTCGCGGAGGGGTTTTCGACCGGCGATGGCGGAGCGAACCCGGTCCCTGCCCCGATCCTGGGCGCAGGCGCGCTCCGGGGCGCGGGCGCGGATCGGGCGACCGGTCTCAGCTCGACCCGGCCGCGGAGCCGGTCCCGATCGCGTTGCCCTCGGGCTCGACCCCAGGTCCTTGCCGCGACGCGCGCGCATCGTGCCCGAACGCGGGCGCGGCGCGGTGCGCTCGTTCATCGGGTCGCATCGTCTGTTCGCGAAAGCCGGCGGCCACCGTCCGGGGCGAGGCGCTGGAGCGCGCGCCGCCGAAGGGGCTACCGCGGTTCGGCGACTGAGAGCCGTCCCCCGTCGCAACGCGATCGGGAACGGCTCTAGGCCCGCCCCTCCTGCACGGCGTGGCAGGCGACGCCGTTGAGGAGCGCCGGCACTTCGGTGCGGCAGCGGTCGTTGGCCAGCGGGCAGCGCGGATTGAAGGTGCAGCCCGGGGGCGGGTCGATCGGGTTCGGGATCTCGCCGGAGACCGGCACCCGGGCCCGGCCGACATGGGCGAGGTCGGGCACCGCGTCGAGCAGCATCCGCGTGTAGGGGTGGCGGGGCGTCGCGAACAGGTCGCGGGCGGCCGCCACCTCCACGAGCCGGCCGAGATACATCACCCCCACCCGGGTCGCCATGTGGCGGACCACGGCGAGGTTGTGGGAGATGAACAGGTAGGTCAGCCCGAGCCGGTCCTGCAGGTCGCGCATCAGGTTGAGGATCTGCGCCTGCACCGACACGTCGAGCGCCGAGGTGGGCTCGTCGCCCACCAGGAACTCGGCCTGGCTGGCCAGCGCCCGGGCGATGGCGACCCGCTGGCGCTGGCCGCCGGAGAATTCATGCGGGTACTTCTTCGCATCGTCCGGGTGGAGGCCGACGAGGCCGAGCAGTTCGGAGACCCGGGCGCGGATCGCCCCCTCCCCCTGGATCAGGTTGAAGGCCCGGATCGGCTCCGCGATGATCCGGCCGACCCGCCAGCGCGGGTTCATCGACGCGTAGGGGTCCTGGAAGATCATCTGGATGCGCGACCGCAGGCGCCGCCGGGCGGCGGCCTGGCGCGGATCGGTCATCGAGATGCCGGTGATCCGGACCTCCCCGGCGGTCGGCGGCAGCAGGCCGACCACCATCCGGGCCACCGTCGACTTGCCGGACCCGGATTCGCCGACGATCGCGAAGGTCTCGCCCTTCTCGATCGCGAAGCCGACCTGATCGACCGCCGTGAGGAATTTGCGCGGCTCGCGCTCCAGCACCCGGTTGAGCCAGGGTTTCGAGACGTCGAACCGGCGGCGCAGGTCGGTGACCTCGACGTAGGCGCTCACGCCGCGCGCTCCGCTGTATCGTACAGGTGACAGGCCACCCGGCTCGCCTCCACGGCCTGCGGCTCCGGCCGCTCGACGCGGCATCGCGCGAACACCTTCGGGCAGCGGGGGTTGAAGGCGCAGCCCCTCGGGATGGCGGTCAGCCGCGGCATCGCGCCGGGGATCTGGCTCAGCCGGTCGGCCTCCTGCGACAGGGTCGGGATCGCGCCCATCAGGCCGACCGCGTAGGGGTGGTGCGGCCTGGCGATCACCGCGGCGACCGGACCGATCTCGGCCACCCGCCCGGCATACATCACCGCGACCCGGTCGGCGGCCTCGGCGATCACGCCCATGTCGTGGGTCACCAGCATCACCGCGGTGCCGTGCTCCCGGCACAGGCGCTTGAGCAGGGTGATGATCTGGGCCTGGACCGAGACGTCCAGAGCCGTGGTCGGCTCGTCGGCGATGATCAGCTCCGGCCCGGCCGCGAGCGCCAGGGCGATCACCACCCGCTGGCGCATGCCCCCGGAGAATTCGTGCGGGTAGCCGTCGATGCGGCGCTCGGGCGCCGGGATGCCGACCTCGGCGAGCAGGTCGATGGCGCGGGTGCGGGCCGCCCGGCCCGACAGGTCGGTATGGGCGCGCAGCGTCTCGACGATCTGGTCGCCGACCCGGAACAGCGGGTCGAGGGAGGTGAGCGGGTCCTGGAAGATCATGCCGATGCGCCGCCCGCGCACCCGCCGCATCGCCTCGGGGGAGAGGTTGTCGATGCGCGCGCCGCGCAAGAAGATCTCGCCGCCGGCGATCCGGCCGGGCCGATCGATCAGCCCGATCACCGCCGCGCCGGTGACCGACTTGCCGGCCCCGGACTCGCCGACCACCCCCAGGATCTCGCCACGGCCGATGTCGAAGGAGACCCGGTCGATGGCGGTGAGCGGCCCGCGGCGGGTGTCGAAGGCGACCGTGAGGTCGCGCACGGAGAGGATGGTCTCGGTCATGGGGTGCGGCCCTGCCACGCGCCCTCCCTCCCCCCTGTGCGGGGGAGGGAGGCCCCTGCCTCAGCAGGGGTCGGGTCGGGACGAAGTCCCGCACGAGGGGAGCGCGGGTTCAGGGAGGAGCGCGACCAGCTCGACGGACAAAGCCCGGTCCTGGGCGGTCCCTCCCCTCTCCCGACCCCCTTCGGGGGCCACCCTCCCCCGCAGAGGGGGGAGGGAAACGCGCCGGTATCCGGCCAGCAGACACGCGGGTCGAACATCATTGCAGCTTCGGATTGAGCGCGTCGCGCAGCCAATCCCCCAGGAGGTTGATGGCGATGACGAGCCCGGCGAGCGCCACCCCCGGGAAGGCGACGATCCACCACTCCCCGGAGAACAGGAAGCGGTTGCCGGTGCGGATCAGGGTGCCGAGCGACGGCATGGTCTCGGGCAGGCCGGTGCCGAGGAACGACAGGGTCGCCTCGGTGATGATGGCGAGCGCGAGGTTGATCGTGGCGATCACGAAGACCGGGCCGGTGACGTTCGGCAGGACGTGGCGCACCAGGATCACCGGGGAGGACAGGCCGATCAGGCGGGCCGCCTGGACGTAGTCCTTGCCCTTCTCGACCATCACCGAGGAGCGGACCGTCCGGGCGTACTGCACCCAGAACGACAGGCCGATCGAGACCACGATCAGCCCGATCAGCGGCCCGACATCGAGCGCGCCGCCGAAGCTCGCCTTGGCGACGCCGTCCACCACCAGGGCGATCAGGATCGCCGGGAAGGTGAGCTGCACGTCGGCGATGCGCATGATCAGCGTGTCGAGGAACCCGCCCGCGTAGCCGGCGACGAGCCCCAGGGCGATGCCGAGCACGCCGGAGGTGACCACCCCGAGCACGCCGACGATCAGCGACAGGCGCAGGCCGTAGAGCACCGCCGAGAGCACGTCCCGGCCCTGGTCGTCGGTGCCGAGATAGTAGGGCGCCTGGCCGTCCGCCTGCCAGATCGGCGGCAGGTTGGAGTTGATCAGGTCGAGCTGGGCCGGGTCGTAGGGGTTCTGCGGCG
>CAXTCV010000188.1:0-7143 GCA_964242725.1 uncultured Methylobacterium sp.
GGCGAGACCCGGTAGCCCATCGCCTTCATCAGGTCGTTGTTGCGGCCCTCGAACCAGAGATAGCCGTCGGCATCGAGCCGGGCGAGGTCGCCGCCGACGAACCACGCGCCGCGCAGAACCTCGGCCTCCTCCTGGGGGCGGTTCCAGTAGCCGAGCATCAGGGCCGGCTCGGAGCGATGGACGGCGAGCAGGCCGAGCGCGCCGGCCGGCAAAGGCGTCGGCTCGCCCTCGACCGGCAGGATCGCCACCCGGCGGCCGGGCTGCGGCTTGCCGGGCGAGCCGGGTCGCACCGGGATGGTCGGACCGCTGGAGATATAGGTCGAGATCTCGCTCATCCCGAGCGCCTCGTAGAGGGGTTTGCCCGTGGCCTGCATCCAGGCCTCCAGCAGCGCCACCGGAAGCGGCTCGCCTGCCGTGCAGGCGTGGCGCAGGCGCGACAGGTCGTGCGCGCCGAGGTCGCCGTATTTCAGGATCTGCCGGTAGAGGGTCGGGACCGCGGCGAACAGCGTGGCACCGTATTCGGCGATCAGCCGCGGCCAGACCGCAGGGTCGCGTGGGCCGTTGTAGAGCACCGCGGTGGCGCCCACCGACCACGGGTCGCTCAGGCCCACCCCGAGCGTGTAGGTCCAGTTCATGGTGCCGGCATGCAGCATCACGTCGGATTCGGTGAGCCCGAGCCAATGGTCGAGCATCGGCCGCCGGCCGTAGGCGGCCCGGTGGGCGTGGAGCACGCCCTTCGGCCGGCTCGTGGTCCCGGAGGTGTAGATCAGCATCGCCGGATCATCGGCGGCGGTGTCGGCGTAGCCGGGGAGCGGCGGGCCGGCTTTCATCCGCGCGATCGCCGCGGTGTCGAGCAGGCGGCGGCCGCCGAGCGCCTCCGAGGAGACCGTGCAGCCGCTCCCGATCACCACCGCGGCGGCCCCGGAATTCTCCATCAGGAACGCCGCCTCGGGCTCGGTGAGCTGGGGCGAGGAGGGCAGCGCCACCAAGCCCGCGGCCAGGGCGCCGAAATAGACGAGGACGTAGTCGGCCTCGTTGCCCATCCGGATCATCACCCGGTCGCCGGGCGTCAGCCCCGAGGCGAGGAGGCCCGCCGCGATGCCGCGCACCGCGCGCTCGGCCGCACCGAAGCTGAGCCGGTCGACCGTCCCGTCGCCGACCATGATCAGCGCGGTCTTATCGGGACGCAGGCGGGCGTTCTCGGCGAGGCAGTAGCGGGCGGCGTTGAACCGCGCCGGTGGGTGGCGGTCGTCGGGTCGTATGTCGGGCACCGGGCGTCCCCCGCGTTCGGGCTTTTCGCCCGGTGTCCCGCCTGTGTGCCCGGCCGTCAACCGTGAGTGCGGGGTTCCCCGCCCCCTGTCAGGTCCGCCGCTGGACCTGGCCCTCCTGCTCCTCGAAGCCCTTGAGCATCTTATCGAGGGTCAGCGGGTATTCGCGGACGCGGATCCCGGTGGCGTTGTAGATCGCGTTGGCCAGGGAGGCGCCGGCCCCGCAGATGCCGAGCTCGCCGAGCCCCTTGCTCTTCAGCGGGTTGGTCTTGTCATCGAGCTCCGGCAGGAAGACCGCATCGATCGCCGGGATGTCGGCATGGACCGGCACATGGTATTCGGCCATGTCGTGGTTGACGAAGAAGCTGTAGCGCGGATCGACCACCGCATCCTCCATCAGGGCCGCGCCGACACCGAACGTCATGCCGCCGATCGCCTGGCTGCGGGCGGTCTTCGGGTTGAGGATACGGCCGCCGGTGAAGACGCCGAGCATTCGCCGCAATCGGATCTCACCGGTATCGACGTCGACGCCGACCTCGGCGAAATGCGCGCCGTACGAGTACTGCGAGAATTTCTGCTTCATCTCGCCGGGCTTGATCTCCCCCGAGGCCTCCAGGCCCGATCGGGCGAGGTCGGTGAGCGACTCGGTGCGGTTGCCCGAGGTGACCGCGCCGTCGCGGAAGGTGGCGCCGTCCGGGTTGAGATCGCCGGCCTTGAGCAGGGCCTGCCGGAGGTTGTCGCAGGCGACGTACAGGGCCGAGCCCGCCGAGGCGGCGCCGAAGGACCCGCCCGAGCCGGACGCGTAGGGGAAGTCGGTGTCGCCGATCTCGATCCGCACGCGCTCGGCGGGCAGCCCCAGCATCTCGCCGGCGATCTGGGTGAGGATCGTATAGGTGCCGGTTCCGGGATCGGTCATGGCCATCTGGACGACCAGCACGCCGTCCGGCCCGAGCTTCACCTTGGCGGAGGACGGCATCAGCGGGTTGAGGCGGGCGGCCGCCGACATGCCCATGCCGACGAGCCAGTTGCCGTCCCGCCGGGTGCCCGTGGCCTGGCGCTTGTCCCATCCGAACAGCCGCGCGCCCTCGCGCATGCACGGCACGAGCTGGCGCGTGGAGAACGGCACCTTCTTCTCGGGATCCTCGGCCGGCTCGTTGCGGACGCGCAAGTCGATCGGGTCGATCTTCAGCTGTTCGGCCAGCTCGTCCATGGCGCACTCGAAGGCGAGCTGCCCCACGGCCTCGCCCGGCGCGCGCATCGACGAGGCGATGGGCATGTTCAGGTTCACCAGCCGGTGGCGGGTGACGCGGTTCGGCGCCGCGTAGAGGGAGCGGGTGACGTTGGCGGCCGTCTCGAAGAAGCCGTCGCCCTCGGCGGTGTCGGACCAGGATTCGTGTCCGATCGCCGAGAGTCGCCCCTCCTTGTCGGCGCCGAGGCGGATCCGCTGGATCGTGTCGCTGCGATGGGTCGCGACGTGGAACTCCTGCTGGCGGGTGAGGGCCACCTTGACGGGCCGCGCGATCAGCTTGGAGGCCAGGATGGCCAGGGTTGCCTCCGGCTGGACCTGCAGCTTCGCCCCGAAGCCGCCGCCGATATAGGGGCTGACGATCCGCACCTTCTCCGGGGGCAGCTTGAGCACGGAGCCCAACGCCTTCTGGCCGCGGTTCGGCATCTGGTTGGCGGTGTGGAGCACGACGCCGTCGCCGTCCCAGGCGGCGATCGTCGCGTGCGGTTCCATCTGGGCGTGGATCTGGTTCGGCGTCACGTATTCGACGTCGAGCTTCACCGGCGCCGCCGCAAAGGCCGCATCGAAGTCGCCGAGCTTCGAATCCGGCGGGGAATTGATCGGCTTGGGCTCGTAGGCCGAGGCCATCGCGTCCTTGAGATGGCCCTTGGGCGTCCGGGCGTCGTACTGCACCTTCACCAGCATGGCAGCGGCGCGTGCCTGTTCGAAGGTCTCGGCCACCACGAAGGCGACCGGCTGCCCGTAGAACGCGACCTGCGTCCCCTGAAGCTGCGGCCAGACCTGCTCCTTCTTCTCGCCCTGCTCGGGCACGTTCTGATGGGTCATGACCAGGATCGTGCCCGGCGCCCTGCGGGCAGCGTCCGCATCGATCGACCGGATCGTGCCGGCCGCCACGGTGGCCGGCACGATGAAGCCGTAGGCGGGGTTCTGCAGCGCCCGGGTCTCGTAGGCGTAGGGCGCGTGGCCCGTGACCTTGAGCTTGCCCTCGACGCGGCTCAGCGGCCTGCCGACGAGGCCGTCGGGACGGTCGTCCAGCGGCGTCCGGCCGATCGGCTGGTTCATCTCCATGGGGGCGGTCCTTGATCGGGAGGGCTACGCGCGGGTCGCCTGCGCCACGACGGCGCGCAGGGTCCGCCGCGTCAGCGGGATCTTGAAGTCGTTGCTGCCGTAGCCGCGGGCGCCCTTGAGGACCGCGTCGGCGGCGGCGTCGGCAGAGCCGGTCTGCACCAGCGCCGTCTCGGCCTCGGCCACCCGCCAGGGCTTGTGCGCCAAGCCACCGAAGGCGAGCCGCGCCGCCTGAGGCTTGCCGCCCTCGGCACCGGAGATCACTGCGGCCACCGAGACCGTCGCGAAGGCATAGGAGGCCCGGTCGCGGACCTTGCGGTAGATATGCTGGCCGACCACCGGCTTCGGCAGAGTCATGGCGGTGATGATCTCGCCCTTGCGCAGGTCGGTCTCGATCTGCGGCGTGTCGCCGGGCAGCTTGTGGAAGTCGGCGATCGGAATCGTCCGGGCCTGCCCGTTCGGATCCATCGTCTCGACGGTGGCGTCGAGGGCGCGCATGGCGACGTTCATGTCGGACGGGTTGGTGGCGATGCAGGCCTCGCTGGCGCCCAGCACCGCCATGATGCGGTTGAACCCACCGATGGCCGAGCAGCCCGAGCCGGGCTCGCGCTTGTTGCAGGGCATGGCCGTATCGTAGAAATAGTAGCAGCGCGTCCGCTGGAGCAGGTTGCCCGCGGTGGTCGCCTTGTTGCGGAGCTGGCCCGAGGCGCCGGCCAGGAGCGCCTTCGCCAGGACGGCGTAGTCCTTGCGGACCCGCGGGTCGGCGGCGAGATCGGAGTTGCGCACCAGCGCGCCGATGCGCAGTCCGCCATCCTGCGTCGCCTCGACCTTGTCCAGGGGAAGCCGGTTGACGTCGATCAGTGTCGTCGGGGTCTCGACCTGGAGCTTCATCAGGTCGAGGAGATTGGTGCCGCCGGCGATGAACCGGGCGTTCGGCCGCTCGGCCGCGAGCTTGGCGGCGTCCTGCACGGTCGCGGGGCGCTCGTAGGTGAAAGCCTTCATGTCCGCCCCCTCAGAGGTTGCTGGCGGCGGTGTCGCGGATCGCCGCGACGATGTTCGGATAGGCGGCGCAGCGGCAGATGTTGCCACTCATCCGCTCGCGGATCTCGTCGTCGCTGAGGCTCGGGCTCGACGCCACGTCCGCGGTGACGTGGCTCGGCCACCCGGCCTTGACCTCGCTCAGCATGCCCACCGACGAGCAGATCTGGCCCGGCGTGCAGTAGCCGCACTGGAAGCCGTCATGCTCCAGGAAGGCCGCCTGCATCGGGTGCAATTGGTCGCCGGAGGCGAGCCCCTCGATGGTGGTGATCTCGTCGCCCTCGTGCATCGCGGCGAGCGTCAGGCAGCTGTTGATGCGCCGCCCGTCCACCAACACCGTGCAGGCGCCGCACTGGCCGTGATCGCAGCCCTTCTTCGTGCCGGTCAGCGCGAGGTGTTCCCGCAGGGCATCGAGCAGGGTTGTGCGCGTGTCGAGGACGAGGTCGTGCGACTGGCCGTTGATGCTGAGCCGGACCGGCAGGGTCTGCGGGGCCGGATCGCCGGGCGCGGCGACGGCGGGCGCAGGCCGGACCCCGAGGGCGCCGAGCGCCCCGGCCACGGCGCAGCCCTCCACCACGGCACGCCGCGTCAAGGCGAGCGGTCTCTTCGGAGTCGCGTCTGTCATGCTGCCATCCCGTCCGTGCGCGACGCCGCGCGGCGCAACCTGGAATCTGGTCCGCCAACGTCCGGCTCGGCGGATTAGATCCGGTCCAGACTGCGCCCGTTTACCGCGGCTGAGCCTTCGGACCGGGACCCATCGGATCCATAGCTTCTCGTCAATCGGCCTTGCTCGATGACGCCGCCGGTCCACGTGAGGGCTGGAACATTCGCCAGAGGCTCACCGCATGGCCATAACCGTCCCGACCCTGGCCCTGAACGACGGGCACCGCATCCCCCAGATCGGCTACGGCTGCTGGCAGCTCTCCGATGCCCAGGCGCCGGATCTCGTGGGCCGGGCGCTCCAGGCGGGCTACCGCCTCATCGACACCGCCGCCGCCTACGGGAACGAGGCGGGGGTGGGCCGGGGCATCCGCGACGCACAGGTGCCGCGGGACGAGATCTTCCTCACCACCAAGCTCTGGAACGACCGCCAGGGGCGGGACGAGGCCCGGCGCGCCTTCGACGAGAGCCTGCAACGCCTCGGCCTTCCCTATGTCGACCTGTACCTGATCCACTGGCCGTGCCCGCAGCGCCGCCTGTTCGTGGAGACCTGGAAGACGCTGATCCAGCTCCGCGACGAGGGCCGGGCCAAGTCGATCGGCGTGTCGAACTTCACGCCGGAGCACATCGCCACGCTGGTGGCCGAGACCGGCGTTGCGCCCTCCGTGAACCAGATCGAGCTGCACCCGCATTTCCAGCGTCGGGCGCCGCGCGCCGACGGGGCCCGTCACGGGATCGTGACCGAATCCTGGAGCCCCCTCGGCCAGGGCAAGGAGCTGAACGACCCGGCCATCGTGGCGATCGCGAAGGACCACGGGAAGAGCCCCGCCCAGGTCGTGCTGCGCTGGCAGGTGCAGATCGGGTGCGTGGCGATCCCGAAGACCGCTCGGCCCGAGCGCATTGTCGAGAACATCACCCTGTTCGATTTTGCGCTGTCCGAGGCGGAGATGGATCGGATCGCCGCCCTCGACCGGCCGGACGGCCGGATCGGGCCCGATCCGGCGACCTTCTGCTGAGCCCTTCGGCGGCGCAGCATGACACCGCGCCGCAAAAGATTTATGCTCACAGCGTGCATATCTAGACAGGCGCCTCCGGCCCTCATAAGTTAGACGGCACAATGCTCAAACTGAGCATAATGGAGGACGCCATGGCGGCGACCGTGTCACCCATCTCCCGCACGCCCATCCCGGGTCTGCCGCTCCCCGAGCTCTATGCCCGCGTCAGCCGGCACGTGCCGGCGATCGAGTGGCCGGCGCTCGCCCCCGACATCGAGGCGATCCTGCGGCTGAAGCGCGAGCGCAACGCCGTGATCCTGGCGCATAATTACCAGGCGCCGGAGATCTTCCACACGGTGGCGGACATCGTCGGCGACAGCCTCGCGCTGGCCCGCGAGGCGGTGAACGTCGACGCCGACGTGATCGTCCTGGCGGGCGTCCACTTCATGGCGGAAACCGCCAAGCTCTTGAACCCGAGCAAGACCGTCCTGATCCCCGATATGGGCGCGGGCTGCTCGCTGGCCGATTCGATCACCGCCGCGGACGTGCGCGGCCTGCGGGCCAAATACCCCGGCGTGCCGATCGTGACCTACGTCAACACCTCGGCGGCCGTGAAGGCCGAGTCCGACCTGTGCTGCACCTCCGGCAACGCCGTCGCGGTGGTGCGGTCGCTGAACGCCCCCCGGGTGCTGATGATCCCGGACGAGTTCCTGGCGCAGAACGTCCAGGCCGAGATCCCGGAGGTCGAGATCCTGACCTGGGCCGGACATTGCGAGGTGCACGAGCGCTTCACCCCGGCCGACATCCGCGATGTCCGCGACAGCTATCCCGGCGTCACGGTGATCGCGCATCCCGAATGCCCGCCGGACGT
>CAXTCV010000189.1:0-7126 GCA_964242725.1 uncultured Methylobacterium sp.
TCATCGAGGCGATGAAGACCTTCAACGAGATCGTGGCGCCCCGCGCCGGCACGGTGAGTGCCATCTTCGTGGAGGACGGGCAGCCGGTGGAGTTCGGCGAGGCCCTGCTCGTCATCAGCTAGGATGTCCGCCGAGGGCGGTCGCGCCGCGCCTGGACGCCGCCGCATAACAAGAGGATAGAGCCTCCTGCGCGCTCCTGACCGCGCGGACGCCCTAACGGATCCGATGTTCGACAAGATCCTGATCGCGAACCGCGGCGAGATCGCCCTGCGCATCCTGCGGGCGGCGAAGGAGCTCGGGATCGCCACCGTGGCGGTCCACTCCACCGCTGACGCCGATGCCATGCACGTGCGCCTCGCCGACGAGAGCGTCTGCATCGGGCCGCCGGCGGCGCGCGACAGCTACCTCAACATCCCCTCGATCATCGCGGCCTGCGAGATTACCGGGGCGGATGCAGTCCATCCGGGCTACGGCTTCCTGTCGGAGAATGCCCGCTTCGCCGAGGTGCTGGCCCACCACCAGATCGGCTTCATCGGCCCCAAGGCGCAGCACATCCGCACCATGGGCGACAAGATCGAGGCGAAGCGCACCGCGCTCAAGCTCGGGATCCCCTGCGTGCCGGGCTCCGACGGCGGCGTCGACGACCCGACCGATGCCAAGCGCGTGGCCGCCGAGATCGGCTACCCGGTCCTCGTCAAGGCGGCGGCGGGCGGCGGCGGGCGCGGCATGAAGGTCGCGCGCACCGAGGCCGAGCTGGAGCAGGCGATCGGCATGGCCAAGTCCGAGGCCAAGGCCGCCTTCGGCGACGACGCGGTCTATCTCGAGAAGTATCTGGAGAAACCCCGCCACATCGAGGTGCAGGTGCTGGGCGACGGCCGCGGCGGCGCGGTGCACCTCGCCGAGCGCGATTGCTCGCTCCAGCGCCGCCACCAGAAGGTCTGGGAGGAAGGCGGCTCGCCGGCACTCAACGAATCGATGCGCGCCGAGATCGGCGGCATCTGCGCCAACGCCATGAAGGAACTGGGCTATCTCGGCGCCGGCACCGTCGAGTTCCTGTACGAGGACGGGCGGTTCTACTTCATCGAGATGAACACCCGGATCCAGGTCGAGCACCCGGTCACCGAGATGATCACCGGCATCGACCTCGTGATCGAGCAGATCCAGGTGGCCTCGGGCGGTGCCCTCTCGGTGTCGCAGTCGGACATCAAGGTGGAGGGCCACGCCATCGAGTGCCGGATCAACGCCGAGCATCCGGAGACCTTCCGGCCCTCCCCCGGCGAGATCACCCACTATCACACCCCCGGCGGCCTGGGCGTCCGGGTCGATTCGGCCGCCTTCCAGGGCTACCGGATCCCGCCGCACTACGACTCGCTGATCGGCAAGCTGATCGTCCACGGCCGCACCCGCAACGAGTGCCTGATGCGCCTCCGCCGGGCGCTGGACGAGTTCGTCATCGACGGCATCGACACGACGTTGCCGCTGTTCCGCACCCTGGTCCGCAATGCGGATGTCCAGAACGGGCTCTACGACATCCACTGGTTGGAGCATTTCCTCGCCGATGGCGGCATGAAGGCCTGAACCCGAGCGGCCGGCCCCGCGGCGTGAAGACCGCGCGGGGCCTCTGGTCTTCAGGCCGGCCGCGCGCGACACTTACCCCATGCACGACCCCAGCCGCGTGGACATCACCCCAGAGATCCTGCTGAAGGCCTATGCGGCGGGCATCTTCCCGATGGCCGAGGACGCGCAGGACCCGACCCTCTACTGGGTCGAGCCCAAGGCGCGCGGCGTCCTGCCCCTCCACGCGTTCCGCGTGCCCCGGCGCCTCGCCCGGACGGTGCGGTCCGACCAGTTCGAGGTCCGGTGCGATACGGATTTCGACGGCGTGATCGACGGCTGCGCCGCGCCCCGCCGGGACAGCGAGCGGACCTGGATCAACGGCCGCATCCGCGAACTCTACGGTGCGCTCTACGACCTGGGGCACGTCCACACGGTCGAGGTCTATGCGGGCGACGACCGGCGCCTCGTGGGCGGCCTCTACGGCGTTTCCCTCGGGGCGGCGTTCTTCGGCGAGAGCATGTTCCACGAGGTCCGCGACGCCTCGAAGGTCGCGCTGGTCCACCTGATGGGCCGCCTGCGCGCCGGCCGGTACCGGCTGGCCGACACGCAGTTCGTCACCGAGCACCTCACGCAGTTCGGCGCGGAGGAACTGCCGCGGCACGTCTACAAGCGCCGGCTCGCCGACGCCCTCGACCACTCCGCCGACTGGCATGTCTGGCCCGGCGACGGCTCGGTGCCGGGCGCCCGGGTGCTGGAGGCTTTGGGCGCCGACGACGAAGCGTAACGCTTCAGCGGAACAGCGCGTCGAACAGGTTCTGCGGCTGGGGCGGGGGCACCGGGGCGGGTGCCGGGCCCTCGTTCGACGGGAAGAACTTGCGCGAGGGCTTCTGGCGGGGCTGAACCGGCACGCCGCGCGGCGCCTCGACATCCACCTGGCCGGCGGCGTTGATCTGCTGCGCCGTCTTGGTCGCGTCCTTGTTGGCGCGTTTGGTCTTCTCGGGCTTGGCCGCGACGGCGGGGATGTCCTCCTGCTCCTTCGCTTCGGCGATCACGTCGCTGCCGCCTTTGCAGTCGACCAGCCAGACGTCGTAGATCGGATGCTCGATCGCGTGCAGGCCGGGGCTCGACGCGAACATCCACCCGGTGAAGATCCGGCGATACTTGTTGTCGAGGGTGACCTCGTCGACTTCGAGGAAGGCCGTGGTCTTGGCGCTCTCGGTCGGCGGACGCGTGTAGCAGACCCGCGGCGTGAGTTGCAGCGCACCGAACTGTACGGTCTCGTCCACCGCGACCTCGAAGGACACGATCCGGCCGGTGATCTTGTCGAGGCCGGAGAAGACCGCGGTCGGATTCTTGATCTTGTCGGCCGCGGCCGGGCCGGCCCAAAGGGCCAGCGCGAGGCTCGGGACGAGCGCGCGGCGTGCGAGGGCTGTGATGCGGCTCAAGGCTCGAACCCCAGAACGAGGGTGGCCGGTTGCGCCGTCGGATTGCGCGGCGGTCGGTCGGGATGGGCTCGCCTTGAACACTGGAACGGTGGCGGCAAAAGGGCGCCCCGAGGCCGGCGTCGGCTGTGCTACTCGCCCGGCGTCCAGGACACGTAATCGCCGGTTGCCGCGGGCCGCTGCCCCCAGGACAGCTGCGAGCCCTGCGGCCGGTAGGCGTTCGGCGTCCCGGTCTGGTTCTCCATGTGCGGCTTCTGCCACGCGCGGGGCGTGTAGTCCTCCTCGCTCGGCGCGAGGTCGACGTTGTGGCACAGCCAGCCGCGCCAGCCGGGCGGGACCTTCGAAGCGTCGGCGTAGCCGTTATAGACCACCCAGCGCCGCTCCGACCCGACCGAGCGATCGATCAGCGCCCCCTCCGCCTTGTAGTATTTGTTCCCGAAATCGTCCTCGCCGACGAAGATGCCGGTCCGTGCGGTCTGGAGCGCCAGAGAGACGGTCTGGCCGTTCCACCACGTGAAGACGCGCAGCAAAGTGTCCTTCAGCGCCATCGTCGGTCCCGGACTCGTGTCGCGCCGCCAGGACGCTTTCCGGCATCGTTATGATGACCGCGCACACGGGAGTCCAGCCGCTCGGTCCAACTGTCGCTGCGGGGCCACGCCCGATCCCGGTGAACCCCCTGCGTTGCGCCACTGCGATAAACTGTCTCCACTTGTGGGTGTGGACCGAAAATATTCCCGCGGGGATTCTGGAATGCCGGAAGGGCACTTATCGAGCCCGGCCCGGATATCCACAGGTTTCTGCGAGCCGGCACAACATCTAGCGGGGAACCGAGGCTTCACACACCACTTGTTGACGCGAGAACGCGGAGGGCGGTAAGGTCCCTGCATCGGTCGCGCCGCCCCTGTGGTGTAATTCGGCAGCTTCGACCGTCCCTAATTCACGTTCGCGGATCCAACCGGTGCCCGTTTCGGGGATACGGCCGGATTCGCCCCCATCATCGGGCCAACGTCCCCGCCGGCAGCGGGGCCGGGACCGTCGTGTCCCGTCGGGAGAGGTGTGTTTCATGCGGTTCGAGCGTCGCTACACCACGGCCGGACAATCGCCCTATGCCGGTATCCCCTTCCGGAAGGCGCTGAGCGAGATCCGCAATCCGGATGGATCGGTGGTGTTCCGCCTGGACGGCATCGACGTGCCCGAGAGCTGGAGCCAGGTGGCGAGCGACGTGCTCGCGCAGAAATACTTCCGCAAGGCGGGTATCCCGGCCCGGCTCCGCCGGGTCGAGGAGAACGCGGTCCCGTCCTTCCTCTGGCGGTCGGTGCCCGACGAGGCGGCCCTCGCCGCGCTCCCCGAGGCGGAGCGCTTCGTGTCCGAATCCTCCGCCACCCAGGTGTTCGACCGGCTCGCGGGCTGCTGGACCTACTGGGGTTGGAAGGGCGGCTACTTCTCGTCCGAAGAGGACGCCTCGGCCTTCTTGGACGAGCTGCGCTTCATGCTCGCCCGCCAGATGGTGGCGCCGAACTCGCCGCAATGGTTCAACACCGGCCTGCACTGGGCCTACGGCATCGATGGCCCGAGCCAGGGCCACTATTACTGTGATCCGCAGACCGGCGCGCTGACCAAGTCGGCCTCGGCCTACGAGCACCCGCAGCCGCATGCCTGCTTCATCCAGTCGGTGCAGGACGACCTCGTCAACGAGGGCGGCATCATGGACCTGTGGGTGCGGGAGGCCCGCCTGTTCAAGTATGGCTCCGGGACCGGCTCGAACTTTTCGCAATTGCGGGCCGAGAACGAGAAGCTCGGCGGCGGCGGCAAGTCGTCGGGCCTGATGAGCTTCCTCAAGATCGGCGACCGGGCGGCCGGCGCGATCAAGTCCGGGGGGACCACCCGGCGCGCCGCCAAGATGGTGATCGTCGATATCGACCACCCGGACATCGAGGCCTTCATCGACTGGAAGGTGAAGGAGGAGCAGAAGGTCGCCGCCCTGGTGACCGGCTCGAAGGTCGTCTCCAAGCACCTCAACCTGGTGATGAAGGCCTGCACCCA
The DNA here is from genome assembly GCA_964242725.1 of uncultured Methylobacterium sp. Lineage (GTDB taxonomy): Bacteria > Pseudomonadota > Alphaproteobacteria > Rhizobiales > Beijerinckiaceae > Methylobacterium. Next base: position 5,043 of record CAXTCV010000189.1, read on the forward strand.
GTGCGAGGCCGAGGGCGATGCCTGCTTCGACGCGGAGCGGAACCCCGCCCTCAAGCGGGAGATCAAGGCCGCCCGCCGCGCCTCGGTGCCGGATTCCTACATCAAGCGGGTGGTGCAGTTCGCCCGGCAGGGCTTCACCAAGATCGACTTTCCCGTCTACGACACCGACTGGGACTCCGAGGCCTATCTCACGGTGGCCGGCCAGAACTCGAACAACTCGGTCTCGCTGACGGACGACTTCCTGCGCGCCGTCGAGTCGGACGCCGACTGGACGCTCACCGCCCGCACCACCGGAAAGGTCACCAAGACCCTGAAGGCCCGGGAGCTGTGGGAGCGGATCGGCGAGGCCGCCTGGGCCTCGGCGGATCCGGGCCTGCACTTCAACACCACGATGAACGACTGGCACACCTGCCCGGCGGGCGGGCGGATCCGGGCCTCGAACCCGTGCTCCGAGTACATGTTCCTCGACGACACGGCCTGCAATCTCGCCTCGGCGAACCTGCTGACGCTCTACGACCGCGAGACCAAGCGCTTCGACGTGGACGCCTTCGAGCACCTGAACCGACTCTGGACGGTGGTGCTCGAGATCTCCGTGATGATGGCGCAGTTCCCGTCGAAGGAGATCGCGGAACTGTCCTACCGCTACCGGACCCTCGGCCTCGGCTATGCCAATATCGGCGGCCTCCTGATGACCATGGGCCTGCCCTACGATTCCGCCGCGGGCCGGGCGCTGGCCGGGGCCCTCACCGCGATCATGACCGGGATCGCCTACGCCACTTCGGCCGAGATGGCCGCGGAGCTCGGCACCTTCCCGGCCTATGACGAGAATGCCGACGCGATGCTGCGGGTGATCCGCAACCATCGCCGGGCGGCTTACGGCGAGGCCGAGGGCTACGAGTTCCTGAACGTCGCCCCGGTCGGCCTCGACCATGCCAACATCCCGCAGGCGGATCTCGGCGACCACGCCCGCGCCGCCTGGGACCGGGCGCTGAAGCTCGGCGAGGAGCACGGCTACCGCAACGCCCAGGCCACCGTGATCGCGCCCACCGGCACGATCGGCCTCGTGATGGACTGCGACACCACCGGGATCGAGCCCGACTTCGCCCTGGTGAAGTTCAAGAAGCTCGCCGGCGGCGGCTATTTCAAGATCATCAACCAGGCGGCGCCCGACGCCCTGCGGGCGCTCGGCTACCGCGAATCCGAGATCGCCGAGATCGAGGCTTATGCGGTCGGCCACGGCTCGATGGGGCAGGCCCCGGCGATCAACCCGGCGACCCTGCGCGCCAAGGGGTTCCCCGACGACAAGATCGCCGCGGTGGAGAAGGGTCTGAAGTCGGCCTTCGACATCAAGTTCGTGTTCAACCGCTGGACGCTCGGCGACGACTTCCTCACCCAGACCCTCAACGTGCCGGCGGAGAAGCTCGCGGACCCGACCTTCGAGCTGCTGCCGTTCCTCGGCTTCACGAAAAAGGACATCGAGGTCGCCAACACCCATATCTGCGGGGCGATGACGCTGGAGGGCGCGCCGGGCCTCAAGCTCGAGCATTACGCGGTGTTCGACTGCGCCAATCCGTGCGGCCGGATCGGCAAGCGCTACCTCTCGGTGGAGAGCCACATCCACATGATGGCGGCGGCGCAGCCCTTCATCTCGGGGGCGATCTCCAAGACCATCAACATGCCCAACGACGCCACCGTGGAGGATTGCAAGGCGGCCTACCTGCTGTCCTGGCGCCTCGCCCTCAAGGCGAACGCCCTCTACCGCGACGGCTCGAAGCTGTCGCAGCCGCTGAACTCGGCCCTGATCGCCGACGAGGACGACGAGGCCGACGACGCCCTGGAGGCCGTGCTGCAGGCGCCGGCCGCGGCCCGGGCCGCCCAGGTCGCGGAGAAGATCGTCGAGCGGGTGATCGAGCGGGTGGAACGGATCCGTTCCCGCGAGAAGCTCCCGACCCGGCGCAAGGGCTACACCCAGAAGGCGGTGGTCGGCGGCCACAAGGTCTATCTGCGCACCGGCGAGTACGACGACGGGCGCCTCGGCGAGATCTTCATCGACATGCACAAGGAGGGCGCGACCTTCCGGAGCC
>CAXTCV010000190.1:0-7025 GCA_964242725.1 uncultured Methylobacterium sp.
AGGTCGACCACGTCGATGTTGCGCATGCGGATGCAGCCCGACGAGACCGCCTGCCCGATCTTCTCCGGCTCGTTGGTGCCGTGGATCCGGTAGAGCGTGTCCTTGCCGTGGTCCGACAGGTACAGGGCCCGGGCCCCGAGCGGGTTCATCGGGCCGCCCTGCATGGCGTGGACATGCGGCCAGCGCTTGATCATCTCGGCCGGCGGGTTCCAGGCCGGCCATTCGGCCTTGCGGTCGACGACAGCGTTGCCGGTCCAGCCATAGGCCTCGTCGCCCACCGAGACACCGTAGCGGATCGCCTTCCCGTCCGGCAGGACGAGGTAGAGCTGGCGCTCCTTGGTCTCGACCACGATCGTCCCGGGCGGCTGCCGGGTCGGGTCGCTGATCTCGTAACGGGCGAAGTGGGGATCGAACTCGGCATCCGGGACGAGCGCCATGAAGGCCGTGTCGCGGGCCGAGAGAGCAGGGTCGGGCACGCCCTTGAAGGTGCAGCCCGCCAGCAGACCCGCACAGGCGATGATCGGGATGATGCGCATGTCGCTAATCTCGAGGGGCAATCCCGACCCGAAGACCGGACCGGTGACCGGGACATTCACCGGAAGATCGGGACAAGCCTAATCGCGGTGGGCACGCCGCCGTAGTCCACGCGTTGCGCCCGTGGCACATTGCCGGCTCCTGTTGCAGACGCGCGACAGGATCGGACCCGGGAGCGACCGTCGTGACCACTCTGTACGTCAGCCATCCCGCCAGCTTCGATCACGAGGTGCCGGAGGGTCACCCGGAGCGACCGGCGCGGATGCGGGCGGTGGAGCGCGCGCTGGAAGACGAGCGCTTCGCCGGCCTCGTGCGGGCCTCGGCGCCCCGGGCGGAGGTCGAGACCGCCACGCTCGTCCATCCGCGCAGCTACGTCGACGCCCTCGTGGCGGCGGTGCCGAAGCACGGCATGGTCGGGATCGATTCGGATACGATCCTGTCCCCCGGCAGCCTGGAAGCGACCCTGCGGGCGATCGGGGGCGCCACGCACGCCATCGACGCCGTCGTGGCGGGCGAGTGCCGCAACGCCTTCGTGGCCATGCGCCCCCCCGGCCACCACGCCGAGCGGACGCGGTCCATGGGCTTCTGCCTGTTCAACCACGCCGCCATCGCGGCCCGCTACGCCCGGACGCGGCACGGTGCGGAGCGCGTGGCGCTGGTCGACTGGGACGTCCACCACGGCAACGGCAGCCAGGACATCTTCTGGGACGACGGCTCGGTCCTGTACTGCTCCACCCATCAGATGCCGCTCTACCCCGGCACCGGCGCCGCCTCGGAGCGGGGCGACAAGGACACGATCGTCAACGTGCCCCTGCGGCCCAACGACGACGGCGCGGTTTTTCGCGAAGCGTTCGAGGTCGGCATCCTGTCGCGCCTCGAGACCTTCCGGCCGGACGTGATCGTGATCTCCGCGGGGTTCGACGCCCATCGCCTCGATCCGCTCGCGAACCTGCAGCTCGAGGCGGAGGATTTCGGCTGGGCGACGCGCCGGCTGATGGAGCTGGCGGAACGCTGCGCGGGCGGGCGGATCGTCTCGGTTCTGGAGGGCGGCTACAGCCTGGAGGGCCTCGCCAAGTCGACCGCCGCGCATGTTGACGCGCTGATGGGGCGGTGAGCCGCCCGGATCTCCCGATTGCCCCCGGTGCCGGCCACGGCATGATCGCCCGGTTCGGGGAGCGTTGCGGATCGTTCAGGCGGGCCGGGGCGCGAAGCCGGCCGACCGGGCGTCGGCCCGCGCGGCGCTCGCCCGGGACACGCGCCGATGACTGCCGCCGGCGTCCCGACCTGAGCCCTCGCGCTCGGTGTCGCCGCCGCAGTCCCCGGCCCCGGCGGGGTCGCGCCGCGCGCACGCGCCCTCGGTGCGGTCCGGACCGTCGCGCGCCGCGCCTGACGCGCTTCGCTCACCCCTCCAGCGGCTCGTCGCCCAGGAGCTCGATGCCGAAGCCCGAGAGTCCGACATATGCCCGCGACGACGTCGCGAGGTTGCGGATCGAGACAACGCCCAGGTCGCGCAGGATCTGGGCGCCGAGGCCGACCTCGCGCCATTGACGGGCGCGCTGCGCCTCCGTCCCCTCCTCGGTCACGCTCATCACCGGCACGCCCGCGGTCCCGTCGCGCAGGTAGACCAGCACCCCGCGCCCGGCCGCCGCGAACCGCTTCAGCACCGCGTCGATCTGCCTGCCGCCGCCGATCACGTCGGCGGCGACATTGGAGCGATGGAGCCGCACCAGCACGTCGCGGCCGTCGCCGATCTCGCCCATCACGAAGGCGAATTGCTGGATCGATTCGAACGGCGTCGAGAACACGTAGGCGGTCATGTCCCCGTGGGTCGACCGGACCGGGAAGTGCCCGACCCGCTCCACCAGCCGGTCGCGGGCCTGCCGGTAGGCGATGAGATCGGCCACCGAGACTTGCTTGAGCCCGTGCATCCCGGCGAAGGCTTCGATCTGCGGCCCCTTCATCACGGTGCCGTCGTCGTTGGCGAGCTCGCAGATCACGCCGACCGGCGGCAACTCGGCGAGCTTGCACAGATCGACCGCGGCCTCGGTATGGCCCGAGCGCATGAGCACGCCGCCGTCCCGGGCGATCAGCGGGAAGACGTGGCCGGGCCGCACGAAGTCGCCCGAGCCCATGTTGCCGTTGGCCAGTGCCCGCACCGTGTTGCAGCGCTGTTCCGCCGAAATGCCCGTGGTCAGCCCGTGCTTGACGTCTACCGTGACCGTGAAGGCGGTGCCGAGCGGCGCGTCGTTCGAGGCCACCATCGGGGCGAGGTGGAGACGGCGCGCCTCGCTCTGCGTGATCGGCGCGCAGACGATGCCACAGGTGTTGCGGATGATGAACGCCATCTTCTCCGGCGTGCAGAGCGAGGCGGCGACGACGAGATCGCCCTCGTTCTCGCGGTCGTCGTCGTCGGTGACGACGACGATCTCGCCCTTGGCGAAGGCCGCGATGGCCTCGGTGACGGTGCAATGGGGCACGGGCATTCTCGAATCGTTGGAACCGGGGCCGGTCTCAGGGCTGCTGCCCGACCTGTCCGCGATGGCGCAGATAGTGATCGGCCAGCACGCAGGCCATCATGGCCTCCGCCACCGGCACGGCGCGGATGCCGACGCAGGGGTCGTGGCGGCCCTTGGTGATCAGGTCGACCTCTGCGCCGTCGCGGGTGACGGTACGCCGCGGCGTCAGGATCGAGGAGGTCGGCTTCACGGCGAAGCGGACCACCACGGGCTCGCCGCTGGAGATGCCGCCGAGGATTCCGCCCGCATGGTTGGCGAGGAAGCGCGGATGGCCGCCGTTGCCGGCGCGCATCTCGTCGGCGTTGTCCTCGCCCCGCAGGGCGGCCGCCGCGAACCCGTCGCCGATCTCGACCCCCTTGACGGCGTTGATCGACATCATGGCGGCGGCGAGATCCGCGTCGAGCTTGCTGTAGACCGGTGCGCCGAGGCCCGGCGGCACGCCCTCGGCCACGACCTCGATCACCGCACCCACCGACGAGCCGTCCTTCCGGATCCCGTCGAGATAGGTCTCGTAGAAGGCGGCCGTCTCGGCATCGGGGCAGAAGAACGGGTTGTTGCCGGTTTCCGCCCAGTCCCAGCGCGACCGGTCGACGGCGTGCGGGCCCATCTGGACGAGAGCGGCCCGGATCGTGATGCCCGGGATGACCTTGCGCGCCACGGCCCCGGCGGCCACGCGCGCGGCGGTTTCCCGGGCGGAGGAGCGGCCGCCGCCGCGATAGTCGCGGATGCCGTACTTGGCGTCGTAGGTGTAGTCGGCGTGGCCGGGCCGGTAGCTGTCGCGGATCTCGGAGTAATCCTTCGAGCGCTGGTCGGTGTTCTCGATGGTCAGCGCGATCGGCGTGCCGGTGGTGAGCTGGCGTCCGCCGGTGCGGTCGTCGGCGAACACGCCGGACAGGATCTTCACCTGATCGGGCTCGCGGCGCTGCGTGGTGAAGCGCGACTGGCCAGGCTTGCGGCGGTCGAGCTCCGCTTGGATCTCCTCAACCTCCAGCGGCAGGCCGGGCGGGCAGCCATCGACCACGCAGCCCAGCGCGACCCCGTGGCTCTCGCCGAAGGTCGTGACGCGGAACAGGTGGCCGAACGTGTTGTGAGACATGACGCGGCCCGTCTAGCGCGGGAGCGCCGGGGGCACAAACCGTCATCGCGGCGTGCGGCTCGACACGGGCTCCGAACCGGTGCTCGGTTGCACGCTCAGCCTGAGCCTGATCGCCCTCAGGACGCTCACCAGCGTGTCGAGCTGCGGATGGCCCGTCTCCGACAGCGCTCGATACAGGCTCTCGCGCGATCGTCCGGTTTCGGCCGCGATCGGGGCCATGCCGAGCAGGCGCGCCACGTCACCGATGGCCGCCGCGATGAGGGTGGGATCGCCATCTTCGAGCACCGCCGCGATGTAGTGGGCCATGCGCTCGGGCGTATCGAGCTGTTCTGCAACATCCCACGGACGGGTCTCGACGGTCGTCGCCGGTGCGCCTGCCGGTTGAGAGCATGCGCCTGTCGAATGTCGCGCTCCTGCGTGCGTTTGTCTCCGCCACACAGCAACAGGACGATCTCACTGCCACGCGGCACGAAATAAGCGCGGTCGCCGGCCCCGTAGGCGATCGGGCGTTCGCTTGCGGCTTCCCGTCCCCCGCGTTTCCAAGAGCAAGGCGTCCGAGAGCAAGGCGTCCGATCCGAGCCCGGGCGCGTTCGTCGCGCAAACCGGAGAATCGCGCGGCCTCGCTATCTGTCCGATGCCGATCGGCTACGCCTGTTCGAGTCCCCCCCGCGCCTTGAGGGCCCGATAAGCCGCCACCCCGACCGCCAGATCCGCCCGCAGCCGCCGCTCGTCGCCCAGATCGTCGAGGCCGTAGGTGAGACCGAGGATGTGCGCGGCCGCGTAGCCCTCCGGCAACGCCCCCGCGCTGCCCAGGGTGATGGACCTGTTCGGCAGGCGTTCGGCGAAGTCGGCGAGGCGGTCTCGCAGCGCATCCCCGCCCGCGCGCAGATAGGTTTCCGCCTGTGCCCCGTGCTCCCGGATCGCCGCCACGGTCCCCTGCGCCAGCGACAGGTGGACGACCTCGGGATGGGCCGGGAACAGGTAGACGAGGTAGTAGCCGCGCGTCGCGCTGGTGGTGACCGCCGGGTCGAAGACTGCCACCCACGGGATGGCGGCCCAGTGGCTGCCCCGCCCGGGACTGCCCTTGACGAGGAACGGACCGTCGATCGGTTCGAGGGCGGCCCGCAGCTCGTCGGGCGCGCCGCGCCGGATCACCGCCGCCAGGGGATGGCCGGCGGGCGGGTCGAGCCGGGCGAGCGGATATTCCTCGACGATCCGGCGCAGGGCATGGCCGAGGCTCATCCGGACAGCGACGCGCCGCCGGGTTCAGGCATTCGGTCGCGCCAGAACCCCGCCCGTCATCGGCTCGCGCACCCCGGTGGTCGACGGGAAGGTGATCGGCAGGCCCTTCAGGGAGCGCACTGCCAGATACGCGAAGGCCTGCGCCTCCAGGTAGGCCGAGGACCAGCCGATCGCGTCCGCGGTCGTGATCTCGGCGCGCAGGTGGTAGTTCAGCAGCCGCACCAACTCGCCGTTGCGGGCGCCGCCGCCGGCTACGATCCAGCGGGTGGGGATCTCGGGGGCGTGGTCCAGCGCCCGGGCCACCGCCCGCGCCGTGAAGGCCGTGAGCGTCGCGGCGCCGTCCTCGGTGGAGAGCTGGCCCGCGAGCTTGTGCGAGAACCAGTTCCGGTCCAGCGATTTCGGCGGCCGGCGGAAGAAGAACGGGTGCGTGAGCAGCCACGCGAGCAGCGGCTCGTCGGGTCGGCCCCGGGCGGCGGTGCGGCCGCCGTCGTCGAGGTTCTTGCCCTCGCGCTCCTGCATCCACTCGTCGATGAGCGCGTTGCCCGGGCCGGTGTCGAAGGCGATCACGCCGCCCCGGGAATCGATCAGCGTCGCGTTGGCGACGCCGCCGATATTGAGGATACCGAACGGCCCGTCGAAACCCGAGGCCGCGGCAAGCGCCTTGTGGAAGACCGGCACCAGCGGCGCCCCTTGCCCGCCCGCCTCGATATCGGCCCTCCGCAGGTCGGAGACCACCGGGATGCCGAGCCGGGTGGCCAGCGCCTGCCCGTCGCCGATCTGGATGGAGATCCGCTGGTCCGGCCGGTGGATCACGGTCTGGCCGTGGAAGCCGATCACGTCGATGTCGGCCGCGGTGAGGCCGTTCTCGGCCAGGAAGCGCTCGACGGCCTCGGCATGGGCCTGCGTGACGAAGGCCTCGGCGTCCGGCAGGCGGCCGGGCCGGTCGCCGGGATGCAGAACGGACTCGGCGTCCTTCGTGGCGGCGCGCAGGAGCGTTTTCTCGTCGTCGGAATAGCCGCGGTAGCCGGTGGGGCCCAGCGGTTCGAGGAAGTTGTTATGGCCCTTGACCACGTGGACGCCCTCGCCGTCCGTCTCGATCAGGGCGATGTCGACGCCGTCCAGCGAGGTGCCGCTCATCAGCCCGATCGCGCGCATCATCGCCATCCCGTCCTGCCCCGTGCCTTTCCGCGAGCGCCCTGCTAAGAGCGCGCCGTATCCTGACCCCAGCGCGAGCTAGCACGCGGAGCCTCGGCCTGTCGCGCGACGCAAGCGACCCGAGATGGCATCCATGACCGCCGAGAGCTTCGCGCCGCAATCCGACTTCCTGCGGATCCTGACCGAGCGCGGCTACATCCACCAGACCTCGGATCTCGCCGGGATCGACGCTGCCGCCGTCGAGGGCCGGCTGACCACCTATGTCGGCTATGATTGCACGGCGCCCTCGCTCCATGTCGGGCACCTGCTGTCGATCATGATGCTGCACTGGCTCCAGGCCACCGGCGGGCGACCGATCGCCCTGATGGGCGGCGGCACCACCCGGGTCGGCGACCCGTCCGGCCGCGACGAGACGCGCAAGATCCTGACCGTCGAGCAGATCGACGCCAACAAGGCCGAGATCCGCAAGACCTTCGACCGGT
>CAXTCV010000191.1:0-7012 GCA_964242725.1 uncultured Methylobacterium sp.
CCGCATGACCAACAAGGACGTGGTCGATCTCTACGACCGCGTCCGGGTCGGCACCAAGGTGGTGGTGCGGGACTGATCTGTCCGCGAGCGGGACGCGTGGCGGCAGGCGGGGGTGGGATAACGACCGGGTCGCCCTGGCGCCGGCCCGTGGCTCGCTCTGCTCGGTGCGGCGCTGGTGGCCCCGGTGCCGGAGGGAGCGCAGGCCGCCGCGGCGGCCCTGGCTCTGCGCGACCCTGGGCCTCGCGCTGACCCCCGCGGCCCTGCGGCTCGGGGGAGGATCGGGCCATCAGGACGGCCCGCGGCCGGTGCCGAGCAGCCGCATGGTCGCCACCGTGGCGGCGCCCGAGAGCAGCGTGGCAAGCCCGAACACGGCGCCGTAGCCGAGGAGGTCGGCGAGCTTGCCCGAGATCAGCGCGCCGACGAAGCAGACGATGAGCTGCGCGCAGGCGCGGATCGTGAAGGCGGTGCCGGGCTGGTCGGTCGAGGCGACCGCCATGAACAAGCTGGAGAGCGCCGCGATCTCCATGTCGCGGATCAGCCTCTGGAATCCGGCCGCGCCGAAGAGCGGCCACAGGCCGGCCACGGCGCCGCAGGCACGGGCGGCGAACGGGGCGAAGCACAGGGTGCGCGCGGCCCGAGGGAGCGCAGGACGACGCGGTCGTCCGTCTCCGCCACGGCGACCATCGGCTCAGAACGTCTTGCGGTAGCCGACCGTGACGGTGCGCCCGAGCCCGTAGACGGTCAGGTTGCGCACCGAGGTCGCGGTCGGGTTCCAGTAGGCGGCGTCGAACAGGTTGTCGACGGAGGCGTAGAGTTCGCCGCCGGCCACCGGCGCGCCGACAGCCGCGTTGACCGTGAAAGCGTCCTTGAGGCGGTAGCGGGTGCCGGCGCGGTCGATGCGGGCGTCGCGGCCGCTGAAGCCCTCGCCCTCCAGCCGCAGGCTGACGCCGTTCGCGAACAGGTAGGTGCCCGAGACGGTGCCGCGGAAGGGCGCGCCGATGCGGTTGTTCGGCAGGTCGCTGTCGAGGCGCCCGTCCCGGTTGGTGTCGTAGCGGCCCTCGCGGTAGCCCAGCACGGTGCCGAGGTTGAGCTGTTCGGTCACCTGGGCGTCGCCGGTGAACTCGACGCCGTAGATCCTCTCCTTCTGCTGGCTCAGCCGGCTGGTCAGCGGGTCGAAGGTCGTGCCCTGGTCCGAGGTCGACACGAAGCCGCCGAGGGAACCCGAGAAGATCCCCATCCGGCCGCGGATGCCGAAATCGTAGGAATCCACGATCTGCGCCTGCGGCGCGATGCTGGAATACGCGATGCGGGTGCCCGCCGGCAGGCAGAAGGGCCGCGCCACCGGGCAGGCATAGGCGAGGGACAGACCGGCCCGGCGCGTGAAGGCGCCGATATCGGCGAGCGCGTAACCCTGGCTGAAGCCGCCGTAGAGATCGAGCCCCGGAACGAGGGTGTAGGTCGCGCCCGCGTTGAAGGTCGGGGCCGCGTAGGCGAAGCGGCCGCCCGTGACGGCGAGCGCCGGCAGCACGAAGGTGGCGTAGCCGAGGGCGTTGCGGGCAGCGGTCGCCGCGAAGGTGGTCGGCCGCGTGTAGCCCGCCACGTCGAGGTCGAAATGCTCGTCGCGCATGCCGGCGCGCAGGGTCAGCCGCTCACCCACGGGCAGCTGCAGCAGGGCGAAGCCGGCATAGCTGTTCTGCTGCAGGGGCGTGAACACGTCCGCGCCGTCGCGGGCCCGCTGACGCGTGGATTCCGCGATCACGTCGGTGCCCCAGGTCAGCTTCAGCCCCGGCAGGAGGACGCTCAGATCCGTGTCGAGGGTGAGGTTGATGCCGCCCCGCTCGGTCGCGAGGGCGGACTGGTTGGCGAGGCTCGTGGGTGTCGCGGGGCTGAACGAGTAGGTCACGAAGGGGTTCGCGGGATAGGCGAATTCCGTATAGTTGAAGCGCTTGTTGATGGCGTTGAAGTAGCCGAGCAGCGCGAGCGACCCGAGCGGCGTGTCGCGGTCGGTGTAGCGCAGGTACAGCGACCGCGTGTCCTCGGCCACCGGCAGGCCGGGGTAGAGCCGCGCATCGTTCGGCCGTGCGTAGAACCCTCGGTAATCCGTAAGGTAGCGCGGGTCCTGGTTGAGCAGGATCTGGGTGAGGCCGACCTCGACACGCTTGGCGAGGTCGAGGTCGTAGCCGAGCCGCAGGTTGAGGTTGCCGAGCTGGAAGCGGTCGCCGCCGCCCTGGCCGAGCTGCCCGTCGGAGGGCATCTCCCGACCCTTGCCGTCATAGGTGCGGGCGGCGAAGCGGCCCGATCCGGTGAAGGCGTAGTCGATCCCGTCCGGCACCGTGCCGGTCACGCTGATCGCCGTCTCCGGCGCGATCCCGTGGACGGGGTCGGCCGTGAAGGTCCGCAGGGCGGTGTTGACGGTGACGACCGGCGGCCCGTCCGTGGGGCGGCGGGTGATGAAGTTGACCGTGCCGCCGGTGGCACCCGCGCTGTAGAGGCTGGAGGCGCCCGCCACCACCTCGATCCGCTCCACGGCATTGAGGTCGATCAGGTTGAGGATGCGCGAGACGTCGCGCAGCGGCGTGTTCACCGGCACGCCGTCGATCAGGACCAGGAGGCTGCGACCGCGGAAGCTCTCGGAGGCGCTGGAGATCGTGCCGTTCGGCGCCGAGAAGCCCGGCACCAGTTTCGCGAGCACGGACGAGGGGTTCGGCGTCAGGGCGATCTGCTGGCGGATCTGATCGCGATCGATCACCTGGACGCTCTGCGGCACGTCCTCGATCCGCCGCGGGGCGCGGGTAGCGGTCACCGAGATCGCGTCGAGGGCGATGGGCGACGCGGCCGTCTGCGCCCGGACCGGACCGGCCAGGATCGTCCCCGCACCGAGGATCGCGACGAGACCAACATACCGCATGACGCTCAGACCCGCCCTTGTGCACCCTCGTCGAGGCGCCCCGTTGCTGCCGCCCCCGCTGCCGCCGCCCGTGTAACGCGGGCGGTCGGCCGGTGCAGAGCGCAGTTTAAAACTCGTCTAATTCGATGACGACGAGATCATCGATTCGACGTCGAAAGTAGAAACGCGCAAATCCTCTCGACATCGTCTTGGGCCTCTAGCATGGTGACTGCCGGTCCGCTTGGACCCAGGCGAGCAAGAGCTCGGACTGCTGCGCAGAATCCGGCTGCATTGGGCGTGGGATGACGAAGGGGACGGATCCGGCGAGTGCGCGCTCTGCCGAAGGGGACTCCGGTTCGGCGCAGGAGCGCGCGTCAGAGCGAGGATGTCGGGCCCTGCCTGATCGCGGCGCGGTCGAGCCGGTTGGCAGCGCGCGCCCGCGGATGATCGCGGGGCCGGATGCTCCGCCCTTTCGCGGGCGGACCGCGATCCGCCTGGATCCGGATCTCGGCATCGCCTCGGTGTTCGGCCCGTCCCGGACCTGGTCCGACGAGGCACCGGTCGAGCGCCTCCTCCTGGTGCGGCCTGCGGCTGGGCGTCTCCAGGTGACGCAGGGCGGGCGCACCCTCGCCTGCTGCTCGCGCTATGCGCTGCTCGTCGCCGCGAGCCGGGGGGCCGTGTTCGCCGTGACGGGCGTCGAGCGGATCGACGTCCTGGCGATCGAGCGGACCCGGCTCGCGGACCCCCTCGCCGCTCTTGAACCCGGCGTCCTCCGGCGGATCGGGCGGGACCATCCGGGCCTGCAGACCCTGACCGCCTATGCCGCGGGCCTGCTGCGCGGGCTGATTCCGGTCGCCACCTCCGGGCTGGCGGAGCTCGCCCGAGGGCACTTGGCCGAGCTCCTCGCCTTCATCGTGCGCGAGCCCGACCTTCAAGCGAACGGGCCCGTCCCGAGCCGGCGCGGTCTGCGGATCCAGGCGCTCAAGGCCGAGGTCGAGCAGCGCCTCGGTAGCCCGGACCTGAGCCTGGACACCGTGGCCCGGGCCCAGCGGATCTCGAGCCGGCTGATCCAGGCGATGTTCCAGGCGGAAGGCGAGACCTTTTCGGGCTTCGTCCTCGCCCGCCGCCTCGACCGGGCGATGGAGCGCCTCACGGATGGCGACGACGCGCGGCCGATCGGCGCCATCGCCTTCGATGTCGGCTTCGGCGACCTGTCCTACTTCAACCGGACCTTCCGCAGACGCTTCGGCCTCACCCCCACGCAGGCGCGACGGGTGCCGCGAAGGGCGGAAAGGTTCCAGGCCGTTGCCGCGGAGCGCGTGTAGGGTCTCGACCCGATCACGGCCAGACGGCGATTGCGCCCGGCATGGCGGGCCGAGCGCTCCGAACGCCGCGCGCCCTTCACTTCACAGGCGCCTGAACGACGCGTGTGGGTGCTGTGCTCCAGCCGACGATCGTCCCGCCCCCGCACATGAGCCCGCCGGCCGGACCCTGTTCCGGTCCGGCGCGTTCGGCTATCCTGTGCGCATGAGCAGACGCGCCGATTCCCGTTCGCTCCGCCGGATCGCGGCGGGTCTGATGCTCGGCGCCAGCCTCCTGCCGGCCGGCCCCGCCGCGGCCCAGGCGCTGCTGTGGCCGGCGCTCGGCTTCGCGCCATTGCCGTCCTTCGCCTGGCCCGGGCCGGTCGAGGATACGGACAGCCGCTGGACGGGCAGCTACGCCCGGCTGTCGACCGGCTACGCGGTCGCGTCGTCCCGGCACTTCGGCAGCTATGGGGGTCCCACCCTCGGCTTCGAGGGCGGCCGGATGTGGCAGGCCGGCCCGATCCTCTACGGCATCAGCGGTGGCCTCGACTACCTGGCGGGGCTCGACGGGTCCCTGACCCCGGGCTACGGGCGGCTCGCCTATGCCCAGGACTTTGCCGGCACCGTGGAGATGAAGGTCGGGACCCTGCTGTCGCCGGATGTCCTGGTCTACGCCAAGACCGGCGCGGTGGCCGTCCACGAGACGCTGCGCGTCGGGCCGCGGCCGGGGGCGCTTCCGATCAGCCGCCAGGATCTCGCGGTGCGGCCGGTGGCGGGCGTCGGGGTCGAGTGGGCGGTCACGGATCGCCTGACGCTGGCCGTCGAGGCGGGGGTGGTCGGGGCGGGGATCCGCTGAGGGGCGTTCAGCGTCCGTCCCGCCCCGCGCCCGGGCGGCACGACTCCGCCAGGACGGCGAGGTCGCGCCACCCGTAGGCGAGCTCCGTGAAACGGCCATGCCCGCGGGACGCTTCGGGCGCCTCGAGCCGGGTGCCGCCGAGACCTTCGAGGAAGCGGCGGCCCGGAGCGTTCGTGCGCAGCACCCAGGCGCTGGCGGCGCGGTACCCGGCCTGGCGGAGCCCCGCGGCCGTCGCGGCGACCAGGGCCCGGCCCGCTCCGCGCCCCTGGGCGGCCCGCAGGACGTAGAGATCCCGGATCTCGCCGTCGAAGCCCGCCGCCTTCAGGGTCTCCGCGCGCTGGGCGTGGCCGACGCCGAAACCGACCGGCTTGCCACCCGTCGCGGCCAGATAGACCGCCGCGCCGGGGCCCGGCTCCGGGCTGCTGAGAACCTGCGCCCACCAGGCCTGCCGCACCTCGACCGTGAGGGCGGCGATCATCTCGGGGGGCAGGAGGCCACCATAGGCCTCGTGCCACGTGGTCACATGGATCGTCGCGAGCGCGGCCGCGTCCTCCGGCCGCGCTGGCCGCACGACCACGGCGCGCGGCTTCGGGATCCGGATCGTGGCCATACGCTCAGGTCCGATCGCACGGCCGCGCGCCCCCGCTACTTCGGCACGAACGCCCAGTAGTCGAGATCGAGGATCACGGCGGGGTCGTAGCCCTCCCCGGCGCGGTCCGGGAAGGCACCGCAGGGCTGGTTCTTGGTGGCGACCGTGCGCAGGCGCAGGAGCCCGACATCGTCGCGGCCGACATCGGCGGCGGCCAGCACCTCGCTCCAGGCATAGACCGTATCGCCGGCGAACAGCGGCGCCACGTGGCGGCCGGCATTGATGCCGGCGAGCGCGAAGGCGTTGGCCAGCCCGTTGAAGCTGAGCGCCCGGGCCAGCGAGATGACGTGGCCGCCATAGATCAGGCGGCGGCCGAAGCGGGTGTCCTTGGCGGCCAAGCCATCGAAATGCACCTTGGCGGTATTCTGGAACAGGCGCGTGGCGATCTGGTGCTCGGCCTCCTCGACGGTCATGCCGTCGACGTGGTCGATCTTCTCCCCGACCGCGTAGTCGGCGAAGCGATGCGGGCTGCCGGCGAGTTCCGAATCGTAGGCGGCCGCCGAGAGCCTCGGCAGGGCGCCGGCGAGATCCTGCGGATCGACCACCTTGGCGAGGCTCGGCACGTGCTCCTCGGCGATCGCGGCCGCGGGGTCGCGCTTGCGCACCAGCACCCAGCGGCAATAGCTCAGCACGGTCTCGCCGCCCTCGTCGGACCCGACCGAGCGCACGTAGACCACGCCGGTCTGGCGGTTCGAACTCTCCTTGAGGCCGATCACCTCGGACACGGTGGAGAGGGTCTCCCCCGGATAGACCGGCCGGCGGAAGCCGCCCTCCGCGTAGCCGAGATTGGCGAGCGCGTTGAGGGAGACGTCCGGCACGGTCTTGCCGAACACCATGTGGAAGGTGAGCAGGTCGTCCAGCGGGCTCTTCGGATACCCGAGGGCCCGGGCAAAGGCGTCCGAGGACTGCACCGCGAAGCGCGGGCCGTAGAGACCGGTGTAGAGCGCCACGTCGCCAACCGTGACGGTGCGGGGCGTGGCGTGGCGGATGGTCTCGCCGAGGCGGAAATCCTCGAAGAAGCGGCCGGGATTGGTCTTCACGGGCGGGCGATCCTACTGCGCGTAGACGTAGGTTGCGGGCACGGCGTACTCGTGCAGCAGGCGGCTGATGAACAGCAGCAGCAGGATCAGGATGATCGGCGAGATATCGACGCCGCCGAGATTGGGCAGCAGGTTGCGGATCGGCCGCAGCACCGGCTCGGTGATCCGGTAGAGCACCTCGCCGACCTGGGCGACGATGGGATTGCGCACGTTCACCACGTTGAACGCCACGAGCCAGCTCAGGACCGCGCTGGCGATGAGGACGTAGATGAAGAG
>CAXTCV010000192.1:0-6997 GCA_964242725.1 uncultured Methylobacterium sp.
GGCTCAAGATACGCGCGAACCGTTGCCAAAAACTTCGCGACCGAGATCGGCTTCGACAGGTAGGCCTCGCAGCCGCCCTCGCGGATCCGCTCCTCGTCGCCCTTCATGGCGAAGGCCGTGATGGCGATGACCGGGATCCCCTTGAGGTCGTCGTCCTCCTTGAGCCACTTGGTCACTTCGAGCCCCGAGACCTCCGGGAGCTGGATATCCATCAGGATGAGATCGGGATGGTGGGCGCGCGCCAGCTCGATCGCCTCGATGCCGTGGGCGGTCTTCAGGGTCGCGTAGCCGTTCGCCTCCAGGAGGTCGTTGAACAGCTTCATGTTCAACTCGTTGTCCTCGACGATCAGCACCGTTTTCTTCATGATCCGTTGTCCCGGTGCGCGCCGATCATGATTAGCGGGCGGTGAAGCCCCTCCATCACCTTTGTAGCGTTCACATGTTGATGAATGGCAAACCTCTTCAAGGGGATGAGGCCGCCGAGCGGCTCGCCCTCGACGTTCTGCTGTGGATCACGGGGGAGGAGGACCGCCTCCTGCCGTTCCTGGCGGCGACCGGGCTCGATCTCGACACCCTGCGGGCGAGCGTCCGGGAGCCGAGCTTTCTGGTGGGCGTCCTCGACCACGTGATGGGCAACGAGAGCGTCCTCGTCGCCTGCGCGGGGGCGCTGGGCGTCAAGCCGGAGCGCATCGCCGCGGCCTGGCACCGGCTGTCGCCGCGGCCCGACGACGAATGGGCGTGAGGCGCGCCTCCTCGTCCGGAGGACGTCGTTTCCCGGGCGCAGGGAAGGGCGCGGGATGCGAGCCGGGCCCCGGCGCGGGGACACGCGACGCGTCCGCCTGGACGGTGCGGCTGACGCCGCCTGTTCCCGCGCTGGGTCCCGGATCGGGGTCCGCTTCGCTCCGCCTGTCCGGGAACGGGCACGCGTCATTGGCGCGGGTGGGCCCTCAGGGCGTGCAGCCCTTCCCCGTCTCCTTGTCGCCCCGCGCGGCCGCGGCATCGATGTCCAGGGCGGTCATGTCCCCCAGGATGGCGAAGTCGCCGTAATCGAGCTTGAGGGCGCCGCTGACCCCGTTCTCGTAGAGGTCGAAGCCGAGGGTGTAGATCGGCGTGCGCTCCCCGGCGCCCTCCGTGTAGTAGCTCAGGCGCACCGGCCAGTGCGGCATGGCCGCGAGGGCGCCCTCGCGCAGGGGCTTGTCCCGGGCGGTGCCGGCGGCCGGCGCCGCGCCCGTCTCCGTGTGGCCGATCACCGCGAAGGTGTCGTAGACCTTCCTTCCGTCATCGGAGCCGTCGAAGACCTTGACCGACAGGGTCGCCTGGCCCGCCCGCGCGGCCTCGATCAGGCGGCGCATGTGCTCGCTCGGGAACAGGACCGGACCGCCCACGGTGAACGGCTTCGGGCCGCCCTTCAGCTTCACCGTGACCGAGTCCCCCTGCTCGGAGGCGGTCCCGTCCACCGGGGCGGCGGGCTGGTTGTTGGTGAGCGTCGTCGTCTTGAACCGGAACTCGCGGCCCTGGCCGCCCTCGAAGGTCGTGCTGCGCATGTCGGACAGGCGCGAGCCGGTCTCGCCGGAGGACAGTTCCGTCACCTGCCGGGTCAGCATCGTGTAGCCGCGACAGGCATCGCCGCGGAAGTCGATGACGATGCGCCCGCGGGCGCTCTCCACCGCGCGGCTGCCGCCGCCCTCGGCGAGCGTCAGGTCGTAGACCGCCCGGTGGTTGGCGAGCACGATCCCGGGCGCGGAAGTTTCCGGCTTGGCCTCCGGGTCCGGCGCAGCGGGCGGGGCCGCCTGCGCGCCCCAGGCGGAGACGAGAAGGCCGGCCGTCAGGAGACGGGAGAGGCGCAGGCGCATGGATGACCTCGGTTCAGTCCGCCGCAGATAGCAGGCTTGCGGGATCGGGCAATCCTTGCGATCACCGGTAGCCCTCCGCCTGCAGGGTGAACAACTCGGCGTAGCGGCCGCCCCGCGCCATCAGCGCCGCGTGGCTGCCCTCCTCCAGCATCCGGCCGCCCTCCAGCACCAGGATGCGGTCGGCCATGCGCACGGTGGAGAAGCGGTGCGAGATCAGCACCGTCGTGCGGCCGGCCGAGAGGTCGCGGAACCGTGCGAAGACATCGTACTCGGCCCGGGCGTCGAGGGCGGCGGTCGGCTCGTCGAGGATCAGGATCTCGGCCTCGCGCATGTAGGCCCGGGACAGGGCGATCTTCTGCCACTCGCCCCCGGAGAGGTCGAGGCCCCCGGCGAAGCGCTTGCCCAGCGGCTGGGCGTAGCCCTCGGGCAGGCGCTCGATCACCGGGGCCGCGAGCCCCCGGGCGGCCGCCGCGGCGATCCGGTCCGCCTCTCCGGCGGCCTCGATCCGGCCGACCGCGACGTTCTCGCCCGCGGTGAGGTCGAAGCGGACGAAGTCCTGGAAGATCGCCCCGATCCGCCCTCGCAAAGCGTCGAGGTCGTAGGCGGCGAGGGGCAGGCCGTCGAGGAGCACGCGGCCCTCGTGCGGATCGTAGAGCCGGGTCATCAGCTTGACGATCGTGGTCTTGCCGGCGCCGTTGCCGCCGACCAGCGCCACGGTCTCGCCGGCCCGCACCGCGAAGGACAGGCCGCGCAGGGCCCAGGTCTCGGTGCCGGGATAGCGGTAGCCGACCTCCTCGAAGACCAGACCCTCCCGGATCGGGCTCGGCACCGGCACGGGCTGCGCGGGCGAGCGGATCTGCGGCCGGATCGCGAAGAACGAGAAGAAGTCGTCGAGGTACTGCGCCTGTCCGGTGATCTGGGTGAAGCCGAGGAGCAGCCCCTCCAGGCCGCCGCGCAGGCGCTGGAAGGCGCCGGCCAGGAAGGCGAGATCGCCCACCGAGAACGCGCCCGCCACCGTCCGCCAGACGATCACCGCGTAGGCGGCGTAGTAGGCGAGCGTCCCCAGGCTCGCGAAGGCGAAGCCCCAGCCGGCGCGGGCGGCGGCGAGGCCGCGGTTGTCGGCGAGCAGCCGGCGCGCCAGCACCGCGTAGAGGCCGGTGACGTAGTCCGAGAGGCCGAAGAGCTTGATCTCCTTGGCGGTCTCGACGCTGGCACCGAGGTAGCGCAGATAGTCGATCCGGCGCCGCTCCGGGCTGCGGATCCAGGCCAGGCGGTAGCCGGCCTTGGTGAAGTGCCACTCGTTGAGGACCGCCGGCACCAGGGCGGCGGCGATCAGGACCACCAGCCAGGGCGTGAAGGCCGCCACCCCGGCGGTGAGCGAGGCAAGCGTCAACAGGGTCTGGAACTGCCCGAACACCGCGCCGATCAGCCCGGTCCGGCCGCTGACCTGCCGCCGCGCCCGCTCCAGGCGGTCCTGCTGGGCGCTGTCCTCGAACTGCGCGAGGTCGAGGGCGGCGGCATGCGTCATCAGCCGCAGGGAGGCCGCGTTGGCGTAGAGGTCGCCGATCAGGGTCTCGGCGAGGTTGGCGAGGCGGCCGGTGAGGTCCGAAGCCAGGGCGAGACCGAACTCGGCCGCCACCAGCCCGGCGAGCCGCGCCCGGCCGGGATCGGCCAGCCAGGCCGCGAGGCCGCCCTCCGGCGCCGGGCGCGCGTGCTCGGCCACGATCCCGTCGAGGATCAGCTTGGCGAGGTACAGGCTGACGACCGGCAGGCAGGCCGCCACGAGGCGCAAGGACAGGCTCGCCGCGAGCAGGCGCGGGCTCGCCGCGGCGATCTCCCGGAACAGGGTCGGCAGGTAGCGCAGGGCACCGAGGCGCTCGCCGAGGCGCTCACCCGGGCGCGGCGTCCGTTCGGTCATCCCCGGGTGATTTCGCGCCGGACAGCGGAGGCCGGTTGGATGACCGCTAAGGACAGCGTAAATGGTCGCGTCATATAGTTTTAATCCTTGTCGAGTGGTGCGTGCTCAGCGGTCCTGCGATCCTCAGAATTTCGGTGTTACTCATCATTGCCGGTGTGCTCGCGGCGGTGGTGCAGTTCCTGCTGCCGAGCCCGGAGCCCGCTCCGACGACCGCGCCCGCGCCGATGGCCGGGTCGCCGGCCGTGCCGCCGCCACCCCCGGCCCCGCCCGCGGCGGCCGAGCCCGCCCGGGCGCCGCCCGTCGCGCCCCGGACCGTCCCGATCCCCGCCGGGCAGACCCGGGTCCCCGCCGATGCCCTCGCCTTCCCCCCGGCGGATCCGGCCACGCCGCCGGGCGTGCAAGCCCAGGCGCAGGCGCAGGAGGCTGCGGGCCAGGCCGAGGTCGACCGGGCCGAAGACAGCGCCGGACCCCGGGCCCTGGCTGTGGTCGACCTGAACACCGCCGCGGTGGCGGACCTGAACCATCTGCAAGGCGGCGGTGCCATCGGCCGGGCGATCGCCGCCAAGCGCCCCTATACGTCGGTTGACCAGCTTCTGTCGAAGCGGGTGCTCAGCCGGGCGGTTTACGACCGGATCAAGGATCAGGTGACGGTGCGGTGAGGCGCCCTCGGTGGAGCGGTGTCGAACAGGCTGATGCTCCGCTGGATGGGCCGATAGAGACCCATCGCGCCGAGGGCCGCCATGCCGCGGGCCGGTCCGAGGAGGGCGTTGATCGATGGCGAGGCCGGCGCCCACGACGTTGCGGTCCCGGATGGTACGGCGATGGGCGCGACCATCGACGAGGCGACGGAGAACGGGACCGCCGCCCGCAGCGAGGGGTTCGGTGATCGCGTCGCGGCCGGTCTGGCGCCGCCGGGTCCACGCACACCGGAGGCCCTGCGCGCCGCCCCAACCTCGGCCGAGATCCGGGACGCGGCGCCGCCGGGCCCCGTTCCGCTGCGCCTCGATTCAGGCCGCCCGGTGCGGGTCGACGTCGCGCTGGACGCCGGGGCCCTGGCCGGGATCGATTCCGCGGCCCGGGCCCGAGGCCGCACCCGATCGGCTTGTCTGGTCTCCGCGGCGCGGGACGAGATTCAGGCCGAGGGCTGAGCCGAGCCTGGCCTCAGAGCGTCGTCCCGAAGATCTCCGCGACCTGCGGGATGTCCTTGTCGCCGCGGCCGCAGAGATTGATCACCATCAGGTGGTCGGCCGGGCGCTGAGGCGCCAGATCCAGCACCCGGGCCAGCGCGTGGGCGGGTTCCAGGGCCGGGATGATGCCCTCCAGCATCGAGCAGAGCTTGAACGCCTCGAGGGCTTCGGTGTCCGTCGCCGAGACGTAGGTGACGCGACCCGACTCGTGCAGCCACGCGTGCTCCGGCCCGATGCCGGGATAGTCGAGCCCGGCCGAGATCGAATGCGCGTCCGCGATCTGCCCGTCCGCATCCATCAGCAGGTAGGTGCGGTTGCCATGCAGCACCCCGGGCTTGCCGCCGGTGAGCGAGGCCGCGTGCAGGCCGGAATGAACCCCGTGGCCGGCCGCCTCGACGCCGAAAATCTCGATCTCGCGGTCGTCCAGGAACGGGTGGAACAGGCCCATGGCGTTGGAGCCGCCGCCGATGCAGGCGATCAGCGAATCGGGGAGGCGGCCCTCCTGGGCGAGCATCTGCTCCCGGGTCTCGCGCCCGATCACCGACTGGAAGTCGCGCACCATCGCCGGATACGGGTGCGGCCCGGCGACGGTCCCGATGCAGTAGAACGTGTCGGCGACGTTGGTGACCCAGTCGCGCAGGGCCTCGTTCATCGCGTCCTTGAGGGTCCGGGTGCCGGATTCCACCGGGATCACCTCGGCGCCGAGCATCTTCATGCGGAAGACGTTGGGCGCCTGCCGGGCGACGTCGACCGCGCCCATGTAGACCACGCATTTCAGGCCGAAGCGGGCGCACAGCGTCGCGGTGGCGACGCCGTGCTGGCCGGCGCCGGTCTCGGCGATGATCCGGGGCTTGCCCATGCGGCGGGCCAGCAGGATCTGGCCGAGCACGTTGTTCACCTTGTGGGAGCCGGTATGGTTCAGCTCCTCGCGCTTGAAATAGACCTTGGCCCCCTGCCCCGCCGGGGCCTTGGCGCGCAGGTGCTCGGTCAGGCGCTCGGCGTAGTAGAGCGGGCTCGGCCGGCCGATATAGTGGGTGCCGTAGCTCGCCATGTCGGCCGCGAAGGCCGGATCGACCTTCGCCGCCTCATAGGCCGCCTCCAGCTCGAGGATCAGCGGCATCAGCGTCTCGGCGACGAACCGGCCGCCGAAGATGCCGAAGCGGCCGCGCTCGTCGGGGCCGGTGCGGAAGGAGTTCGGTTCGGGGGCGATGGTCACGGGACGGATCCTGCGCGAGGGCCGATGCTTTGCCGGGTGCGTAGACCCATGCGGGCGCCGCCGCAATGCGGCGTGCCGCCCGCGTAACCGGATCCGGCCCCGGGGCGAACAGGCTGTCACGGTCCGGCAGGAGAACAGCATGGCTTTTCGCGACACGCTTCGCCCGGTTCTGGGTGTCGCCCTCGGGCTCGGACTCGCCGGCACGCTGCTGCTGCCGCGCCTGGCCGCCTTCGCCGAGGAAGCGCCGCGCCGCCTGCCGGAGGCCGCGACCCGCGCGGCCGAGGCAAAGGGCCCGCACGTGGCCGTGTTCGCCGGCGGCTGCTTCTGGGGCGTGCAGGGGGTGTTCCAGCACGTCCGCGGGGTGAGCGGCGCGGTCTCTGGCTATGCCGGCGGCAATCGCGCGGACGCCGACTACCGGACGGTGAGCGGCGGCGGCACCGGCCATGCCGAGGCGGTGGCGGTCACCTACGACCCGGCTTCGATCCGCTACGACGAGCTGCTGCGGATCTTCTTCTCGGTGGCGCTCGACCCGACGCAGGTGGACCGCCAGGGGCCCGATACCGGGCGACAGTACCGCTCGGCGCTGTTCCCGCAGGATCCCGAGCAGGCGCGCGTGGCGCGGGCCTATATCGCCCAACTCGATGCGGCCAAGGCCTATGCAAGGCCGGTCGCAACCCGGATCGAGCCGGGGGCGGCGTTCTACCCGGCGGAGGGCTACCACCAGGACTTCATGGCCCAGCATCCGGGCCACCCCTACATCGCCGTCAACGACGCGCCGAAGCTGGAGGCGCTCAAGCAGCTGTTCCCGGAGCGGACGGCGCCG
>CAXTCV010000193.1:0-2081 GCA_964242725.1 uncultured Methylobacterium sp.
CCTCGGCGCGAGCCTGCGCCTCGGGATGGGGCACGATGTCGAACTTGCGGCCCGGGTGGTCGATATGGGCACGCTCGCCCTCGCGGATCGGGCGCAACACCTCGTGATGCATCGGCATCTTCCGCCGCAGCCACTCGATGTCCGAGCTGCGGACCTCCCGCCCTGCCAGCGCCTCGGCCATCATCAGGTTCTGGTGGACCCTCATGTTCGCGTCGGAAGCTTGGTAGATCAGGCAGTCCGGGCGCTCGGGCATGTGCCAGTCCGCCTCTCGCTGAGCCGCGTTGCAGGCTTCGCAGGCCGCGATCTCGCGGGCGCGGGCGGCCTCGAACTCCTGACCTAGCCGCAGCAGTTCAGCGTCGTCGCTGGCCTCTACCGCTTGAACATCGGTCATCTCTGGTGCGGGCTGAACGTCGGCGACGTGATGGCTCGGGCCGGCTTTCAGGTCGGCGGCGCGCTGCTTGAGAGTCGAGCGATCGGCAGCGCGACGGAACGGGTTGGACAGCTTGAGTGAGGGCACGGGCGGCCTCCAAAGCAAAGAATGGCGGGGGGCGCGGCGAGACGGGCGCCGCGCCGTGGCGGCGTCAGGCGTCGTCGAAGTCGTATTCGGCCTTGGCCTCGGCGATGGCCCAAGCCGGCAGCGAGCCAGGGGCAGCGTAGAGGGCGCGGTCGCGCTCGCTCGTGTCCGGCTCGTCACCGAAGCCGCTGAACCGAGGCGGCAGCTCGGTCCCGGTCATCGCCAGGATGGAGCGGATCAGGGCGACGGCGGCTTGAGGCGAGCGCGACGCCGACGTGTCGACCGCAATGCTCGATGCGCTCGACGCCGCGCAGAGGACCTTCGAGGCGTGGGGCAAGCTGCTGGACATAGCGCAGACCCGGTATCTGGTGGCAGGGTCATCCGCAGTCCTGGCGACCGAAGGTGCCACGACCGAAAGCGTTGAGCCGGAGCCTCGGCCGCAGACCGTGACGGCAACCCCGGCAGCGCAGCGCGAGCCCAGCCTCGTCGACATGATCGACTTCACCTCCGCCTCGCTGGACGACCTGCAGGCGCTCCACGACCTCGCGGACCTCGTCGGCGGCGTAGCCTATGCCACCGTGTGGACGGGACGGTGCAAGGCGCGCGGCCCGAGCGACAACTACAACGCCGCCGGCAAGCTAATGCAGTGGCTGGGTGATGCCCTGACCGACGTGGAGACCGCGGCCATCAACGAGGCGCGGCGGCGTAGGCCGGCGAAGCCCGCCGACTGCGAGACCCGGCTGAAGATGCTGGCCCTGCCGGTGATCCAGAACGGCGACCCCGACGAGACCGTGGCCTTCGCCCGCGAGCTGCTGGCCCACGCCGAGGCCGAGCGCACGAGGGGCTGACCGCCCCTCCCTGTCGCCGTGCGTACCGCCCCGGCCGGATCCCGCCGGGCCCTCCCTTCATCGCGACCCGAGACACCATCATGGGCGACGTGCTCACCTTCACCCCGCGTCCGAAACCGGCCGCTCCGGAGATCCCGGAGCCGCTGACCGGACCCGCGCTCCGTGCCAGCCTGGAGGAGGCAGCGCAGACCGCCCTCGACGCGGCGGATCGCATCATCGCCGTGCTCGACGGCATGGATGGGGACAGCGACCTCGAAGACGGCGCCGACGACGAGCCATCCCTGGCAGCACCCGAGAACGCCACCGGCAGTCAGGTCACATGGCTGCGCGGGAACGATCAGGACCGCGAGGCGGAGGTGGCCGAGATTGTCCTGCCGGAGGTTGCGCTGCCCTGGGGCGGGAATGGGAACGTCGTGACCGCGGCGGGGGTGATGCTGCTGGAGATGGTGGCGGGGCGGTGAGGATTTAGTTCGCCCTGCAGTGGCTGCGAAGCGCCTGGGTTGTCTTCTGGTGCATGCCCCGACGGACACGAAGGGTTATGCGTCGCGCGCAACACGCGCCGTCCATCACCTTATCACCACCGGTCCAGCCAGATCAGCTGGTGTCGCGGATACCGAGTCGGCGCCTTTTGGAAGGGCGGGGGGGGGGGGGGGGGGGGGGGCGGGGGGGGGGCGGGGGGGGGGGGGGGGGGGTCGGCGGCGGCGGCAGGAGCCCCGCCC
>CAXTCV010000193.1:2091-6991 GCA_964242725.1 uncultured Methylobacterium sp.
GGTGTCGGGGATCCCGAGTGGGGCCCTTTGGGAGGGGGGGGGGGGGGGGGGGGGAGCGGTCAGCTCGCGCAGCGGGTTCGCGTGCTCGGCCGGTTCACCTCGGGCATACCCTAGCGGGGCACATCCGGCGCTTCCCATCCTGCGTGGGGCTACCCCATCACGCCGCGACGGCGTTCACGGCCTCCCGGCAGGCGGCGAAGATCGCCTCGCCCTCCGGCGTGAAACGCGCGTGCACCAGCACGGTATCAAGGCCCGCTTCATAGCTCGCACGGTTGCGGGCGATCTTGCCGTCGATCAGCGCCAGCTCGGTCGGGACGAGCCCTGGTGCGGTCCGGACGGCCGCGAGCGCGTGGTTCATCCGCGCTAGCACGTAGGTGGCGTGCACGATCCCCTCGATCGGTCGAAGGTCCTGCCGCAAGGGTGAGGCGTAGCGCTCGGCTGGGTCGTTCGTGGTCAGGTCCGCTCCAAGCGTCATCCCGAACAGCAGCGCGTGGGCGGTCTCGTGCGCGAGCCCTTCCACCAGCGTCACTCGGTCCGGCAGCCGGTCGGGGTTGAGGATCACCGCCCCCCACAAGAACACGGTGGCCGCACCGCCGAAGCTGTTGCTCGCGTTGGTGGCGAGCACAATCTGGTGCCCGAGCGTGTCGATCTCGCCGAGTAAGGTGGGGGCGGTAGCGGCGAGCAGACCGCGCGCCTCGCCGACCAGATCCCGGACGCGGCGGACCTCGTCAGGTGCGGCCGGACGCAGGCCGAGCGGGCGTTCCGTGTCGTTGTCGATCACAGCCCGGTATCGGGCCGCATCGACGGCGCCGAGGTCGTCCTCCGCGATCGTCACGACCGTGCCGGGCGAGCGCGAGCGGTCGGGTCGTCGTGCGAGGAGTTCGGCCGCTAGTCCCGGCACGGCCTCGCCGTCGCCGCGCAGGATCGCCTGCACGAGGTCGTGATAGCACGCCCAGAGCTGCGGCGGCGCACGCCCGGTGGCGAGCAGCGCATCCTGCCAGCCCCGCGCGTCATGAGGCTCCAGGAGACCGCATCGCGTCCCTTCGGCCAGCACGCGGGCCACACTGTCTGCGAGGGCTCGACGGATCGCCAGATCAACGGCTGCGGTGCGAGCGAGCTCCGGCGGGAAAGCGAAGAGGTCCACTGTTTGATCTCCGCTCATCGCGCTACGCACCCTGACATTCTGACATTTCGCCTCGCACAAACAAAATTATCAGAAATTGCCGTCGAGGAAAGTTTGATGCAAATAAATCACGGTGGCGTGCAGAAAAACGATCTGCATAACGTTTCCGGTGTCGGCCGATGGACCAATGTTCGATTATCTGCGCTCGATAAAAATCCTGGGATCAACCGATCCAATCGGGACAATGTATCGTGCCGGGGGTCGAGATAATGGTCGAACAGGATCAAACCCATAGGATGGGAATTGCTGCGCTGCGGACCGCGCTGGGCGCTGGACCGCTTCTCGGGTTCGCCACGCGAGGCTGGTCGAGCGGAAAGCCTTTGGCCAAGGCCGCATTCGTCGGCTTTATTTTAGATCTATCGCTAACGAACAGCGCATCAAATACGACACCAACTGTCGGACAAGATATAACTTTTACGACAACGTTAAGTAGCAATTTTTTCTTTAATCCCGGTGGCATTTCTATTCAAAACAGCGTTCCGGTCGGAACAACATATGTTTCCAGCTCTTTCAATAGTGGAAATTATAATAATACGACAGGACAATGGTCCAATGTAAGTGTAACATCAACTACTCCTGCAACACTTCAAGTGACTGTAAGCGTAAATTCGACCAATCCAATCATCAATAGCGCGACGATAACCAGTACAGGCGGCGCGATCGATACAAACCCCGTAAACAATACTGCCACGAGCACCGTGATGCCAAGGGCAGCCGCCGTCCCCTGCTACGTCACGGGCACGCGCATTCGCGTGCTGCGCGAGCACACGATCCAGGACGTGCCGGTCGAGCGCCTGCGCGTGGGCGACCTCGCTATCACCGCCGCCGGCAAGCCCCGCCCCATCCGCTGGATCGGGACCCGCGCCTACCCTGACCTGACCGCGCCCCAAGCCGACCGCCCGGTGCGCATCGCCGCCGGGGCACTGGCTAATGGCGTTCCCGCCCGCGACCTGCGCGTCTCGCCCGATCACTGCCTGTGGCTCGACGGCCTGTTCGTCGCCGCCGGGCATCTCGTCAACGGCACGAGTACCATCCGGGGCGAGGCGGTCCGGGATCTGACCTACTGGCACGTCGAACTCGACAGCCACGACCTCCTGCTGGCCGAGGGCGCGCCGGCCGAGAGCTTCCTGGCTGCCCCGGGCGTGCGTCGGCAGTTCGATGGCACGAGCACGAACGACGCCCCGCTCGCTCCCGCATCCTACGCCCCGCGCATCGAGCACGGTCCCGAACTGGAGGCGCTCCGCGAGCGCCTGATCCTGCGCGCCGGCCTGTCGACTGAACCGATGCGCTTCGGCATCGTGCGGGCGTGGATGGATCGCTGCGACGGCCGCCGGATCGCCGGTTGGGCCCAGGATGCTGAGCACCCGGACGCCCCGGTCTGCCTCGACGTCGTGGTTGACGGCACAGTCATGGCGATGACGCTGGCCGAGGAGTACCGCGCCGACATCGCGGCCGCAGGCGTAGGCGATGGCCGTCACGGCTTCGATCTCGACTTGGACGAGCCGCTGACGCCGGGCGAGGCGCACACGGTCGAGGTGCGCCGCTCGGCCGACGGTTTGCGGATCTGCGCCATGGCGATGGATGCGGCCGGCGCTTGGACACCGCTGCTGGCTGCCTGAGCCAGCCTATGGCGTTGCTCGGGCATGTCGGCACCCTGACCCATCGGCGGATCGCTGGCTGGGCGTGGGACCCGGACGCGCCTGATGTTCCGCTATGGGTCCTGATCGCGATCGAGAAGCGTGTGATCGGTCGCTGCCGGGCCGACCAGTTCCGTGAGGATCTGGCGGTAGAAGGGATCGGCACCGGCTGGCACGGCTTCGCGCTTGATCTGCCGACCGGCGTCCTACAGCCGCGACAGGGCTACGAGATCAGCGTCCGCCGCGAGGGCGACGGCGCGCATCTGCCCGGCTCGCCCTACGTGCTGGAGCCGGCAATCAAGCTGGTGCAGGGGCCGTAGATGATCGCGCTGCTGCGCCGCCTGCTGCGCCTCGATCTCATCCTAGACATGACCCAGGCCAACGAGGCGGGTGCCTTTCTCGGTGCTCCGCCTGCGCCGATGCAGGAGATCCGACCGTCGCAGGCCTCGAACGATGATCCGTTAAGGATCCTCCATGAGGCCGTCGAACGCGAGCTGCGGGTGGCGGGATTGATCCGCTGAACCGACGCGAGGCGATCGGCGCCCTGCTGATGGCCGAGGAGCCGGCGGCCGTGACCCAGGTTCGGGCGTCGCGGATTACTCTCGGATGAGCTTCGGCTCGGGCTTGGCGGCACGCATCAGGCTTTGGATCGCTCGCGGCGGTCGGGCTGCCTTCTGGGCGATCTCGGCCTCCTGCTGCTCGATGAGTTCACGGGCTGGCTGGTCGCCATCCAGACCGCTGAGGATCTCCATCGGCACGCGCCGGTTCGAGGCGCGGCCGCCGTCCTCGAACACGACGTCGAACAGGGTGGAACCGCGCTCCTGCGGTTTCAGCTTGGTACGTTTGGCCATGCCGGGGCTGATACGCGCTTCCTGCGGGGCCAGCCAGAGCCGCCACAGATCGCGATGGCGCGTGCCGATGGTGATGGCGCCAACGACGGCCGATCTCAACCGCGCGTGATCGCCGCCACTGTCAGTGGCTCGTCACGGCCCCGGATCGTGTGAGCACCCTTCCCCTCGACGAAAAAATTGCTCGGCAGCTGGCCGAGACAATGCAGAAGATCTGCAGACACAAGCACGGGCACGCCAAGCGTCTTTGACAACGCTTCCAGTCGAGCGGTCGTGTTCACGACATCACCGAAATACGCGATCTTGTGGCGCTCAAGCCCAATCTCGGCCGTGACGACCGGGCCACAATGAAGGGCGGCGCGAAATTCCGGCACCTGCCCGAACCGCTCCTTCCAGGTCTCGGCATCCTCAATGATGGATGCCGCGAAATCGAACACGCAGCGGAGACACGCGGCGTCACGTGTTCCGCGCTCAATCGTCCAAGTCACCAGGGCCATATCCCCGATGTAATCATCAATCGATCCGCGCGAGCGGGAGACTGGCAAGGCCAGCGCGTTGAAGATCTGGCCGAGATAGGCCTGGGCCGCAAGATCCCCGTGGCGGTCGGCGAACTGCGTCGAGCCGGCTACATCGAGAAAGAGAAATATGCGCTCTTCGCTGATCGGACGATGATAGCGGCCGATCAGTAAATTGTTGAAGACACTTGGCCCGATCAGATCTCGAACCCGGAATATGAACACAATGACAGCGGAGACACCAAGGGAATAGATAAAGCCGGACTGTGTCATCAGCATCGAGCTTCGTTCGGATTGCATCGAGCTGAACAGCCGGTTGAGCACAGTGCTGGCGACGGCGTTACCGAGCACGATCACAGCGGCGTAGGTCACCACCGTTGCAATCAAGAAGAGTGGTGTGGCCGCTTGCCGGACGCGGTTACGAAATCGCGAAAGTACGAAGCCGCGTTCGTAGAGCAGAATCGGTGATCCGATAATGGCGCCACGAACGGCCGACCCGATCAATGTGCCGACATCGAAGACGGCCCAATAGAGCAAGCCTGCCAACGCCCCGAGAGCGGGCGCGATGAGCCAGAACCAAGACCGGAGCACGTGCATCGCCGCGTTCTTACGCGAGGAAGGCATCAACGCCATCCCAGACGATCGACCTTCAACGTTGACTTAGAACCTATCTCGCTAGGCACCGGGGTGGGCTGCCCTATTTTGATGGGATGAGCG
>CAXTCV010000194.1:0-6949 GCA_964242725.1 uncultured Methylobacterium sp.
GTCGCCCGGGTGACCAAGGACCTGGAGGAGATCGGCGAGGTCGCCCATCACGGGCCCGAGGACCTGTTCATCGCGGTGATGACGCTGCTGGGCGCCTTCGCGCTGATGCTCATGGTCCATGCGCCGCTGGCGCTGATCACCGGGGCGATCCTGCCGGTGATCGCCTTCGTGTCGATCCGCTACGGCGGCCGCATGACCCGCAACTGGCAGGCGCAGTACGGCCGGGTCGGCGCCTTCAACGCCCGGATCGAGGAGAATGTCGGCGGGATGCGGGTCGTCCAGGCCTTCGCCAACGAGGCGCACGAGCGCGCCCTGTTCGCCCGCGACAACGCCCGCTACCGGGACACCAAGCTCGAGGCCTACCGGCTCATGGCGGCGGGGCTGTCGATCAACTATCTCGGCCTGCGCCTCGTCCAGATCGCGGTGCTGCTCGGCGGCGCCGCCTTCGTGGTCCGGGGCGACCTGACGCCCGGCGGCTTCGTCGGCTTCCTGCTGCTCGTCGGGGTGTTCTACCGGCCGCTGGAGAAGATCGGCGCGGTGGTCGAGACTTATCCAAAGGGAGTCGCGGGCTTCCGCCGCTACCAGGAACTCCTCGCCACCGAACCCGACATCACCGACCGGCCGGGCGCCCGCGCGGTGGATGCCCTGCGCGGCGACATCCGCTTCGCGGGGGTGGGCTTCGGCTATGGCCCCGGCCGCCCGGTCTTCACGGGCCTCGACCTCGCGGTGACGGCCGGGGAGACGGTGGCGTTCGTCGGGGCCTCGGGGGTCGGCAAGACCACGCTCTGCGCCCTGCTGCCGCGCTTCTACGAGGTCGAGTCCGGCCGGATCACCATCGACGGGATCGACATCCGCGACCTGACGCTGGCCTCCCTGCGCCGCCAGATCGGCATCGTGCAGCAGGACGTGTTCCTGTTCGCCGGGACGATCCGGGAGAACATCGCCTACGGCCGCCTCGACGCCACGGAGGCGGAGATCGACGCCGCCGCCCGGCGCGCCCGGCTCGGATCGGTGATCGACGCCCTGCCCGAGGGGCTCGGCACGGTGGTGGGCGAGCGCGGGGTGCGGCTGTCGGGCGGGCAGAAGCAGCGCATCGCCATCGCCCGGGTGTTCCTGAAGAACCCGCCGATCCTGATCCTCGACGAGGCGACCTCGGCGCTGGACACGCAGACCGAGCGGGAGATCCAGCGGGCGCTGGCCGATCTGGCCAGCGGGCGCACGACCCTGGTGATCGCCCACCGCCTCGCCACCATCCGGGACGCCGACCGGATCGTGGTGCTGGGGGCGGCCGGCGTGGTCGAACAGGGCCGGCACGCGGCGCTTCTGGCCGCGGACGGCCCCTACGGCCGCCTGCACGCGGCCCAGTTCGGGGGTGTCCGCGCGGCGGAGTGAGGCCCCGGCCGCCGCGGCGGCGAACCCGCCACGACAAAAAAGCCCGCCGCGGCACGGGCCGGGCGGGCTTTGAGGTGATCTCGTCTCGGAGACCCTCTTCGTAGAGACCGAACCGGGGCGATGCATCCTCCATCCGGGTGAGGCCGGCACACGATCCTGCGACCGCACGCGCGATCCGGGCGGCGGCGCTCTCAGCCCCCGAAGGCGCGGGGCGGCAGGCCCCGGACGCCGACGTCGAGCTCGAACAGGGCCCCCGCCTCCGGCACGGACTCGGCGCCCCGGGACGCCGAGGTGACGAACAGGCGGTCGAGCCCGTCGCCCGCGAAGGCGCAGCTCGTGATGTTGGGGGCGGGGAGGGGGATCGCCCGGATCAGGCGCCCGTCCGGATCCACCCGGCTCAGCCGGCCGCCGCCCCAATGGGCGATCCAGAGGCAGCCCTCTTCATCCGTGGTCATCCCGTCGGGCCAGCCCCAATCCTCCGGGAAGCGCAGGAAGGCCCGCTTGCCCGTGAGCGTCCCGTCCGCGGCGAGGTCGAAGGCGTAGACCGTCCGGGCGGCGCTGTCGCTGTGATAGATGATCCGGCCGTCGAGGCTGAAGGTCGGCCCGTTGGCGACACCGTAATCGCCGTCCATCCGCTGCCAGGTCAGGTCGGGGTCGAGCCGGTGCAGGGACCCCGAGACCGCGGTCTCGGCCTGGTGCATGCTCCCGGCCCAGATCCGGCCGGCGAAATCGACCTTGGCGTCGTTCAGGCGGTTGTCCGGATGGTCGGGCTCTGGATTGCCGATCGGCCCGATGCGGTCGATCTCCAGGTCGTAGGTTGCGAAGCCGCTCTTCAACCCGACGATGAAGTCCCGCCGGCCGGCCCGGGGGATGATCCAGCCCAGCGGCTCCGGGAACGGGCGCGTGCCGGTCCCGCCGCCGGCGAGGTCGAGCCAGTTCAGGGCCGGCGCCGCGATGTCGACCCAGAACAGCCGCGCCCGCTCCGGCACCCAGATGGGCCCCTCGCCCAGCCGGTCGCGCCCGGCGCGGGGGACGATGCGGATGTTCGGATCCATGGATTCCCCCTTCCGGTCAGGCCGACGGCGCGGTGCCCGGCCGGCAGCCCCACAGGGCGTAGGCCAGGACGTCGAGGTCGCAGGCGGCCGTGATCAGGAAGGAGCGCTGCAGCCCGAACCGGTCCGCCGCCCAGCCCTGCACCACCACCAGCGCGCCGCCCGCGATCGCCATGATCAGCACCCCCGCCCCCGTCTCGGTGAGCGGCCCCAGGCCGCGGATGCCCAGGGTGAAGATCGTCGGGAACATGACGGCGTGGAACAGCCCGACCGAGATCAGCGCCCCCAGCGCCACCGGGCCGGTGGCGAAGGCCGCCACCAGCATCACCGCGCAGGCGCCGACCGCCGCCGCGGCCAGCACGGTCTCGGCCGGCCGGCTCTGCATGAGGTAGCTGCCGACGAAGCGGCCGACCATCATCCCGCCCCAGAGCAGGAACAGGTAGCGCGAGGCCTGGGCATGGGTCAGGTCGCCGATCTCCGGCTGCGACACGAAGCTGATGAACAGGTTCGACACCCCGATCTCGGCGATCAGGTAGATGAAGACCGCCGGCACGCCGAGCACGAGGTTGCGGTGGCGCCAGAGCGATCGGCCGGCGGGCGCGGCCCCGGCGTCCCGGCGGGCGGTGCCGCCGTCCCCCAGGGCGGGGAGCGGGAAGCGGGCGATCACCACGGCGAGCCCGATCAGGACCGCCGCCACGATCAGGTAGGGGAGTTGCACCGACTGGGCGTCCGCCAGGCGCTCGGCCGGGGTCAGGACGGTGCCCGCCGCGGCGGTGCCCGAGGTCGAGCGGCCGAGGATCAGGGCGCCGCCGAACAGCGGCGCCAGGGTGGTGCCCAGGGAATTGAAGGCCTGGACGAGGTTCAGCCGCGCCGGGGCGCTCTCCGGAGGGCCGACCACCGCCACGGAGGGGTTGGCGGCGACCTGGAGCAGGGTGATGCCGCTCGCGATCACGAACAGAGCCGTGAGCGTGATCGCGAAGGAGACCCGATAGGACGCCAGCACCATGCCGAGGGTGCCGGCCGCCATGATGCCGAGGCCGGTCACCAGGGCGCGCTGGTATCCGACGCGGGCGATCAGCCTCGCCGCGGGCATCGAGGCGACGAAATCGGCGATGAACCAGACCGACTCGATCAGGGTGGCCTGGGTGTAGTCGAGGTCGAACACGCTGCGCAGGTGCGGCAGCAGGGTGTTGTTGATGACCGTGATGAAGCCCCACATGAAGGACAGGCTGACCAGCAGCGACAGGGCCGGGCGGGGGCTCACCTGCGCCTGCGCGCCGGTCCCGGCCGCAGCCGGCGCGGCGCTCGCGATGGGTGCGGCCATCGAGCGTGTTCCTCTCTCGGCGGGCCGCCTTGCCCAGGGCCGCCTTGCCCAGGGCCCGCTTGCCCGGGACCCGCTCGGCGCCGTTTATTTGTCCGAGTATCGATCGGTGTCGCGGGCGTCAACCGGGACGGCCCTGACGCGCCCGACCATCGCGGCGGCGGTCCCGGGACCTACCGCGCGGCGCAGGCCATGCGGGCGTTCGTGGAAACCGCCGTCTTGCAGGAGCCGGGCCATCGCTCAGCGACTCCCGCAAGGAGCTGACCCTGGCCGACACACGATCTGCGGAGCGAACGCCCGGCTGCCCGCCGTCCAGGCCGCCCCGGGTGCGGCGCTCGCGACGCTGCCGCCATCGCGCCTGTCCTCGTCATCACCGGGCCGCTCCGTCAGGGCGCCGTGTTGTCCCGTCTGTTTGTATGAGTATATGGTCGGACTCGCGGAGACCAACCGCGGCCCCCGTCGCGAACCGGCACATGATCGCCGGGACGGGGGATCCAGCTGAGGGGAGGGAGCGATGCGTGGAGTGGGACTCGTGGCTGTGTGCGCCGGCGCGGCCATCCCGGCCCTGGCCCAGGCCGGGGCGCCGGCCAGGACCGTGTTCGGCACGCTCCCGGACGGGCGGACGGTCGAGGAAGTGACGCTGACCAACGGGAAGGGGGTCACCGCCCGCATCCTCTCCTGGGGGGCGCTCCTGCGGTGTCTCGACGTGCCGGATCGCGCGGGCAAGCCGGCGGACGTGGTGCTCGGCTACAACGACCTCGCCGGCTACCTGGCCAAGCCCAACTATTTCGGCGTGAGCGTCGGGCGCTACGCCAACCGCATCCGCGCGGGCCGCTTCACCCTGGACGGGCAGGCCTACACGCTGGCCACCAACGACGGCCCGAACGCCCTGCACGGCGGCGTGGCCGGCTTCGACAAGAGGCTCTGGACCATCACCGGCGTGACCGGCGGCGCGGCCCCGTCGGTCACCCTGCGCTACGTCAGCCCGGACGGCGAGGAGGGCTATCCCGGCACGCTGACGGCGACCGCCACCTACAGGCTGGACGACACGAACACCCTCACGGTCACCTACGCGGCCACCACCGACAAGCCGACGATCGTCAACCTGACCAACCACAGCTTCTTCAACCTCGCGGGGGAGGGCTCGGGCCGGTCGATCCTCGACCAGACGCTGACCATCCCGGCGGAGCGCTACACGCCGGTCGACGCCACCCTGATCCCCACCGGGGAGCACCGGCCGGTGGCGGGCACGCCCTTCGACTTCCGCATGCCCACGGTGATCGGCGCGCGCATCCGCGACGGCCGGGACGTCCAGATCGCCCGCGGGCGCGGCTACGACCACAACTGGGTGGTGACCGGCGCCCCCACGGCCGAGCCGCACCTCGTGGCGCGGGTGGAGGAACCCGGATCCGGCCGGGTTCTGGAGATTGCCAGCACCCAGCCGGGGGTGCAGTTTTACGCCGGAAACTTCCTCGACGCGACCGCGGTGGGCAAATCCGGCCTCGCCTACCGGCAGTCGGACGCCCTCGCCCTTGAGCCGGAACTCTTCCCCGACACGCCGAACCAGCCGGCCTTCGGGTCCGCCCGGCTCGATCCCGGCCAGACCTACCGGAACGTGATCACCTACCGCTTCTCGACCCGCCCCGCTCACCGGACCCGCCAATGACCGACCGACCGATTGCACGACCCCTGCGCTCGCGCGCCTGGTTCGACAACCCCGACAACATCGACATGACGGCGCTCTACCTGGAGCGCTACCTGAACTTCGGCCTCAGCCTGGAGGAGCTGCGCTCGGGCAAGCCGATCATCGGCATCGCCCAGACCGGCTCCGACCTGTCGCCGTGCAACCGGCACCACCTCGTCCTCGCGGAGCGCGTCCGCGAGGGCATCCGCGAGGCCGGCGGCATCGTGCTGGAATTCCCGGTCCACCCGATCCAGGAGACCGGCAAGCGGCCGACCGCGGGCCTCGACCGCAACCTCGCCTATCTCGGCCTCGTGGAGCTGCTCTACGGCTATCCGCTGGACGGGGTGGTGCTGACCACGGGCTGCGACAAGACCACCCCGGCCTGCCTGATGGCGGCCGCCACCGTGAACATCCCGGCCATCGCCCTCTCGGTGGGGCCGATGCTGAACGGCTGGTTCAAGGGTCAGCGCACGGGCTCGGGCACCATCGTGTGGCGGGCGCGCGAGATGCTGGCGGCGGGCGAGATCGACCACGAGGGCTTCATCAAGCTGGTCACCTCGTCGGCGCCCTCCACCGGCTTCTGCAACACGATGGGCACGGCCACGACCATGAACACCCTCGCCGAGGCCCTGGGCATGATGCTGCCCGGCTCGGCGGCGATCCCCGCCCCCTACCGCGACCGGCAGGAGGTCGCCTACCGGACCGGCAAGCGCATCGTCGCGATGGTGGCCGAGGACCTGAAGCCCTCCGAGATCCTGACCCGCGACGCCTTCCTCAACGCCATCGTGGTCAATTCGGCGATCGGCGGCTCGACCAACGCGCCGATCCACCTCGCGGCGATCGCCCGGCACATGGGGGTCGAACTCGACATCGCCGACTGGCAGACCTACGGGCTCGACGTGCCGCTGCTCGTGAACCTGCAGCCGGCCGGCGCCTATCTCGGCGAGGATTACTACCGCGCGGGCAGCCTCCCGGCGGTGGTGGCGCAGCTCATGAGCCGCGGCCTGATCCGGGAGGGCGCCCTGACGGTGAACGGGCGCACCATCGGCGAGAATTGCCGCGGCGCGACGATCGAGGACGCGGACGTGATCCGGCCGATCGACACCCCCCTGATGGAGTCGGCCGGCTTCCTGGTGCTGCACGGCAACCTGTTCGAGGCGGCGGTCATGAAGACCAGCGTGATCGGGGAGGAGTTCCGCAACCGCTACCTGTCGAACCCGGAGGATCCGGACGCCTTCGAGGGTCCGGTCGTGGTGTTCGACGGGCCCGAGGATTACCACGCCCGGATCGACGATCCGGGCCTCGGCATCACCGCGGAGACCCTGCTGGTGATGCGCGGCGCCGGGCCGGTGGGCTATCCCGGGGCCGCCGAGGTGGTGAACATGCGCCCGCCCGCGCCGCTGATCCGGGCCGGCGTGCACGCGCTGCCCTGCCTCGGCGACGGGCGCCAGTCCGGCACCTCGGCCTCGCCCTCGATCCTCAACGCCTCGCCGGAGGCGG
>CAXTCV010000195.1:0-6948 GCA_964242725.1 uncultured Methylobacterium sp.
TCAGCGCAGACGGAATCCGTTCCCGACGAGTCAATATCGCGGAGGCCGTATCAGGGAACAGGACATCTCCGCCGTCCGCGGCGTGGTGATCGACATCGATCCGAACCGCGAGGAAGAAAAGCGCGACGGCGGCGCCGAGCGCGAACGTGTCCGGCTCGCCGCGCTGAAGGACCTTATCCTAGATCACTGGATCGGACAGCCGACCGCCATCATCAGCAGCGGAAGCGGCCTTCAGGTCGTGTGGATGCTGACCGAGCCACTGCCTGTTACCCCAGGAACGAAGCTCGACACGGTGGCGCAGGCTCGCGGGCTGGCGAATGTCTATGGCTCTGACCCGGTCCACAGCTTGGACCATCTCTTTCGCATCCCTTTCACGGTCAACCGGCCGAATAGGTCGAAACTCGCTCGGGGCCGGGTCGCCTGCTCCTCATCCCTTTTGCACCTCGACACGTCGTCGCGCTGGTCGCTCGCGACCCTTCTGTTCCTAGCCACGCCGCTCTATGAAGCCGAGCGCACGACGCCCACGGCGGACATGGGCGTTTTCGAACAGGCGATGGCTTATGTCGGCGCGCGTGACAGTGTCTCGATTGATAAGCCGGATTTAGCTCGCCGCCTCGCGGCGTCGCCAGCGCTGCGCACCTTGCTAGACCCGAATAGGGAATGGCTCGATCGCTCGACGCAGGACTTCGCCATTTCCACGGCCGTTGGAGAGGCCGGCATCACCGATCCGTCGGAGAATGCCATCGTGCTGGCCGCCTACGGCTCAGAGAAGGTGGAAGCACGCGGGGCGCCGTATCTGAAGACGACCGTTACGGCAGGCCTTGCCAGAGCGAAAGCCAAGTCGGCGGAAAGACATTTCGAAACGCTCCCCGAGCCGGCACACGCCGCCTTGCCGTCAGGCTTAGTGACGATCACTGGTCGCATTGACCCGTCGAAGATTCCTAACCGGCAATTTGTGATCTTTCCCAGGTTGCAGGCGGGGAAGGCAGTGCAGTGTGTCGGTGAGCCGGCGATCTCGAAATCCACTTTCGCTCTTCGCGACGCGCTCATCGTCGCCGCTGGGGGCAAAGGCATTAATCTCGGGCCCGAGCTGCTGCACAAGGCGGGTGCGGTCATCGTCTACAATGCCGAAGACGAGATGTCCGAGATGCAGGCCCGGCTCTCCGCGGCGCAGCGCCAGTATGAAATCCACGACCAAGACATGATGAACCCCCTGCACCTTTGGTCGGGGGTAGAAACGCCGCTGGTGCTGGCTCGGCGAAACCGGAGAGGCGAGCCCCTCGTGGCTGCGGAGGGCGCAGCCGAGCTTGAAGCGGCCATCGTTTCTACAGGGGCAATTCTCGTGTTCCTCGACCCTCTCGCTGACCTTCACTCGGGCGGCGAGGAAAACAGCACAGAGGACATGCTGGTGGTGATGCAGATCATTGCGCGGATCGCGGCTCGCACGGGAGCCTGCATCGTGGCGGTGCATCACACGGCGAAGAGCACTCGGGACATGGCGGGCGACATGGGCGCGGGCCGCGGGGCCTTCTCGATCGTTGGCAAGGTCCGGAGCCAATACACCCTCTGCGGTGTGCAGCCCTCTGACGCGGAAAGGTGGGGCGTGGAGGGCCTCGACGTGATCCGGCTGGACTACGGGAAAAACAACCATGTCCGTCGCAAGAGAGCGGCTCTGATTTTCGAGCGGCATTCCGGAGACATCGGGAATGGCGACACCGCCCCTATCCTAGAATTTTTGAAGGAGGGGACGGAGCCGACAACGGGCAAGTCGAAAAAGACGAACACTACGGCTGCTGTCGACGTGAAACGAACCGCAGTCGCCACAGCGGTGCTGCAGGCGATCGGTGGCCCCGGCTCGACGCCGCTGAACGATGCGCGCGAACGGATCGCGTCGGCGCTTAATTCCGCTGGCGTGACCATGGCATCGTCCAGCACCGCCGTACGCGATCTCGTCACGGCGAATTTGATCGACGGCGTGACGGTCTCGCACCTCGGACAACCTGTCAAAATCAGCGTGCGGAAAAATGGGTCAGGCAAAACCGCGGCTTGGAACATCGTCGCGGAGTTCCTTTCCGGCGGCTCGGCGCAGGCGCTTCCCGAGCTTCACGGAAACGGGTCGTCGGGAAGCCCGGGAAGCCTGAAATGATTGGGGAATATGCCTTTCGCGGAGCGCTTCCCGAGCTTCCCGGTCTTGGAAAGCTCGGGAAGCAAAAAAAACATAAGCGATATCAATGCTTACGGCTTCCCGGACTTCCCGCCCCTACGGGGGAGGGCAGGGTCGAGAAGCCCCTGCCCGCCCGTCGGGGAGTAGGCAGCAAAATCACCGTGTGGAAAGTCAGGATTATCCGGGCTGCGGTGGCGCGGCATTTCGGGAAATTACCTCATCTCGCAACGGGCGAAGGGGTGTCGGCATGAACAGTCGCGCGCTCCCGCCCGGGATCGGTCCGCTGATCGCCTCCGGCCGCAGCCAGAAAATCGGCGCGGCGGCGCTCGCACGGTTCAAGGCGCGGCAGGCCAGCGCCCCGGTGTGTGGTGCGCGGGTGAAGCGCACGGGCGGCGTCTGTCAGCAGCCGGCGATGGAAAACGGCCGATGCCGCGTCCATGGCGGCCTCACACCGAAAGGCGATCTGTGGCACATCCCCCGCTGGCCGTCGCGGGACAGCCGCCGGCCCGAGAAAAAGCTCGTCGCCAAGCTCGTCACGCTGGAGAAGCGTAGGAAGGCCCGTGACGCCCGTTTAGCTGCGATGACACCCGAGCAGCGCGCCGCCTTCGACTTGTGGCACAGGCGCCACCGTGTGGGCTCTGCAGCGGCACGCCGCGCGCAGTGTGCCGAGCTCCGACAGAACGCCGAAGTCGCTGCGCGGCTTGCCGACCTCGACCAGCCGAGGCCGCTGTCCGCTCAAGCGCAGGCCCTCGCCGATCTGGCGGCGTGGTTCGAGGCGGATGCGGCCAGGATCGAATCCGAGATCGCAGCGGAGAACGAGGGATGACGAGCAAACCGAAACGGCGGCCCGCGTCGGCACTGGCCGACCTTCGGGAGCGCATTCGAGGGGAAGGCGCCGAAGTCGCGTTCCAGGCCCTCATGCAAGTCTGTCGCGACCCGAAGGCGCCGGCACAGGCTAAGGCGACGGCCGGCAGCACGATCTTTCGGAGTGCCGGCCTAATGGAAAAGGCAGAAGACGATATCGACGACATCGAGCCCGGCGAGGCGACGTGGGATCAGCTCCAGCGGATGATCGCCCGTGGGGCGGAGGCGGTCGGCGCGCCTGATGATCTGGTCGACGCGGCCGCGGATGCCGGCTCCGACCGAACAGAGGCAGAGCCCTCCGTCGAGGCGCCGCCAGCGCGGCGGCAGCGTCGAACTGCGGCCGCCCCGGGCGAAACTATCGCGCCGTTCGGTTCGCCGCTCGACGATTTCGGCTGACGCGCTCGGGTTATCGCTCGGGGTTGGCGGCCCTCGCGCGTGCCATCTGCCGCCGGAAATGATTCCTCCGCATGAGGATCTGCCGCGCGATGCTGGCTGCATCAGCGACTTCCTTCGGCGTCGGCGGACCGATGCGCCGATGTCTCGGCAGGGCCGCTGCCGCGGCGCGGGCGCGCTCGCGGTAGTCGTCAAGGTCGCGCTCGTCGATCCGCACAGGGCGCCCGGGGAGAAACGCGAGCTCCCCGGACAACCGCAAGCTTTTGACTTGGCGCACTGACATGCGAAGCCGCTCGGCGGCCTCGCGCTCCAGGAGCAGCGCCACAATGTCAGGCGGGCGCGCCGGGTGCGTCGGGGCCGCCCCGGCGCTCCAGCCAGCGCACCAGCGCGTCGAGGTCGGCCACGGCGGCGGACACCAGCGCGGCGATCGTCTCGCCTGCGTCCAAATCCTTGAACATCAGTTCGGCCAGCAAGCGGCCGGCGTGGGACAGCAGGCGAGCCGCTACGTGGGCGCGCAGGTCCGCGTCGGGAGCCGGCTCGGCTGTCTCGGGCAGGCGTGCCGCAGCCGTGTCGAGCAGAGTGGCGATGCGGACCTGATCGGTTGCCGCGCCGTCGGCAGCGACGCTGATGAACTGCTCGCGGGTGAACAGCTCGCTGGCCATCGCTACGCAGTGACGAGCCCGGTTCAATACGTGGGAAGCGTTGAAGGTCATGTTTGATCTCCTCACCCCAGTTGCGGAGTAATTTCAAGCAAACATGGCGAAACCTGAAAATCAATCAGTCCGATTGCAGGAATAGATTGATGTCCGTTGACAGAACGGACACGAGTGCCAGGGCCTGTCTAAAGCACGCTGTCGCACAGTGTGCATTTTGTTGTACGGCTGTTCTTGTACGGCAACCTCGTTCAATCCAAGCCATCACGTTTTTGTGAACGGGATGCGGTTAGCTCCATGAGGGTCGGCCTGTCGATTCGGTCAGATAGACCTTGCCCGTGCTGAACGTTCAGGACGCTTCCAGATACGGTCAGATAGAATGGGATGTTGACTTTCTGAACGGTCCGGCTGATAAGTCTGAGAGCCTAGCTGAACGGGAGCGGTTAAAATGATCGTCGGATACGCCAGAACTTCCACGCTGGAGCAGGAAGCCGGGTTCGCCGCGCAAATTCGGGACCTCGAGGCGAAAGGCGCCGAGAGGATCTATCGGGAGCAGGTGTCCAGCGTTGGCATCCGCCCGGAGCTTGAGGCCGCGCTTGCCTACGTCCGCTCCGGCGATGTGCTGATGGTCATGAAGCTGGATCGTTTGGCCAGGAGCGTTTCGCACCTCGGCGAGATCCTGAAGGCTCTCGACGCGAAGGGCGTCGCGCTGCGGATCGAAAACCTTGGCGTAGACACGTCGACTCCGACGGGGCGGCTGATGTTGAACGTGCTCGGCGGGGTGGCACAGTTCGAACGGGAGATGATGCTGGAGCGCCAGCGCGAGGGGATCGCCAAGGCGAAAGCCGAAGGAGCCTATAAGGGCCGCAAGCCTACGGCGCGCGCCAAGGCCGATCAGGTGAAGGCGCTGCACGCGACAGGCATCAGCATGGGCGTCATCGCCACGAAGCTCGGCATCAGCAAGGGAAGCGTGCACGCCATCTTGTCGAGCGACAAGGCCAGCGCCGCCGCTTGATGTCGCGTCGCCGGGGGATGCCACCCCCGGCCCTCCACAGCGCCGAACTCCGGCCGGCGTAAGCGGTACGCTCGCTCACGCGGGACGGGGGCCGCAGCGCTCCGGCCCGCCCCGGGGAGGGTGGCCGCGCCCTCCCGCGACCTCCCCCCTAGCGGTCACTTTGGCCCTGTCACCGAGGCCGGAAACGCTCGAACAAATTTCGCGCCGCCACAGACTTTCGGGGGACAAGTTGTCATCGGCAACCTAGCCAATGCATCATCGCTCATTCCTGCAATCGATTCGCGAGGCGAGCGTGAAAAGGACGGTGCTGCTCGTGTCGACGCTCTTCGGTATTGCCACAGGGGCCCATTCAGAAACGGGGAGTGGCTTTCATTTTTCACTCGGCTCCGGGGCAATCGCCGGCATCGGAGTAGCGTCCTGTGCATCGCTTTCTGAGAATACATCGCCGGGTGTGGCGTTCGAGGACGCCCCGCTGGGCCCAGTCGTCGTGGCATGGGCGCAAGGCTTCTTGTCTGGCATAAATGCCTCAAACGTCGCCCGGCATCGTAATAGGGTGGACCTGTCGGGCGGCCGAGCTGCCGAGCTTTGGTCCGCTATCGTTACAGGTTGCCGGGCCAGTCCCGAGAAGTCGCTTGGAACTGTAGCCGCCGACTTCTACGCCCAGCATATGCGCTAATCAGCCCGCCCTGGCTGCGCGTTTTTCGCCGTCCCACAGCCTGTTTTTTCGCGCGCGAGCCGCTGGCATGGTCTCTGCATAGAGGCAATCTGCGGGCGCACGATGCGGACGAACAACAACCGAGACACGGCGGCCAGCGTCGAATTCTCAGCCTTCGACCTCACTCCCATCCGGCCGCCCTACGCGACGCCGTGCCTGGCCGAGGCGATCGACGAAATCGTCTACGACCTATGGCGGCTGAGCGGTGGCGCGCAGGGCGCGTGGACACTCAGCCGCATTCTCGCCCGGGTGTCGGAGCTCATTGGCGGCGAGCGGCTTTCCCTGATTGACCGGGATCAGATCCTCATCGCGCTCGCCGAGGCGGACGCGAACTTCGTCCCCGCCATGTTCGACCCCGAAGGCGTGAGCCATGCGGTCGACGACGGATTGAGGGCCCTCGCCGCGCTGGTGGTGTGGTGGGAGCAGGATCATTTGGCCCGCGCCACACGGGACCCGGCCGAGATCGCGGCCCTGCTGGCCCGGGCGCGGCTGTGCCGGCTCGAGATGGACGGCTTGGTGCGCCGCGCCGATCGTGCGCAGCGGGCGGTCGCCCCTGTGGTCGCGTCCTCTCGCGTGCCGGCCTAGGCCCATGATCCCGGAGCGCGAGGCTTGCCCCGAACCGCTGCTGTGGGCCCTCGCTCGGGCCTTCGAGGCGGCTGTGGCCGGCGATCCCGACCCGGCGGCCAAGCTGCGGCTTGGGCTGAACGGGCTGCTCTTCGCAGTCGAGACCTACCTACCCGGCGAGCGCCCCGAGGCGTCAGCCGCGCTGGCCGAGGCTATCGCGAGAGCCGCCCCGCTGCTGGCCGAGCTGTCCGCGGCTGATGTCGCGGTCACCGATGCCGGCGCCCGTGGCGCGGCATCCTTGGCAATCGCGTTCGGACAATCTTTCGACGAGGTACGCGCCCTGATTGCGGTCGGGCTCATCGACGAATGGCAGGATCTGGCGGGGCTCGCCAGCGCTCAGCTGCATTTCGCATGGCGAGCCGACCGCCTCTCCCGTCGCCACGCTGCGCACCAGGGCTCGGCGGCGGTCGACACGTCGGGCCCCGCCGCGGGCGTCTCTCGCCACTGAATCGGAGCTGACCACATGCCTACCGCTGTCCCCGCCCGCGTCCCCAATTTGTTCGACAGGTTCGATCCGCCG
>CAXTCV010000196.1:0-6917 GCA_964242725.1 uncultured Methylobacterium sp.
GCACCACCTCGAAGGGCAGGCAGGTCGGGTCCGGCGCCCGCTTGTAGTCGCCCGAGACCACCACCCGGGCGCCCTCATGCTCGATGGCGATCTGCGCCGAGCCGAGGACGTGGCCCGCGGGGGCGAAGCGCACGGTGACGTCGCCGATGCGGATCGCTGCGCCGAGCCGGGCCTCCTGGCG
This sequence comes from uncultured Methylobacterium sp., assembly GCA_964242725.1. Taxonomy (GTDB): domain Bacteria; phylum Pseudomonadota; class Alphaproteobacteria; order Rhizobiales; family Beijerinckiaceae; genus Methylobacterium. Next base: position 182 of record CAXTCV010000196.1, read on the forward strand.
CTGCGCGCAGAAATCCGCCCCGTAGCGCACCGCCATGATCCGCAGGGTCTCGGGCGTCGCCAGCACGTGGCGGTGGCCGGACCGGGCATGGTCGGCATGGCCGTGGGTGATCAGCGCGCGCTCCACCGGCCAGGTCGGATCGACGTGGAAGCGCCCGAGCGGGCAGTAGAGACCCTCGCGGGTCAGGGTCAGGAGATCGCTGGCGCGTATCGGCATCGGGTCCGTGCTGCCGGTGGAATCCGCCGGTGGCCCCGGTATATAGGCGCCCCCGATCCGGCAGACGCATGGCCTCGCAGCACAGTTCCGGCGACCTCCTCGCCGACCGCCGCTATCGTTACGCGGAAGCCTGCCTGGCCGAGGGCGACCATGAAGCCGCGGCGGACCTCGCCGGGCAGGCCCTGGAACTCGCGCCACGCTACGCGCCGGCCTGGCTGCTGCTCGGCCGGGCGCGAGAGGGGCTATCGGTGTCGCGGGGCGATCCGGACCTGCGGGACGCGGCGGCCCGGGCCTATGCCTGCGCCCTCGACATCGACCCGGACGACACGCTCGGCGTGCGGGCGCAGCTCGTCCGCCTGGGGGTCGGCGACGGCCTGCCGGCCCTCTCCCCCGCCTACGTGAGGGCACTGTTCGACGGCTACGCGCCGCGCTTCGAGCGCCATCTGGTCGAGGGGCTGGGCTATGTCGGCCCCGAACTGGTCCGGGGCGTGCTCCCCCGCGACCCCGCGCGTTTCGCGGCGGCGCTCGACCTCGGCTGCGGCACCGGCCTGATGGGCGCGGCGATCCGCGATCGGGTCGACCATCTCACCGGCATCGACCTCTCCCCCGGGATGCTGGCCCTGGCGCGCGCCAAGGCGTGGCAGGGCCGGCCGCTCTACGACCGTCTCGCCGAGGGCGAGCTGGGCCGCTTCCTGGCCGGACAGGCGGGCGGCTGCGCCGACCTCTGCCTCGCCGCGGACGTGCTGATCTACGTGGCGGATCTCGGTCCCGTCCTGGCGGAGATCGGCCGCGTCCTGCGGCCGGGGGGACTCGCCGCCTTCACGGTGCAGTCCCACGATGCGGCGGGGACCGCACTGGGAGCGGACGGGCGCTACGCCCACGCGGAGGCGCACATCGCGGCGGCCGCCGCCGCGGCCGGCCTGGAGATCCTCACCCTGCAATCCGCCGATGTCCGCCGGGAGGGCGGCGCGCCGGTACCGGGGCGCGTCGTTGTGTTGCGCCGCACCGCGGCATGAAACCGCTCCGCTCTTCGTCCATTGTCAGTCGGTCGCGGCGGACGCGGCCGCTGCATCGGGGGATCAGCATGGCGAATGACGGTACTCGGACCGGAGGAGGCGTGTCGGAGCGCAAGCCCGAACCGCCGGCGGACAAGTCCTTCCCGGCCGATCCGCGCAGCCGCATCCCCTTCGCCATCGCGCTGGCCACGCTGGCGGGCTGCGCGGATTCCATCGGCTTCCTGGAATTCTCGCAGCTGTTCATGTCGTTCATGTCGGGCAACACCACGCGCTTCGGCGTGGCGGTGGCGAATGGCGACTGGGAGAACGTCACCCGGGTCGCCAGCACGATCAGCCTGTTCTGCTTCGGCGCCTTCCTGGGGACGCTGATCGCCGCCTGGGTCGGGCGCTGGCGCCTGGCGGTGCTGCTGACGCTCCAGGCGCTGCTGCTGGCCGGCGGCCTGCTGATGCCCTGGGGCACCTTCGCCTACCCGCTGCACGCCTATCCGATCGTGCTGGCGCTGGGGCTGCAGAACGCGACGCTCCAGGACGAGGGCGGCCGCTCCCTGGCCCTGACCTACGTCACCGGCGCCGTGGTGCGCTTCGGCACCGGCTGCGCCAACCTCCTGCTCGGGACCGTGGCGCCCTCGTTCTGGATCCAGGCGCCGCTCTGGGCCGGACTCAGCACCGGCGCGGTGATCGGCGGCCTCCTCGACCTCCGCTACGGCGAATCGGCCTTCCTGTTCCCGGCCGCCCTCGCCGCGGTCCTGGCCCTGATCGCCATCGCGATGACGATCGCCCGGCCGGGCAGCACCCTGGTGGCGGGCTCGTCCCCGGCGCCCGACGCGAACCCGAAGGCCGCGGTGATCGACGCGATCCACTGAGCGCGCCGTCAGCTCTCGGAATCCCGGTAGCTGCCCCGCCCCTGCTTGATCGTGGCGCGGCTCTTCTTGGCGACGATCCGCCGTTCCTTCGAACCCTTCGTGGGCTTCGTCGGGCGGCGGATCGGGGGCGGCGGCTTGGCCGCCTCCGCCACCAGATCCACGAGGCGCTGCAGGATGTCGGCCCGGTTGCGCTCCTGCGTCCGGTGCCGCTGCCCGGTGAGCACGAGGACGCCGTCCTTGGTCATCCGCCGCCCGGCGAGCCGCACCAGGTTGGCCTTGACGCGCTCGTCCACGGAGGGCGAGCCGAGGATCGACCAGCGGAGCTGGACCGCGGTCTCGACCTTGTTGACGTTCTGACCGCCCGCCCCTGAGGCACGCAGGAACGACAGCTCGATCTCGTCGTCGCCGATGGCGATGCGCGGGGTCACCCTCAGGGACATGACGGCCTCCGGGCGCGGTGACCCCGCAGGTGGGGCGGCGCGGACCCGCTCGCCGCGGGGATGCGTGCAGGGGGCCGCATCGCCATGTCTCCTCCTGCGAGCCGCGTGCCCATCGGGAACGAGGCCGGACGCACCCGGGTCAGGCCGCCTCGTCCGGCGTGCGCGCGCGCAGGGCCAGGGCGTGGAGGCCGCGCTTGAACGCCTCGTCCATCAACGCGTTCACCAGCCGGTGGCGCTCCACACGGCTCTTGCCAGCGAAGGCCGAGGCGACGATGTCGAGCCGGTAGTGGGTCTCGCCCCCCGGCCGTGCCCCGGAATGGCCGGCATGCAGATGCGACTCGTCGATCACGTCGAGCCGCGCCGGCGCGAGCTGCTCCTGCAGCCGTGCCTCCATCCAGTCCCGCAGGGTTCCCCCGCCGCCCGTACCGTCCGCCATCGCGCCCTCGCGTCGTGTTCAGGAGAGTCCGTCAAGCCCGATCCCGCGCATGCGTCATCAGGCCCGATGCCCTTGTGTCTCAGGTCCACCCCCTCATAATCGGCCCGTCATGGATCTCAACTCGCGCCTGTTCGACAGCATCCGGATCAAGCCGTCCTGCGACGAGCCGAAGGCCGCGGCCGCGGCCGAGGCGACGTGCGAGAGCCCGGGCTGCACGCAGCCGGGCCCGCACCGGGCGCCGAAGGGCCGGAAGGCGGAGGGCCAGTACTGGCGTTTCTGCATCGACCACGTCCGCGCCTACAACGCCAGCTACAACTATTTCGACGGCATGAACGACGCCGCCGTGCAGGCTTACCAGAAGGATGCGATCATCGGTCATCGCCCGACCTGGGCGATGGGGGTGAACCCGGCCGGCCAGGGCAAGCCGGCCGAGGAGCCGACCCGGGATTGGGCCTATGTCGATCCGCTCGGGATCCTGCGCGGCGCGGGCGTCGACGAAGGACGACGCCGGGCCCGCCAGCCCGAGCCGGAGAAGCCCCGCCGCACCGCCACGGTGCGCCGCGCCCTCGACGTGATGGGCCTCGACGAGGGGGCGGACGCCCCCGCCATCAAGGCGCAGTACAAGGCGCTGGTGAAGCGCTTCCACCCCGATGCCAATGGCGGCGACCGCTCGTTCGAGGAGCGGCTGCGCGACATCATCCGCGCCCACGACGTGCTGCGCAACGCCGGGCTCTGCTGAACGGCACGAAGGATGCACGCCGGTTCGACCCCAGGATGGGGAAACCGCGCGACGCGGCCCTATATGGAGGCCATGCCGGTCGGTGGCGCCGCGGCGCGGCGCCGTCTAAGGATGGCTCCGCCCCGCCGCGGAGGCCCGGCTCGACGTTCTTCCGCGCGGATGCGCCACCGGTTCAGGGTGGCGTTGTCCGCGTCTCACGAGGTTCCGAATGCTCTCTGACGACACGCCCGCCCGGCTCCCCGACCGCACCGTCTCCGTCCGCGAGGTCTTCGGCATCGACCTCGACCTCAAGGTCCCGGCCTATGCCGAGTCCGAGGAGCACGTCCCCGATCTCGATCCGGACTACATCTTCGACCGGGAGACGACGCTGGCCATCCTGGCCGGCTTCGCGCGCAACCGGCGCGTGATGGTCACCGGCTACCACGGCACCGGCAAGTCGACCCATATCGAGCAGGTGGCGGCGCGGCTGAACTGGCCCTGCATCCGCATCAACCTGGACAGCCACGTCTCGCGCATCGACCTCGTCGGCAAGGACGCCATCGTCCTGCAGGACGGCAAGCAGGTCACCGCCTTCCAGGACGGCATCCTCCCCTGGGCGCTGCAGAACAACGTCGCCCTGGTGTTCGACGAGTACGATGCCGGCCGGCCGGACGTGATGTTCGTGATCCAGCGCGTGCTGGAACTGTCGGGCCGTCTGACGCTGCTCGACCAGAAGCGCGTGATCCGCCCGCACCCGGCCTTCCGGCTCTTCGCCACCGCCAACACGGTGGGGCTCGGCGACACGTCGGGCCTCTATCACGGCACCCAGCAGATCAATCAGGGCCAGATGGACCGCTGGTCGATCGTCACCACGCTGAACTACCTGCCGCACGACCGCGAGGTCGACATCGTCCTGTCGAAGGCGGTGCATTACCGGACCGACCCGGGCCGCGACATCGTCAACCGCATGGTGCGGGTGGCGGACCTGACCCGCAACGCGTTCATGAACGGCGACCTGTCGACCGTGATGAGCCCGCGCACGGTGATCACCTGGGCCGAGAACGCCGACATCTTCAAGGATGTCGGCTTCGCCTTCCGGGTGACCTTCCTGAACAAGTGCGACGAGCTGGAGCGGACCCTGGTGGCCGAATTCTACCAGCGCGCCTTCGGCAAGGAGCTGCCCGAGAGCGCGGTGAACGTCGCCCTGAGCTGAACCGCATGGAGGACGCGATGGCGCATCCGGCCCTGACACGCGAGGACGCGCCAGCGGCTTCGTATAGCGAGGGGCGGACGCGCTACGCGGACGACCTCTACACCTGGGTCCAGGAGCAGGTGGCGCTGCTTCGCGCAGGCCGGGTGGGGGCGCTCGACCTCGAGAACATCGCCGAGGAGCTGAGCGACGTGGGCTCGGAGCAATCCGACAAGCTTGAAAGCGCGATTGATGTGCTGCTCGCCCATGCCCTCGAGTGGGACCATCAGCCCGAGCGACGCAGCCGAAGCTGGTCGCTGACGATTGCAGAGCGGCGGGTGCGGATCGACAAGCAGTCGCGCAAGAATCCCGGCCTCAAGTCGCGGATCGCCGAGGCTGTCCGGGACGGCTACCGGCTTGGACAAATCCGGGGCGCGCGCGAGATGAAGCGCGCTCTCAAATCCCTGCCCGCGGAGTGTCCCTACAGCCGGGACGAGATCCTGAACCGCCCCTTCGATTTCGAGGCCGACCGGTAGCCGCGCATGTCCATCTCCAACCGCAAGCCCGGTGAGCGCCGCGAACCCGTGGCCGAGCCCCTCAAGCGCTCGGTGGCCGGGTGCCTGCGCGCCATCGCCCGGCGCTCCGAGGTCGAGGTCACCTACGCCACCGACCGGCCGGCGCTCACCGGGGACAAGGCCCGCCTGCCCGAGCCGCCCCGGAAACTCTCGGCGCAGGATGTCGCGGTGCTGCGCGGCAACGCCGACGCCATGGCTCTGCGGCTCGGCTGCCACGACATCGCCCTGCACCGCCGCTTCGCCCCCGAGAACGCCCCCGCCCGGGCGGTCTACGACGCGGTGGAACAGGCCCGGGTCGAGGCGATCGGCTCGCGCCGGATGGCGGGCGTCGCCAGCAACATCACGGCGATGCTGGAGGACCGCTACCACCGCGGCGGCAAGTACGAGACCATCACGGATCGGGCCGACGCGCCGATGGAGGACGCGGTCGCCCTGATGGTGCGCGAGCGTCTCACCGGCCAGAAGCCGCCCCAGGCGGCGGACAAGATCGTCGCGCTGTGGCGCGAGCATATCGAGGCCAAGGCCGGCCCGAACCTCGACGGGCTGCTCGGCTCGATCGAGGATCAGCGCAAGTTCGCCCGCTCGGTCCGCGACCTGCTCACCTCGCTGGACATGTCGGACGAGACGCCGTTCGACGCCGAGGACGACGACACCGACGACGAGAACGACGCCCAGGACGACGAGCAGAACCCGAGCGAGGGCGATTCGGAGGAGAAGAGCCAGGGCGAGCGCGCCGAGATCGAGACATCCGAGGAGGCCTCCGACGAGATCGAGGAAGGCGCCCAGGAATCGGCCGACGCGCCCTCCAGCGAGTTGCCCGAAGAGTCCGAGGACGCCGAGTCCGAGGAGGCCTCGGAGGCGTCGCGGCCGCCGCAGCGCCAGGGCAACGAGGCGCGCGGGCCCGAATACCGGGTGTTCAACCCTCGGTTCGACGAGGTCATCCACGCCGAGGAACTCTGCGACGCCGACGAGCTGTCGCGCCTGCGCGCCTATCTCGACAAGCAGCTCTCGCATCTGCAGGGCGTGGTCGGCCGCCTCGCGAACCGCCTGCAGCGGCGGTTGCTCGCCCAGCAGAACCGCGCCTGGGACTTCGACCTGGAGGAGGGTCAGCTCGACCCGGCGCGGCTCGTCCGCGTGGTGATCGATCCCTACCAGCCGCTCTCCTTCAAGCAGGAGAAGGACACCAATTTTCGCGATACGGTCGTCACCCTGCTCCTGGACAATTCCGGCTCGATGCGCGGCCGGCCGATCACCGTGGCGGCGACCTGCGCCGACATCCTGGC
>CAXTCV010000197.1:0-6907 GCA_964242725.1 uncultured Methylobacterium sp.
GGGTCCAGGTCGCCCATTCGGATTTGCGTCCGACATAGGCGTCCCCGTTCCACAGGAACCCGTCGCGGCCGACATTGGCGCCGTACCGGGTGGCGGAACCGTCACCCTCGACGCGATACACATAGAAGTTGCCGGGATCGACGATGATCGTGCCGGCCGCCTCCTTGGTCTCGTAGCGGACGGTCCGGCGATAGTATTTCGGGTCGATCTTGCGGACATCGACCGCGGGAATCGGAAATTTCTCGTCCGGCATCGGCCCGTAGACCTTGGCGGCCTCGGCGAGGAGCAAGCCGTCGGAGGTCGCGCAGCCGCCGAGGCCGAGGGCGCCGACACCGAGGGCCGAGCCGGCCAGGAAGGCTCGGCGGCTGAGAAGCCGCGCCCCGGGCCGCCCGCTCCCGTCCATCGCGGCGGCTCCGCCATTCCCAACGTCCATGCTCATGTCCGGACTTCCCATGTCCTGCGGCGCGACGCGCGCATCGGCCCGCACCCGCTCCGCCTGCGGCTCGGCCGAGACTGCCGGACCCGGCTGGCAAGCTCAGCTTTTCAATGCCGAAAGCCGGGAGAATGCGTCGAGAGTATGACTTACGGCGCCGGTAGATACGGTTTTGACCTGGTCGATACCGGTATACGCCAAGTCGAGACCGGCGCGCCGCGCGCGCCCGACGGGTATGGGGTGGAACCGACGCGCCCGGGCGCGGTTTCCGAGCCGTGACCGCGCGGTCCCCGCAACCCGGCAATGGGAGCTCCGCCGCGCCCGTCCCGCCGGGGGTGTGCGGCCCTCCACCGGATGGGGCCGCCGCGCGCCATCCCCGCTCCCCTGACGCGTAGGCACCAGACCCACCATGGCCGACGCCACGCTCCTCACCCGGATCAGGGATTTCTCCAGCCGCGCCGACCCGTACCCGCTCTACGCGCGCCTGCGGCAGACCCCGGTCTCGCGCCAGGACGACCCCGGCCAGGGGGAGGGGGCTCCGGGCCACGACGCACCCGGCGTGTGGGTGGCCGCGAGCCATGCCGCGATCCTGCGCCTGCAGAACGATCCGCGCCTGAGCGTCGAGACCCAGCCGCCGACCCAGCGCCCATCGACCGGCAACCCGGTCACCGACTACCTCGTCAACCCGATCAAGAACCGGATCACCGACCGGCACCAGCCGTTCCTGTTCCGGGACCCGCCCGCCCATGATGGCCTGCGCGCGGCCACCGTCCACCAGTTCACCCCGGCGCGCGTCCAGGCGATGCGCGCGCGCGCCGAGCGGCTGGTCGGCGGGATGCTCGACCGCAAGGTCGGCGCGCACGAGATCGACGTCATCGACGACCTCGCCTACCCGCTGCCCGTCGCCATCATCTGCGAATTGTTCGGCGTGCCGGAGGGGGACGAGGCCCGGTTCCACGACTGGTCGAGCCAGCTCGCCACCGCGGTCGAGCCCGGTCTTGCCGTCAGCGAGGAGACGCGCATCGAGAACGCCCGGACCTTCGACGCCATCTCCGACTATCTCGGCGACCTCGTCGCCGAGAAGCGGCGCCGGCCGCGCGACGACCTGCTCTCGGGGCTGGCCAACCACGCCACGCCCGACGGCGACCGGATGGGCGATTTCGATCTGATCTCCACGGCGATCCTGATCCTCGTCGCCGGCCACGAGACCGCGGTGAACCTGATCGGCAACGCGTGGCTGACCCTGATGCGCCACCCGCGCGAGCTGGAGCGCCTGCGCGCCGACCCGGGCCGCGCGCCGCGCGTGGTCGAGGAGGTGATGCGCTACGATCCCCCGGTGCAGCTCGTCAGCCGCAAGACCCTCAGCGCCATCGACATCGCCGGCACCACGATCCCCGAGGGGGAGGCCCTGGTCCTGATGCTCGCCGCCGGCAACCGCGACCCGGCCGCGTTCCCCGATCCGGATCGGTTCGATCCGGACCGCACCGGCACCCGCCACCTCGGCTTCGGCGGGGGCCTGCATTACTGCGTCGGCGCCCCGCTCGGCCGGTTCGAGGCGGAGGCCGCGCTCACGGCCCTCGCGCGCCGCCTGACCGCGCCGCGCCTGATCGAGGATCCGCCGCCCTACCGGCGCCCGGCGACCCTGCGTGGGCCGGAGCATCTGCGGGTGGCGGTGGAGGGCATCCGGTAGCGCCTATCGCCGGCTGGCCGGGGAGGCCGTCTTCAGCGCAGCGTCGGGGATTCGCCGGGCTGCAGGTGCCGGTCCTCGCCGTCGGGACCACCCAGCGCGACGTGGTTGCTCAGATGGGCCAGATGCTCGAAGACATGCGCGAAGGCGTCGGTGACGGCGCGCTCGAACGAGCCGTCCCCCTTCCCCTGAGCGGCTCGGAGCGCGCTCAGCAGGGCGTGGTGCCGCTCGGTATCGCTCGACATGATGGACCTCGTTGCTGGCCGGAGCACCGGCTCGTCTAGGCAAGTGTCGCTGTCTGCCCTGGTTCCGGGCCGCGTCTCGGAGTCAGGGCCTGATACCCGCGTGGCGGGTGCCGGAGCCGCACCGGGTCGGAGCCCGTGGCGCCTCCCCGGTGCGGACGCGGCCCATGGTTTGGCGCGACGATCTCGTCGCGACGGCCCGGGAGCGGCGGCTTCCGACCACCGCGCGCCCGCGGGCGATGCCGTCGGAGCCGATCGCGCGCAGTCCTGCGAAGCCTTATTCTCAAAAACCGGCACCCCCCTGTGTCCGGAGCGCGGACACGCGGCCCGCGCTCCGTGTTCCATCAGGCGATGGAGTCGTTAGTGCTTGCCGGTGCTCTTGGCGTGGGCCTTGGCCGAGCTCTCGTGCGCCTTGACCGAATGGCCATGGGCCTCCTCGGAATGTTTCGTGGCCGTGGCCGTGTCACCCTTCTCATGATGATCGGCCGCGCTCTTGTGTGATTTGGCCGCGGCCTCGTGATGCTTGGAGGCTTCGGCGTGCGATGTCTGAGCCATGGTTGGTTTCCTTCGGTGCACCGGTGACCGGTGCGTGTTGCGGTCGTTGCGACCGTCGCATCCGGACAGGATGTGTCCTGCCCGGCGTGCTGGGTTCCCCGGTGCCGGCCCATATCGGGGACGGGCCGTCTCGCTGCCGGTGGGACGGTGCCGATGGCGGCGGGACGCTCCCGGGAGACTTCGACGAGAGGATCTTCGGCGTTCCGGTGTGCGCCGGACCGATCCTGCGGGCTGTCGGAATCGAGCGCGGCAGGCGCGACGATGGACCGAGATCGCCGTTCGATCGGAGACGAACCGCGGAGCGATGATCGCCGGTCGTCGCGGCAGGGCGCCCTGTCGCGCCCGCCCTCAGATCGGCGGGACGGCAGCCGTCTCGACCACCACGGTTTCGACGATGTCGGCGGGCTCGTAGAACCACCGCGCGAGGCTGCCCGCCACCATGGCCCCGGCGATGGGCGCGAGCCAGAACAGCCACAGCTGCCCGACATAGGCCTCACCCGCGAACAGCGCCGGCCCCGTGCTCCGCGCCGGATTGACCGAGGTGTTGGTCACCGGGATCGAGATCAGGTGGATCAGAACCAGGGCGAAACCGATCGGGATGCCGGCAAAGCCCACCGCCGCACCCTTCGAGGTCGTGCCGATGATGATGAACAGGAAGAAGAACGTCGCCAGGAACTCGATGGCGAGGCAGGAGACGACGCCGAACCGGCCGGGGCTGAGGTCGCCGTACCCGTTCGCCGCGAAGCCGTTCGGAACCCAGCCGGGCTTTCCCGACGCGATGAGGTAGAGGGTGCCCGCCGCCAGGATCGCCCCCGCGACCTGGGCCAGGATGTAGGGGAACACATGCCGGGTCGCGCATCGCTTGGCCGACCACAATCCGAGGGTGACCGCGGGATTGAAGTGGCCACCGGAGATATGCCCGACCGCGTAGGCCATGGTCAGGACGGTGAAGCCGAAGGCGAAGGATACGCCCAGGAAGCCGATGCCGAGATCGGGGAAGGCCGCCGACAGCACCGCCGCCCCGCATCCGCCGAATGTCAGCCAGAACGTGCCGAGGAGCTCGGCCGTCGCACGCCGCATGGTCGCGTGATCTGTCATCGGAGCCCTCCTGAGCTGTCGCGCGGGACGATCGACGCCGAGACGATGTCGCCGCAGCACCCGCCCCCGGTCCCGATGCGTCCCGCCTCAGCGTTCGCGGCACGAGACCCGTGTTGGGATGGGCTTTCCGGCGCCGAACCGCGGTCCACTCCGGCGGACAGCGCTCTCCCGCATCGTCCCGATAACCGGGCCCGGCACGATGCTGACGGTCCTTTGGTTCCGCGGCGTCTTTGTCCGAAAGCCGGCGGCCACCGTTCGGGACGATGCTCTAAGCGGACGCGCCTCCCGCCGTGAGGACTTCACACGCTCCGTTGAAGCGGGCCGTCGATCCGATGCGCCGCCTCGGTGATCTCATCGTGAAGATCCCGACGCTGTATCTCCTCGAGGTCGGGGAGGATGTCGTCGTGCGCGGCGTCGATCACCGAGATCAGACTGACGTCGCTGCCTTCCCCCTGGAATGTCACCAGGACTTGCGCCTCGCTGTATTGATCGGTCGGATCGATGCAGTAGTGCGTCGGCATAGGCATCTCCTGACATCGGTTCGGGATGAGCGTCACCGCATCGCCGGCGTCATGAGGTGCTGGGCCCGGGGCGACGGCGCGCGTGCAGATCGGCCGCGTTGCCCGCGCACCGGCCGGAAGACCGACCGGCGATCCGACAGCCGAAGTCTAACCGGGGGACGTGTCCGCGGCGCCCCCTAATTCTGACGCTCGGATCCGCGAATATGCGGCGACCGGCCTGTCCCGGACGCGGTCCGGTCCGACAGCCCCGCTCTCCGGCGCGCCCTCGTCGTCGGGCGGGGAGGCGGCGGATCGGGCGCCTGCGCCGGGCGACGTGGCCGACCGGATCAATCGTCCTCGCGCGGCATCGCCCGCGCCTGAAGGAACGCGGCGCGCACGAAGGGGCGCTTCAGTCCGGTGCCGATATTGGGACGACCGACAAACTCCTGGGCGCCCGGGTGACTGCGCACCGCCTTGACGAGGTTCAGACGATAGCCGGACCTGAAGCGGAACACGCTCGCGACCGAGCCGGACAGGAAGGCCTCGACGGCCGCGTCCACCTCGTCCTCCGAGATGAGCTTCCGGTCGCACAGCGTCCCGATCGTCTGAAAATCCATCATCGTGACCATGTAGGGCGCGGATCTCGATCGTGGATCGGAAGCCCGCAGCCGCCGCTCGTCAAGGCGCGGGGCGCGCGACGGGGCCGCTCGACGCCGGCGGCGAAGGGCCTTCCTGCGCGCCTACGGCCACCGCCACATGGGCCAGCTTCTCGGACATGTATCGGAGCGCTTCGGCGCCGCGATCGATCTCGTGCCGTCTGTTGGCGACGGGATCCGCCTCGTCCTTGGTCGATGAGATCGCGTCTGCGGCGAGACCGAGCCGTACAGCCACACGCTGCAGGGATTGCGGCCCGGTGAAGATCGTTCGCGCATCGGCGGCGAGGGTCTCGACCAGCGTTCCCGTCTCCGGCTCGAGCTGCATGCCCCAATGCTGCTCGTAGTTCGAGGCCAGCATCTGGCACTTGGTGAACCAGCTGAATTCGATGCCCGTCAATCTCGGACTTGTCATTGGGTTTTTCCTGAGCCTGTGAGCCGATTTCACGATATATCGGCTTCCTTGATCTCGATGATACCGTTCATGACCCCGCCGAATTCGTATTTATTGCTGGCGAAGCCTTCGATCTCACATTGAAAACTCTCGAAGAGAGCGATCGGCTCCGAATCCACATCGCCGAAGCAGTCGCGCAGCGTGTCGATCGCGATGCGGCATGGGATAAGCCTGCGCCCATCCGACATCGCGAAACGGACGTGTTCGTGCGTGTTCGCATCGATGACCGGTGGCCAGGACGGGTATCCGACGATCGGCATAACGCATCTCCGCAGTCTTCGATATCATTTAAAACATGATGGATTTGTAAGATGATAAATTGAAACGTGCGAACGAGCGAAAAGTCACGAATTTTATTTTTGCTGATCTCGCGACATGCGACGGCAGGCGTGCGGCCCGCCCGACGCCCCCGGTGGCGGGGCGCCGGACGCGTCTTGAGGGGCCGAAGCGGTGGCCGCCGTTTCACGGATCAGGACCCGAGCGGCAGCCGGGTCCGCGGGGCCGAAGTCACCCGATCTCCGGAGGCGCGCCGGAGGGGATGCCGAGGGGCTCGTTGGACGGCGGGACCTCGTCCGGCCCATCGTCGGGCATGCCCGGAGGCTCGGGGAGCGGCGTCCGGTCGGGGTTCGGGGGATGTGCCGGTGACGGATCGGGATAGGTCGGGTCGGGTCGCTCGGGAGACATCGGGCTTGCCATGCGGGGATCCTCGCACGCTCGCCGCCGAAACGGGGACCGGTTCGGTGTCGGCGAGCGCGTCAGATCAAGGACCCGGGGCCCCGCCCGGTTGCACGGTCACGCGATTCGGCAGTGATGCCGACGTCGCGGGACGAGGCCGGCCCCCTCCCGTGCGGGAGGGGGTTGGAGTGAGGGATCAGGTCTATCCGGAACGGCCTCGGCCCTCACCCGGCTCTCTGCGGGAGCAGACCTCTCCCGCACGGGCGAGGGGACCCGCGCCTCGTCCTGCACCCGTGTAGCCCGGCGCGATCCGTGATTCCGCCAGCCTCTGCGTGAAGGGAGCACGTGGCGGATCCCGACCGCCCCCGGCCGCTCAGCCCTCCTTGAAGCCGTATTCCGGCGTGTCGTCGTCGTTGCCGTAATACTTGTACGGCAGGAACTTGCCCGACATGGTCAGCCGCACCCGGTCGCCCTTGTTGTTGGCCTCGCGGGCCATGTCCATGTTGAAGTCGATCGCCGACATGATGCCGTCGCCGAACTCCTCCTGGATCAGCTCCTTGAAGGTCGTGCCGTAGACCATCACCAGCTCGTAGAACCGGTAGATCAGCGG
>CAXTCV010000198.1:0-6811 GCA_964242725.1 uncultured Methylobacterium sp.
GCAGCCCGTCGAGCCGGTTCGAGCCGGATTTGATCATCTCGATGCCGGCGATGGCAGTGGTGGCGACGGCGCCCCCCATGCCAACGAAGGCGACACCGACGCGGCGACCGGACTGCATGCTCATCGGAAAATAGTGTCCTTCTGGGGACGCGCGAAGCGTCTTGGGGAAGCGTCTTGGGACGGAAAGTTCGACCCCCCCGGGGCCGTACCTAACTGGCTCCGGCGTGCGGCGTTCCAAGCCGAATGCGACAACTTTGCGCCTCCAGGGCGCGGAACGTGACCGGATCACGGCGCCGGCCCGGCCTTAACGGCCACGGTTAACCCTTCGTTGACCGTGCCACGCTTGGATCACGGGGCCGTCCCATTCTGGTCACGGCCGGCGCCGATAGGGCCGCCGCTTCACGGAGCCCGGCCGCCAGATGCCGGGCCGACGCAGGGACAGATCTGAAGAGGACCAGTGATGGGGCTTTTCCCGGAGCCGGCGCGTTGCGCCGACGACGTGAGCCGACTCGTGCCGAACGCGAGCCGTTTCGAGGATGACGCGGTGGCGTGGCTGCCGCGGGCCGGCCGCGGTCCGCTGCGCCGCTCGGGCCGGTCCCGGCTTCGCCAGGTCTCCGGGACGCTGGCCCTGGGTCTCGTCGCCGGTTTCGGATTGCCGCAGGCGGCCTTCGCGCCGGCCTATTTCGCGCCCCCCGCGCAGGCCCACGATCGGGTCGACACCAGCCCCCACGCGGCCCGGGCCCTCGCCGCCGAGGCTCCGGCACCGGATATGCCGTTGCGGTCGAGCCTCGACCAGGACGCGCCGCAGGACGCCGCGACCGAGGCCCCGTCCGACTGGAACGGCCTGCCCGTGCCCGAGCAGGAGCCCACCACGGCGGCGCTGATCCAGGACGACCTCGCCGCCCTGCCGCGGGTGACGCAGGATCAGGGCGAGGACGCGGTCCGGTTCGGCGAACGCACCGTGCCGCGCAAGGTGGTCGACACGATCGTGAAGGCCTCCGACGAGGCCGGCGTCGACCCCGTCTACATGATGGCGCTGGCCGACAAGGAATCGAGCTTCGACACGGATGCGAAGGCCGCGACCTCCTCGGCCCAGGGGCTGTTCCAGTTCGTCGCCCGGACGTGGCTGGAGATGATCCGCGATTACGGCGCGCGCTACGGGCTCGCCGACGAGGCCGCCGCCGTGAAGGGCCGGGGCACCGCGATCACGGTGGCCGGCGCCATGCGCGCCCGGGTGCTCGGCCTGCGCAACGACCCGCGAATCGCGGCGCTGATGGCCGCCGAGCTGATCAAGCGGGATCGCGAGCGGATCGAGACCCGGCTCGGCCGCGCGCTGACCACCACGGAACTCTACCTCGCCCACTTCTTCGGCACCGCCAGCGCCGGGCGCTTCCTGTCGCTGTCCTCCGAGAAGCCCGACGAGGTCGCGGGCCGGGAGTTTCGCAGCGCCGCCCGGGCCAATCGCGGCCTGTTCACCGAGAAGGCCGGCGGCCGCCGCCGCAGCCTGACGGTCGCCGAATTGCACGGCCGGATCGACGACATGATCGACCGGCGGCTCAATCGCTATCAGGGCGTGGCCGCGGTGGCGGTCGCGCTCGACAAGGCGCCGGCCCCGACCGAGACCGCCACGGAGGAAACCGCCCCGGATGCCGGCAATCGCCGCGTCGAGGTGACGGAGGCGCTGCCGCCGGACGGTGTGTGAGAGCCGTCGGGTCCGGTCTTGCTCCTGCGCGCTGCGGGCGACCCGGGCTTGAGGCCCGATGCCGGCGGCTGAGCGCGAGGGCTCCCCCGCCGCGCCGGACCACGATGTTCACCAGATCGGCCGGGACAGGGCGCGACGCGCCCCCCCTCCCGTGCGGGAGGGGGGACCCGCGCCTCATCTCGCACCCGTTTGGCCCGGCTCGATCTGTGAAGCCGCGCGACTCAGCGGGGGAGGAGGACGCGTGGCGTCCAGCCACCGCCCCCGTCCGGGCTTCCATCCGGAGCCGACGTGCGGACCTCATGGCCCGCGCGAACACGGAGACCTCCGCCGCCTCCCGAGACGTCGGCCCATCCGCGGCCGCTCGGGCGTTCGTCCGGGCGACGGCGACCGACCGGACGTCCCGAACCCCGCTCAGTCGCCGATCCGGCCGCGCGTGTACCCGAAGCCCGGGATCGCGCAGCCGCAGGACGCATCGGGCGGCGCAGGCGGTGTCGGGCAGGTCCCGCGGGACGTGACGCAGACGCTGTCGTCCCACCGGCGCCGGTCGAGGGGCGCGCGGCCCCGATCCCGGGGGCGATCATACCCGCCGAAGGGCGGCGGCGGCGGGGGGCGTCGCGACCAGTCCCAGTCGTCGTCGTCCGCCGGCGGCGGCGGCGGACGAGTCACGGGCCTGGGCGGGGCGTATTCGTAGCGGTCCGGTCCGGGCCGTCCGTAGATGTAGACCTTCGGATCCGGGCCGACCTGCGCCGCCGCGGGACCGGCGCGCGGCGCGCCCAGGGTCAAGAGCGCCAAGACCGTCACGGTCGAATGCGTGATCCGCTGTGCCATCCCGGCCCTGCCTCGACTCCTCGGACCAGCGATCCTGCGCGTTCGGGCTGGCCTGGACCTGTGCCGCGGCGAAATCGCAGCGGGATCGCGATCGCGGGCGCGGCCGTTGCCCGAACGGGATCGTGCCGCTACCTACGCTCTGCCGTGCGCCGACCCGCCGCCATCCCGTTCAACGCCATCCCGCCCGGCCCAGAGTCACCCGAGGACCGCTTCATGGAGCTGCTCAGGCTCGCCGCCCTCGACGCCGAGGACCTGACCGTGATCTCCGCGCATCTCCAGGACGCGATCCTGCGGCCGGAGGACCTGACCTACCTCGCCGACGAGCAGCGGTTCCTGATGGTCGCGCGGCGCTTCGACTGGACGCCCGACGTGCCGCCCCGGCGGCGCCTCACCGGCCTGCATGTCGAGCGCGTCCGCGCCGTGCGGACCCGCGGGCTCATGCGCGGCGACGCGATGCCCATGAGCCTGCTCGCCCTGACCTTCGCAGCCACCGACGCGCCCTCAGGCCACGTCGATCTCGTCTTCTCCGGGGGCGCGGCGGTCCGGCTGGAGGTCGAATGCATCGAGGTCCGGATGAAGGATCTCGGACCGGTCTGGGAAGCGGCCACGCGCCCTGGCCACGACATCGACCGGATCGATCTCGACAGGACCGGCATCGACAGGACCAACCCGGCCCCCGGCCCGGCGGCCTGAGAGGAGACAGAGGCTTCCGATGGTCCGGCTCGACAGCACAGATCCGCATTTCGCCGCCGATTTCGCCCGGCTGCTCACGGTCAAGCGGGAAATTTCCGAGGACGTCGACGAGGCCGTGCGCGGCATCATCGCCGATGTGGTCGCCCGCGGCGACGACGCCCTGGTGGACTTCACGCGGCGGTTCGACCGGCTCGGGGCGGATTGTTCCGCCGGGACCCTCCGGGTCACCGAGGCGGAGATCGCCGCTGCGGTCGCCGCCTGCCCGCCGGACGCCCTGGAGGCCCTGCGCCTGGCCGCGGAGCGGATCGAGGGTTTTCACCGCGCCCAGCGGCCGACGGATCACCGCGCCACCGACGCCCTCGGGGTGACGGCCGGCTGGCGCTGGACGGCGCTGGAATCGGTCGGCCTCTACGTGCCGGGCGGGACGGCGAGCTATCCCTCCTCGGTGCTGATGAACGCGCTCCCGGCCCGGGTCGCCGGTGTGCCGCGGCTGGTCATGGTCGTGCCGACCCCGGACGGGCAGATGAACCCGCTGGTCCTGGCCGCCGCGCGGCTCGCCGGCGTCCACGAGGTCTACCGGGTCGGCGGCGCCCAGGCGGTCGCGGCGCTGGCCTACGGCACCGCCACCATCGCGCCGGTCGCCAAGATCGTCGGCCCCGGCAACGCCTGGGTGGCGGCGGCCAAGCGCCGGGTCTTCGGGCAGGTCGGCATCGACATGATCGCCGGCCCCTCCGAGGTGCTGATCCTGGCCGACGGACACGCCAATCCGGACTGGATCGCCGCGGATCTCCTGGCCCAGGCCGAGCACGACGTGGCCGCCCAGGCGATCCTGGTCACCGACAGCGCCGAGCTCGCCGGCGCCGTGGAGGCGGCGGTCGAGCGCGCCCTCACCACCCTGCCCCGCCGGGAGATCGCGCGGGCGAGCTGGCGCGATTACGGTGCCGTCATCCGGGTGCGCGACTTCGACGAGGCCGTGCCGCTGGTCGACCGCCTCGCCCCCGAGCACCTCGAGATCGAGACCCGCGACGCCGAGGCGCTGGCCGCGAAGGTCCGCAATGCCGGGGCGATCTTCCTCGGCTCCCATACGCCGGAGGCGATCGGCGACTATGTCGGCGGCCCCAACCACGTCCTGCCCACCGCCCGCTCGGCGCGGTTCTCGTCGGGGCTCGGGGTGCTCGACTTCATGAAGCGGACCACGATCCTGGCCTGCACCCCGGAGAGCTTGCGGGCGCTCGGCCCGGCGGCGATAACCCTCGGCCGGTCCGAGGGCCTGGAGGGGCATGCCCGCTCCGTCGCGATCCGGTTGAACCTGTGAGGTTTTGGGGATGGCGGAGAAGCAGCGCGGGCCGAACCGCCTCGCGAAGGTGAGCCTGGACGAGGCGTCCATCGCCCGCGGCAACCCGGACCAGGAACACGAGCGGGCGATCGCCCTGTTCGACATCCTGGAGGACAACGTCTTCGCCATCCCCGGGCGCGAGGGGCCCTACGTCCTGACGCTGGGCCTGGTGGAGAACAAGCTGTCCTTCGCGATCGGCACCGTGGAGGGCGATCCGGTGATGACGCATCTCCTGTCGCTGACGCCGTTCCGGCGGGTCATCCGCGACTACGAGATGATCTGCGAGAGCTATTACAACGCGATCCGCACCGCCTCCCCGTCGCAGATCGAGGCGATCGACATGGGACGGCGGGGCCTGCACAACGAGGCATCCGAGACCCTGCGGCAGCGCCTCGAAGGCAAGGTCGACCTCGACCACGACACGGCGCGCCGGCTGTTCACCCTGATCTTCGCCCTGCACTGGAAGGGCTAGGGCGCCGTCCGGCCCCGTGCGCGATGGCTGAGCCCGTCCCCGAGACCATTCCGAAGAAGCGGCGGGTCCAGTCGGTCCTGTTCATGTGCAACTACAACGCCGTGCGCTCGGTGGCCGCGGAGGCGATCGCGCGCGCCTATTTCGGCAAGTCCACCTACGTGCAGTCGGCCGGCGTGCGCTCCGGCGAGCCGACGGACCCCTTCATGGTCGCGGCACTCGACGAAGTCGGCATCGATGCGAGCCGGCACCGCCCCCGCACCATCGAGGAACTGGAGGACTGGGAGGGGCTGAACTTCGACCTCATCATCACCCTCGCGCCGGAGGCCCACCACCGGGCCCTCGCCCTGACGCACACGCTCGCGGCCGACGTGGAATACTGGCCGACCCCGGACCCGACGCTTCTGCAGGACGCCTCCCGGGAGCAGCGCCTCGACGCCTATCGGGATGTCCGCGACGGGCTGACCCGGCGGATCAAGACCAGGCTGAAGGGGTAGCCGCGCAGGGCCCCGTCGCACCCCCGGGCGGGATGCTCCGGCGCGGCCGGGGCCTGCGGATGACGGCGGACACATCCTGTCGCTCGCACAACGTGTGGGCGTCCGCTCGGCAAGCCCGCGATGCAAATTCCTGCTACAAAACATTCGCACAGACTGATTCGGCAGCCCGTCATGACGATCGTGCGTTATTGCAGTGCTATTTTTATGTTGTCCATTTTTTTAACCTGTTCTGCCAGCTCTCAATGGAGTCCTGTCGGAGGGCTACTCAATGTCCCTGTCACGAACAACTGTTCCGTGACGCAGGACGAGGTCGCCATGGCGAAGTCGGACGGCATCTTCTACTGCCCGGCACGCGCCAGGATTGTCGACGCTCAGGTCGCCGATGCGAGCCATTTCGATCTTGTTCACGCCTACGCGATCCTGGCGATCCATACCAGTTCCAAGAAACTCGCCGATTGTTGGGCCGCGCACCGGCTGGCGACGGCCCCGAACGGCCCGTACTATGTCAGGCAGTGGATCACCTACTGGAGGGCGTACGGCGCGAAGAATCTCAGCTACGGGGCGCCCGAGCAGAGGATTGCCAACGTCCGGAGCTGCTGCGCCTGCGGGGTTTGAGGATGGGGCGCGTCAGGCCGATCATCGGACCGGGCTGATACGCGCGAGGATGCGGCGGGCGTTCCGCGCGCGGCCCAGGCCACCCCCGGGCAAGGCGAACCGGCGTCCCGCGCGCCGGGGAGCGCCGTCGCGCACCCGTTCCGAAACCCGGATCGCCGTTCGGACGCTGCTCGGGCCTCAGCCGGAACTGCCGATCAACCATGCCCGGAGGCGGCCGGCCAGCAACGGACGGGCGTGGGTCACATCCTCGTCGTCGAGGAGCGGGGAGCCCGCCAGAGCGTCGAGATAGGCGCCCTCGGGAGCCCGGCACGCGAGGAAGGCGGCGTCGGCGGCCCGATCCGGTGCGGTCAGCGCCGCCTGGATCCGGAAATTGCGGGCGAGGCAGTCCCGCCAGACCGCGTGCCGCGTCGCGGTCTCGCCGGCCGCCCCGGCCGCGCAGGACAGGCCGAGGACGAGCATCGCCGCGGCGATGGGTGCCGGCAAGGTGTGGCGGGCTGGCGGCATCGATCGGGCACTCCGTCCGTCCCGGGACAGGTGGCGCGGGGCGGGTTAGCACCCGGTTAACCGCCCTCCCGCGATCCCCCGCCGGACCGGTGCTCCATGGCCGCCCGGCACACCCCGCTCAGCGGTTGGCGGTGGTGACCGGGGAGGTGACGCCGCCGAGGGAGACC
>CAXTCV010000199.1:0-6801 GCA_964242725.1 uncultured Methylobacterium sp.
AGATCGCCGAGCAGGCCCGGGCGATGGGCGGCCAGGTGGAGCGGGCGCTGGCCCGGGCGCGGATCGCCGCGACCGGGGACCTGCGGCGGCGGACCTGCCGGATCGCCCCGGTGACGGAGCGTCTCGTCGCCACCATGCGCCGGCTGCCGGAGGGCGGCTCCCTCGACTGGGCGGTGGCCGTGCCGGACACGCTCGCCTATCCGGGGGAGGAGGGCGACGTGATGGAGCTGCTGGGCAACCTCCTCGACAACGCCCGCAAATGGGCCCACCGGCGGGTCCGGATCACCGGCGAGGCCGGCCCGGGATGGCGGCGCCTCGCCGTGGAGGATGACGGCCCGGGCATGAGTGCGGCGGCGATCGCCGGGATCGGCCGCGGCCAGCGCTGGGATGAGAGCCGGCCGGGCACCGGCTTCGGCATCGCCATCGCGCGGGACGTGGCCGAGGCCGCGGGGGCGCAGCTCGATTTCGGGCGCTCGGAACTGGGCGGCCTGCGGGCGGAGCTGCGCTGGCCGGCGGGCCAGAGCGGTTGAGGCTACGCGCGCGTTCGCCTCGCCCTACCTGTCGTCAGTCACGCATCGTCCCGCGAGGAAGACAGCCCATGCCCCTCGAACGCTACCTGGATGGCGGCGCCCATATCCTGGCCGCCGACGAATCGCTGATCCGCTTCGCGATGACCAACGGCGAGCGGGTGATCGGCATCGACGTGCCGATCCCCGTGCTCCGCCAGCGCTTCGGGGGCGGGGCCGAGCGCGCCCCCCTCGACCTGTTCGCCGGAAACCAGGCGGCGATCGAGGCTGCCGCCAGCCAAGCCTACGACCGGACCGCGACGCCGAACGACCTCCTGGATATGGGGCCGGAGGATTTCGACGCGCAGCCAGCCCCACCCAAGCTCTGAGGGCGACGATCCATCCGCGGCCGCCGCGGCAAAACGGCGACGCGCAAATGTCGCGGGGCACTCGCCACGTTTCGGCCTGTTGAACCCGGAGATAGGGCGCGTCGGGCGTGCCGCGCCCCGCGTATTCCTGGATGGATCGATGATGCCCGGTGACCTGATCCCCTGCAGCCTGTTCCTGATCGGGATCCTCACCTCCGTCGCCGCGGATTGCCGCCTCCGCCGCGTGGAGGCCGCGCCGTGGGCGAATGGCTGCATCACCGCGGCCGGGGCGGCCCTGGTCTTCGTCGCCTGCGCGGCGGCGATCCGCTGAGGAACCGTCCGGCCTCGGATGGGATTGCCCAGCGGGTATCAGGTCGCCGGGCGTTGCCCGGCGGCCGGTCGGGTGAGGATGTCATGGTGTCGATACAGGCCCTTGCCGGCTGCGCCCTCGTGCTGGCCGGGATCGTGATCGAGAGCGCGGCCAGCCGACACTGGTGGGCCGGGGTCGGCGCCGACCAGCTGGATGTCCGCGCCGTCCTCGCACTCGGCCTGCCGGCGTTGGGGCTGGCCCTGATGGCGGCGCCGCTCGCGTGAACCGTCGTCTCACGCGCTGACACGTCGGCCCGCCGCGCCGGTGGCGCGCGTTGACGCTCGGCGCCGGGCGCATTACCTCCCGGCATCGCTGGCCGCATCGGGCGAGTGCGGCGCGTCATGCGGCCCCGCGCTCTCCCAGTTCGGATCGGCCCGGATACACGGTCGTCAAGACCCGCCATGGACACCCAGCCGGACACGGCCCTGCGGCCGGACCCGATCGACGAGCCGTCGCGGCGCGCGTCCGAGCGCTCGCAGGCGCTCGACCCCAAGAGCCCGGTGGCCTGCTTCGCCGCCGACAGGCCGCTGCTGACCGATGCCGGCGTCGAGCTCGCGCCCTTCCAGATCGCCTACCAGACCGCCGGCACCCTCAACGCCGCGCGCTCGAACGCGGTGCTGATCTGCCACGCGCTCACCGGCGACCAGTATTTCGCCCACACCCATCCGGTGACCGGGAAGGGGGGCTGGTGGGAGACGCTGGTCGGCCCCGGCAAGCCGATCGACACGGACCGCTACTTCGTCGTCTGCTCGAACGTCATCGGCTCCTGCATGGGCTCCACCGGGCCGGCCTCGATCGACCCGGCGACCGGGCGGCCCTACGGGCTGAACTTCCCCCTGGTGACGATCCGCGACATGGTCCGCGCCCAGGCGATGCTGCTGGAGCATCTGGGCGTCCAGGACCTGTTCCTGTGCATCGGCGGCTCGATGGGCGGGATGCAGGTGCTGCAATGGGCGGCGCTCTATCCCGAGCGCGTCTTCGCCGCGATGCCGATCGCCACCGGCGCCCGCCACTCCGCGCAGAACATCGCCTTCCACGAGGTCGGGCGGCAGGCGATCATGGCCGATCCCGCCTGGGCGGACGGGCGCTACCTGGAGGCGGGGACGCGGCCGGCCAAGGGCCTGGGCGTCGCCCGGATGGGCGCGCACATCACCTATCTCTCCGAGCCGGCGCTGCACCGGAAGTTCGGCCGCCGCTTCCAGGGCGGCTCGGCGCCGACCTTCTCGTTCAACGCGGACTTCCAGATCGAGAGCTACCTGCGCCACCAGGGCCTGAGCTTCGTCGAGCGGTTCGACGCCAACGCCTATCTCTATCTCACCCGGGCGATGGACTATTTCGACCTCGCCGAGGACCACGGCGGCGTGCTGGCCAACGCCTTCCGGGGCACGAAGACCCGGTTCTGCGTGATCTCGTTCACCTCGGACTGGCTGTTCCCGACCCGCGATTCCCGGGCGATCGTGCACGCGCTCAACGCCGCCGCGGCGCCGGTGGCCTTCGTGGAGGTCGAGAGCGACAAGGGCCACGACGCCTTCCTGCTCGACGAGCCGGCGATGTTCTCCGCCGCGCGCGGCTTCATCGACGCCGCCGCCCGGGCGCGCGGCCTGTGAGCGGCGTGCCCGGCAGGACGGCGTCGGGGAGGATGGCCCCGGGCAAGACCGTCCCCGGAGCCCCATGGGAGAACGCCGACATCCTCCCGCATACCGGCGAGGGCAACGGCGCCCGGGTCGACCACCTCGTGGTGCTCGGCCTGGTTCCCGCGGGGGCCCGGGTCCTCGACATCGGCTGCGGCGACGGTTCCCTGCTGGCGCTCCTGCGCGACCGCCGCGGCATCGACGGGCGCGGGATCGAATTGTCGCGGGAGGGGGTGAACGCCTGCCTCGCCCGGGGCCTGCCGGTGATCCAGGGCGATGCCGACACCGACCTCGCCAATTATCCGGACGACGCCTTCGACGTGGTGGTCCTGTCCCAGACCATCCAGGCGACCCGCAATCCCCGGGTGGTGCTGGAGCATCTGCTGCGGATCGGCCGGCAGGTGATCATCTCGTTCCCGAATTTCGGGCACTGGCGGGTTCGGTCCGAACTCGCCCTGCGCGGCCGCATGCCGGTCACCGAGATCATGCCGGACGCGTGGTGGGAGACCCCCAACATCCACCATTGCACGATCCGCGACTTCGTCGGGCTGTGCCGCCTGATCGGCACCCGGATCGAGCACGCCACGGCGCTCGACGCCCGCGGCCGGCCGATGCGGTTCTCGATGCCCTGGTGGGTCTGGAACCTGTTCGGGGCACAGGGGGTGTTCCTGCTCCGGCGCGACGGCGCCGAGGCGGGGCGATAGGGGCGTCCCGACCGATCCGCGTGGCGGGGCGCAACGGTTGCCCCTCATGGGGGTCCCTCTCCCGTGCGGGAGCGGGGGCGCGTCGCGCCCCGAGCGAGCCGATGCGTGACTGTCATGGCCGGCAGAGGAAGGCGCGTGGCGGCGTCGGCCCGCCGCGACCGGCGGCCGGACGCAACCGCTGCCACATTCTGAAATAGATGAGAAACGGAGCTTGGCTATTGCTGGTCGCGTTCCCGTGATCGGGCCGTGATTACGGATCTCTCGGCTGTCGCCTCCGGTATTCGCATTCGCGCCACTGGCGTGGACTGTGCCCTGCCGCGCCGACATCTGTCGAGACCTTGGAATCCAGATGGGTCGACAGGACACGTGCGACGCGCGATCGTGCATATCGGGATGCCGCGGACCGGCTCGACCGCGTTCCAGGAGGTGCTGGCCCGGCTGCGTCCGGGCCTCGAATCCGTCGGAATCTGCTACCCGAAGCTGGCGCCTCCGGGCGCCCCGGAGAGCCTCGACGTCAATCACCACCGGCTCGGCCAGGGGCTGGACCGGCGCCGTCCCGCCGCCGAGCGCCGCGCCGCCCTGGCGCGCCTCGATGCGCTCCTCGGCACGACCCGGGCGGATACGCTGATCCTCTCCTACGAGGATTTCTCCGTGCAGCGGGCCCGCTGGCGGGTCCCGGAAACCCTGGCGGAGATCTTCGCGCGGCGGGGCTTCGCCCTGGAGACGGTGGTCGTGGTGAAGCCGCAGGTCGAACAGCTGGCCTCGGCCTATGCCCTGCGGACGCAGGTGATCTTCGAGGGCCGCACCTTCCGCGGGTTCCTGGGTGTCGAGGGCTCCTCCGGGCGCTACGATTACGGCGCCCGGCTGGACCGGTGGCGCCGGGCCTCCGCGGGACGCGTCACCGCCGTGCCGTACCGCGACCGCCGGTCCGACGCGCCGCTGCTCGCGCGGCTGACCGACGCCCTGGGCCTGCGCGACCGCCTCGCGCCGCTGCTGGCTCCGGCCGACCTGGAATACCGGACGAACCGCAGCTCGGGTCCGATCGCAGTCGAGGCCGCGCGCCGCCTGTACAGGCTCGGCGTCCATCGGCAGGTGACCGGGCATCCCCGGCAGCTCGGCCATTTCCTCGACGCCTGGGCCTGGGCGCGGGGCTTCGATGCGGACCGGTTCCGCGGCGACGCCCCGGACGGGCTGGCGCGCGTCGCGGCGCGCTACGCTGGCGCCAACGCGCGCTTCGCCACCGCGTATTGGGGTCGGTCCTGGGACGCGGTGATCGCCCCCGCGCCGGACGCGCCCCCGAACGAACTCGCAGCGCGGCCGATCGCGCCGGAGACGGGGGCGGTGGTCGATGCGCTGGTGCGGGCGGCGACCGCGCATGTCGCCTTCCGTGCGCCTCCGGTCTGGCGCCAGCGGACGGCCTACGTGCTGGAGGAATTCAAGGAGCGGCTCGGCGACGCCGTCGGCTATCCGGCCTGGCGCGTGCCCTGACGGGCAACCGGCGCCCGCGTTCGGCCCCGAATCCCGACAACCGGCAGCCCGCGTGCGCGGACGATGCCCAGGCGGTGGACATGTGCCTCTTGCAGAAGATCCCGACCGACGTGACCTGGCACCAACTCCAGCCGCGGGAGCACCGATGGGCGCGCCTGGGCCAGGTGCCGGTCATCGCGTGGCTGACCGGCCTGTCCGGGGCCGGGAAATCGACCCTGGCGGCCGCCGCGGACCGGACGCTGCTGGGTTGTGGCCGGCACAGCGCGGTCCTCGACGGCGACAATCTCCGCCACGGGCTCAACGCCGATCTGTCCTTCGCGCCGGAGGACCGGTCCGAGAACGTCCGGCGCACCGCCGAGGTGGCGCGGCTGATGGCCGAGGCGGGCGCGGTGGTGATCGTCTCGCTGATCTCCCCCTACCGGGCCGACCGGGCCATGGCGCGGCGGATCGCCGGCGACATCCCGTTCGTGGAGGTGTTCGTCGACACGCCGCTCGGCCTGTGCGAGGCCCGCGACCCGAAGGGCCTGTACCGTCTGGCCCGCGCCGGGCGCATCCCGGGCTTCACCGGGATCTCGGCCCCCTACGAGGCGCCGGACCGGCCGGACCTGACGATCGCCACGGAGGGCCGGACCACGCGGGCCTGCGCCCGCAGCTTGAGCACGCGCCTCCTGCGCCTGAGCCGTCCGGCCGAGGGCCGGGCGAACCCGCAGCGGTGAGCGGAGCCGGGTTCACCGGCAAAGGAAATGCTGTAGACGGGCGCGAGACCCCGCACGCCCGCGCATCCGAGTCGCATCGCCATGTCCGCCCCCCGACCCGCCCGCCCGGAACCGCGCCCCGGAATCCTGGCGATCGACACCTACGTGCCCGGCAAGAGCGGGCGGCCCGGCACCGGCACGGTCCACAAGCTCTCGTCCAACGAGACCCCGCTCGGCCCGAGCCCGGCGGCGCTCGCCGCGCTGCACGCGGCCACCGCCAAGCTGGAGACCTACCCGGACGGGCGCGCCACGGTGCTGCGCACCGCCATCGCCAGGCGCTACGGGCTCGACCCGGAGCGGATCGTCTGCGGCGCGGGCTCCGACGAGCTGCTCTCCCTGCTCGCCTACGCGTTCTGCGGACCGGGGACCGAGGGGATCTATTCCGAGCACGGATTCCTGGTCTACCGGATCGCCATCCTGGCCTCCGGCGGCGAGCCCGTGGTGGCGCCCGAGCGGGACCTGACCGTCGACGTCGACGCGATCCTGGCCCGGGTCACCGAGCGGACCCGGATCGTCTACGTCACCAACCCCAACAACCCGACCGGCACCTACCTGCCCTTCGACGAGATCCGCCGCCTGCATGCCGGCCTGCCGCCGCACGTGCTGCTGGTGATCGACGGCGCCTATGCCGAGTACGTGCGGGCGAACGACTACTCGGCCGGGCTCGAACTCGCGCTCGAGGCCGAGAACGTCGTGATGACCCGGACCTTCTCGAAGATCCACGGGCTCGCCGCCGTCCGGATCGGCTGGATGGTGGCGCCGTCCCCCGTCGCGGACGCGGTCAACCGCATCCGCGGCCCGTTCAACGTCTCCGGCCCGGCGATCGCCGCGGGCTCGGCCGCCATCGCCGACGAGGCGCATATGGCGGCGGCCGCCGCCCACAACGCGGAATGGCTGCCGAAGCTCACCGACGGCGCCCGGGCACTCGGGCTGACCGTGACGCCGAGCGTCGCCAACTTCGTGCTGATCCACTTCCCCG
>CAXTCV010000200.1:0-6787 GCA_964242725.1 uncultured Methylobacterium sp.
AACAGGATCGCGACGCCGAGCAGCACCAGCGACGAGCCGATCATCCAGACCAGGAAGATGTGCGAGTTCGACGCGTAGGCCTGGCTGCGCCGGGCGGTGATGCGCATCACCCCGTCGGGGATCGCCACCCGGATCTCGATCAGGTTCGAGCGGCCGACCGTGTCGATCCAGAAAGGCCGGCGGATCTGGCGCTTGATCTCGTCCGAGAGGGCCTCGTCCAGGATCGAGAAGAACGGACGGGGCCCCGGCGGCGGCAGCTTGGCGCCCTTCAGGATGTCGAGGTCGAGATTCAGCCGCTCGCCCGCGATGCGCGAGAGCGTGTCGGCGTCCTTGTCCTGCGGGTAGCTCTCGTAGATGTCGATCAGCGCGGCCACGTCGGCCGTGACCGCCGCGGAGAGCCGCTTGGTCACGAGCTGCCAGTGCCGCTCCATGAACGTGTAGGCGATCACCGACTGCAGCAGGACCACGGGCGCGATGATGATGATCAGCGAGCGGGCGTAGAGCCCCTTGGGCAGGACATCGCCGATCGCCCGGCTGATCCGCTTCCACAGGCGGTGGGGCCCCGAGCGCGGCGGATCCGTCCGGAGCGCCCGCGCGAGGGCGGGATCGGGGGCGTTCACGGGGTCGCGTGCCCGTGCCGCTGCGACCCGCGGCGGCAGGGGCAGGTCGGCTGGCGTGAGGTCCGTTCGGCGGCAGCGGACATGGGGCGGGCGGGTGCGGGGGGCTGACGCGTTATCGCATCCGCGCGGGGATCGGCCAAGGCGCGCGCCGCCGTGCCTTGCAGGGCGCCGCCCGGGCCATACCTGTGGGGTGCGGGGGGCGCCCGCAGGCCGAAGGTCCTCCAGGCCATGCTCAGCACCGATACAGACATCCTCACCGCCGCCGAATCCTGGCGGCGCGACGGCCGCGCCGTGGCGCTGGCCACCGTGATCGAGACCTGGGGCTCGGCCCCCCGGCCGGTGGGCAGCCATCTCGTCGTGGACGAGGCCGGCAACTTCCTGGGCTCCGTCTCGGGGGGCTGCGTCGAGGGCGCGGTGATCACCGAGGCGATCGAAGTGATCGCGGCCGGCGCGCCGCGGGTCCTCGAATTCGGCGTCGCCGACGAGACCGCATGGCGGGCCGGCCTGTCCTGCGGCGGCCGGATCCGGGTCTTCGTCGAGCGGGTCGACTGATGCGCGCCGACCTCCTGGCACAGCTGAACGGTGAGCGGGCGGCGCGCCGGGCCGCCATCCTCGTCACCGACATCGCCGACGGCGCCCAGCGCCTCGTCCGCGAGGCGGAGATCGGCGCCGATCCGCTCGGCGCGGTGCTCGGCCGGCACCTCGCATCCGGCAGGAGCGGGCTCGTGGAGGTGGACGGGCGGACCCTGTTCCTCACCGTTCAGGTGCCGCCGGTGCGGCTCGTGGTGATCGGCGCCGTCCACATCTCGCAGGCCATGGCCCCGATGGCGGCGGGGCTCGACCTCGCCCTCACGGTGATCGATCCGCGCACCGCCTTCGCCACGCCCGAACGCTTCCCGGGCGTGGCGCTCGTAGCCGAATGGCCGGACGCGGCCCTCGGCACCGGAGTGCCGCCGCTCGACCGCTACTGCGCCCTCGCGGCCCTGACGCACGATCCCAAGATCGACGATCCCGCCCTCGCGGCGGCGCTCGCGGCGGAATGCTTCTACGTGGGCGCGCTGGGCTCGCGGAAGACCCACGCGGCCCGCGTCGCCCGGCTCACCGAGGCCGGGTTCGGCCCGGAGCAGATCGGCCGCATCCGCGCGCCGATCGGGCTCCCCATCGGGGCGGTGAGCCCCGCCGAGATCGCCCTCGCCGTGCTGGCCGAGATCGTGGCCGCCCTGCGCCGCGCCCCCCGCCCGGAGGCCGCGTGAGGTTCGGTCCCGTGCCGGTCGCCGAGGCGGCCGGGCTGATCAGCGCCCACAGCGTCCGGCGCGCCGATGTCACCCTGCGCAAGGGCGCGGTGATCGCCCCGGAGGCGGCCGCAGACCTGGCCCAGGCCGGCGTGTCGGAGATCGTGGCGGCGGCACTCGAACCGGGTGACGTCGGCGAGGATGCCGCGGCCGCGCGTCTCGCCGACCACTTGGCCGGTCCGAACCTGCGGGTGGACGCTCCTTTCACGGGCCGCTGCAACCTCTTCGCCGCCGCCGCGGGGGTGCTCACCCTTGAGCCGGTGCGGATCGACGCGGTCAACGGGGTGGACGAGGCCGTGACGGTGGCGACGCTGCCGCGGTTCAAGCCGGTGGTGGAGGGCGAGATGGTCGCCACCGTCAAGATCATTCCCTACGCGGTGCCGGGGGCGGTGCTCGACCGCGCCTGCGCGGCGGCCGCAGGTGGGACGCTCGCGGTCGCACCCTATCGCCGCCGGCGCGTGGGCGTGGTCTCGACCCGGCTGCCGAGCCTCAAGGAGACGACCATCGACCGGACCCTGCGGGTGCTCGCCGAACGCCTCGCGCCGACGGGGGCGGCGATCGTGGCGGAGATCCGGGTGCCGCACGCGGCCGGGGCCGTCGCCTCCGCCCTGGCGGCGGCGATCGATGAAGCCGGGGCGGATCTCGTGGTGGTGTTCGGCGCCTCGGCCATCGCCGACCGACGCGACGTCATCCCGGCCGGGATCGAAGCGGCCGGGGGCCGGGTCGCGCATCTCGGGATGCCGGTCGATCCGGGCAACCTCCTGCTCGTCGGCGCCCGGGGCCATGTGCCTGTGATCGGCGCGCCGGGCTGCGCACGCTCCCCCCGGGAGAACGGCTTCGACTGGATCCTGCACCGGCTGCTGGCGGATCTCTCGGTGACCCGGGCCGACATCGTCGCGTTGGGGGTGGGCGGCCTGCTGATGGAGATCGTCTCGCGGCCACAGCCCCGGGCCGGCGGCCGGAGCGCCGGGGACGAGGCGGAGACCGCGGCGGATGCCTGAGATCGGGACGGTCGTGCTCGCCGCGGGTGTCGGCAGCCGTTTCGGTCCGGAACCGAAGCTGCTGGCGCTCCTCGACGGCCGGCCGCTGGTACGCCATGCCGCCGAAGCCGCCCTGGGCGCCCGGCCGCGTCCGGTGATCGCCGTGGTGGGGGCGCATGCGGACCGGGTGCGCGCCGCGCTGGCGGGGCTCGATCTGACCCTCACCCTCAATCCGGAGTTTCACGCGGGTCTCGCCACCTCCCTGCGCGCCGGCCTCGCCGCGCTGCCCCCGTCCTGCGACGCCGCCGTGGTGGTTCTCGGGGACATGCCGCGAGTTGAAGCCGCCCATATCGACCGCCTCGCGGAGGCCTTCGCGGCGGCCGGCCGGGAACCGGCCGCCGTGGTCCCGGTGCGGGACCGGCGGCGGGGCAACCCGGTGCTCCTCAACCTGCGCCGCCTCGGCGCGGACATCACCGGACTGTCCGGGGATCACGGCGCCGGTCCGCTCCTCCGGGATCGGGGGGACGTCCTGGAGATCCCGGGCGACGCCGCCACCGCTCTCGACATCGACACGCCGGTGGCGCTCGCCGCCCTGCGCGGCGGCCCGGCCTGAGCGGTCAGCCTCCCGCCTCGGCGCGCTTGCGCACCGTGCGGGCCTCGGCCCGGCACCGGTCGGAGCAGTAGCGCACCTCGTCCCAGACGCGCGCCCATTTCTTCCGCCACGCGAAGGGCCGTCCGCACTGTTCGCAGACCTTCTCCGGAAGGTCGCCCTTGCGGCGCATCGGCGGCATCGTCCCCTCGTCCGTTCCCGTATCCGGTTCAGCGGCCGGGCGGATCCCGAGCCTCCGTCCGCCGGGCCCCGGCATCCAGACAGTGGGCGAGACCCAGCATCGCGGCGAGGCCGCCGACATTGACGGCGACCTGAAGCGGCCATGTGGCGTCGAAGGTGCGGTAGAGGATGCGGCCGATGAGCGCCGCCAGGCAGCCGGCCGCGAAGACCTCCAGCGAGTGCCGGCCGCAGGCGTCGATCAGCCGGAGCGGCCGCCAGCGGCTGAGGCGCGTCACCGCCGGGGCGCTGAACAGCAGGTAGATCAGCGCCAGGATGTCGAGCAGGCGCAGGGGGCCGACATGGCTCTTGTCCGGCGCGGCGATGGCCAGCGGCCTGAGATCCGGCAGGCCCCATGCGGTCCAGGACCCGCCCTGGAGCAGCGCGAAGCCGAGATAGGCCGCCGCTGCCGCGGCGGCCCAGTTGCGCCAGGGCAGCAGCCCGTCCCCGGCCCGGACCGCGAGTGCCAGGGCCGCCCCGATCACGAACAGGAACTGCCACGCGAACGGGTTGAAGTACCAGCCGTCATCGACCGCGGCGGCGTTCGGCAGGTTGAGCTGGTGGTCGACGTTGGCGGCAAGCCACAGGGTGCTCGAGAGCGCCAGCACCCCCCAGACCCCGCGCCGCAGCCCGAAATAGACGAGCGGGAACAGGGCGAGGAGCAGGATGTAGAGCGGCAGGATGTCCAGATAGTTGGGCAGCGCGTTCAGCGCGAGGCCGCGCAGGAGCCCCGGCAGCAGGCCCATCTGCAGCAGCGGCGCGACCCCGAAGCGCGGCGTCAGCCCAGTGAGGTCCATCCAGATCCGGACGATGATCAGGGTGGCGAGCAGCAGACCGGCCTGGAACAGGTAGATGCGCAGGCAGCGCCGGGCGATGCGGTCTAGCGTCGACCAGATCCCGGCCCGGCGGAACAGGCCGCCATAGGCGATCATCGAGGAATAGCCTGCCAGGAGCACGAAGATCTCGGCCGCGTCCGAGAACCCGAAATTGTGCAGCGTCAGCAGGGCCGGGGCGTTCTGCGGGATATGGTCGACGAAGATCGTCAGCAGCGCGAGCCCGCGCAGCACGTCGACCCGCGCGTCCCGGAGCGGCTTCGCCGGTCGCGCCGAGACGGGGCGGGCGGCGGGGGGCGGGGTGTCGCCGGCCGCGGGACGTTCGAGATCGTCGATGCTGTTCACTCGGTCTTCGCCCCGATATCGGCGGCCGATGATACCGCAGCGCAGCGCAACTGCCCGCGGAGACTGCATCGATCACGCGTCTGTGTTCGGCGCCGGCCGGCGAAACGCCGTTCGGCGCCGCCGGAGCCCGGAAAGACGGCCAGAGGCGCGGCCCCGCGAACGGCGCTCGCCTCCCGCGCCGAGCCGGTATAGACGCGGCGGATCGATCCCGGGCGCCAGCGACGGCGCCGGGCAGGGGCAGGGTTCATGCGCGTCCTCGTCACCGGAGCCGGAGACTATCTCGGCCGCCGCCTGCTCGAGGCTCTGCGCCGGGACCTGCCGGCCGGCAGCGGCATTCTCGGCATCGACCGGACGCCGCAACAGCCCCTCGACGGCGTGACCTTCCTCGTCGTCGACCCGTTCGATGCCGACAGCCTCGCCGAGGCGGTCGCGGCCTTCGATCCGACTCTCGTCTTCCACCTCGCCGCCCTCGCCTCGGTGGCGCAGTCGAGCGAGACGCCGGCCTACGCCTGGCGGGCGGACCTGCTCGGCACCCTGAACCTCGCCGAGGCTCTGGCGACATCCCGCGCGACGCTCGTGTTCCTGAGCGCGACCGTGGTCTACGGGGAGGCGTTTCAGGACCGGACGCGTCCGGACGAGAGCGTGACGCCGCGGCCCGACACCATCTCGGGGCGGACCAAGACCGCCTGCGAGTACATCCTGCGCGACGTGCTGGCCAATGCCGGCGTCAAGCACCTCGTGCTCCGGCCGTCGAACTACATCGGGCCCGGGCAGGCCGAGACCTTCGTGGTCGCCTCCTTCGCCGGGCAGATCGCCCGCATCGAGCGCGGCCTCGCGCCGCCGAGTCTCGCAGTCGGCGACCTCTCGGCCGGGCGCGACTTCTTCGACGTGGCCGACGTCACCGCCGCCTGCCTGCGCGTGGCGGAGCGCATCGACGATCTGCCCGACGGCGCGATCTTCAATGTCGGCTCGGGCACCGTGACGTCGGTCTCCGGGATCCTCGACGCGCTTCGCGGCCTGACGGACGCGGCGTTCACGGTCGAGGTGGTGCCCGACCGGGTCCGGGAGGCGGGCATCCGCGCCGAGGGCTGCGATCCGGCGGCCTTCACGGCGGCCACGGGCTGGAATCCGGCCATTCCCCTGGCGCAGAGCCTGTCGGCGATCCTGGCCGAGGCGCGGTCGCGCTTGGGGTGATGAGTTGGGCAGTCCGATGCCGCCGCGCGCGTCTCCCTCCCCCGCGGAGGGGGAAAGGAGACGCGCGTGGGACCGGCCGTAGCTCCAACCCGGAAGCGAGGGGTGAACAGCGCGGCCCGCCGGGGGGGGCGGAGGGTGCGTCGCAACTCCGAATCGCCAGACCCGTCGATCGGACGATGATCCCGGATCCGCAAGCCCAGCCCTAGAATGGGGGCCACGCTCTCATTCGGGGACTCAGGGCCCGTTTAGCGTGAGAACCGCTTGTACTTGATCTTCTTCGGCATGATCGAATCGGCCCCGAGCCGCCGGACCTTGTCGGCCTCGTAGTCGGAGAAGTTCCCCTCGAACCACTCCACGTGGCTGTCGCCCTCGAAGGCGAGGATGTGCGTCGCGATCCGGTTGAGGAACCAGCGATCGTGGCTGATGATCACCGCGCAGCCGGCGTAATCCTCCAGCGCGTCCTCGAGGGCGCGCAGGGTCTCCATGTCGAGGTCGTTGGTCGGCTCGTCGAGGAGCAGCACGTTGGCGCCGCCCTTCAGCGTCCGGGCGAGATGCACCCGGTTGCGCTCGCCGCCCGACAGGGTGCCGACCTTCTTCTGCTGGTCGGGGCCCTTGAACGCGAAGGCCGCGCAATAGGCACGCGAATTGATCTCGCGCTTGTTGAAATAGATGATGTCGTTGCCGCCCGAGACCTCCT
>CAXTCV010000201.1:0-6679 GCA_964242725.1 uncultured Methylobacterium sp.
CTCGGGTCACGGCGATGGATCACCTCGGGCCTCGAACAGGCCGTCGATCGTCTCAGCCGGCGCGTTGTCCTCGCCGCCGCCGCCGATGGGGATGGCGCGACGCCCGCCTCGGCCGGCGGCTCGGGGTAGCCCAGGGCGCGGTCGTGCGAGCCCCTGCCGCTCTGGTGCCGTTTGCGAGACATGCCCGCCTCGATGGTCCAGCAAGAATCCGCTCCGCGCGGGTACGGACCTCAGGCGAAAGAATGGGGTTCGCGACGTCAGGGCTCCAGCCTCTCATTGGAGCCGGAGCCTCCGGGAAACCCGGCGTGGTTCACCGCGCCCGTCGAACCCGCGCGGTACGGGCCGCTGCCCAGCGAGGCCACGACACGGCCGACGCCATCGGCGCCGACCCCGCGGCTGTCTGCCCGCGATGGCCTATGATCCGCGACCGGCCGGCGCATCGGAGGCGGCGCTGGCGCACGCCGTTCCAGCGGATGGCATTCGGCGGCCTGTCCGGCGGGGCCCTGCGCCTGAGTTCGACGCGTCGGAGCGGGCCCGCTCGCCTGTCAGCCGTCCTGATCGAGGTCCAGGTTGCGGATCAGGTCGCCGATCGGGTCACCAGCGGCAGCGTCGTGAGCAGTGGGCGGGACGAGCTTGCTCGATAATCGCGGCGCCGTCCGCGCTTCTGGCGACAACGCCACCGTCGGACGATGCGCCAGCAGCGCTTGGCTATCGGCCATCAGCGCGGCGGGCTCGCTGCCGTGCAGTCTCTGCGGCGGGTCGGCCCAAAGGGTCGGCGCCGAGGCCGCCTCAGCCGTCACGACGACGGTCCGGGCGCTGCGATCCGACCGTTCGTAATTGCCCGGATGCAGGACGTGGGCGGCGACGAGCAACCCGAGCGCAGCAATCGCCGTGGTCGCGAGGGTGGATCGATAGTGTTCCATCTCGGCAGAACACACGGTCAAGCTCCCCGTTCCGACCGATCCGCTGTGATAGCTAACCGTGACTTTACGACCGCCGCCGCCGAGCGGCTCGGTTGACCTGATCGCCCCGAGGCCGATCGGATCGCCGGGGACGATGCCAGGGCTGACGGGATCGCGCGGCCACGGTCCGGTGGCGGTCGGGGGATCACGTGTGCCGGGTTCGGCTCCTACTCGATCACCTCCACGATCCGCCGGCTCACCGGCTCGACGAGAACCGGGTGGCCGTTGACGATCGTATAGCTGTACTCCGGAAGCGCGAACTCGCGTGGCACGTCGTAATAGACCACCCCGTCCTCCGGCAGAACCGCGCCGACCCGCACGGGGCCCGCGAGCGCGATGGACGGGCGGTTTTCGCCGAGCGCGTAGATGCGGAAGCGCTCCCGACGGTCGACGCCGAGGATGCCGTTGGCCGTACCCACGGCCGCCCCGATCGCGCCACCGACGACGGCCCCGAGCGGACCAGCCATCTCCTCGCCGCGCTCGGCCCCGTCACGGGCGCCGCGCTGCAGCCCTTGCGCATGAACGGCCGCAGTGAGGCCGAGCACCGCCAAGACCGGTAGGATGGTCGGGACCTTCATGGTGTATACTCCTGCCCACGTGATGAGAGGCGCGACCGCCGTGACCACCGAACCTGGACGCGAGATCCACGTCAGCCCGAATGGCGACCGCTGGCGCCTGCTGTGCGATCCCGGGACCGGGTACAGCTTCGTCCGGCACAAGGGCAACGCCGCCTCGGGCGGCCACGTCACCGAGATTGGCCTGTCCGCCTTCCTCGCCGCCGATCGGGGCGGTCCGGAGCACCGGGCGCTCTGGCTGCTGATCGCGTCCTTGAGCGATGAGAGATCCGCGCCCGTGACTACGGCCGCGTAGACCGGACCGGCACGCCCTCGAGCAGCTTGGCCTGATCGACGAGCAAGGCCTGAGCGATCTCTGCGAGCGCGGCATGCCCGATCGCGGTGATGCCATCAAGGGCGGCCACAACATCCACCGCCACGGGGACCACGCTCTCACGCTGCTCCGTGGCGGGACGGGGGCGCGACACCCGTCAGACCGTCGGCGCGATCCAGCCGAGAACCGTCGCGCAGCGCTCGGCCTGGTCGCGGGTCAGTCCCGACGCGACGGCGGTTCCGTTGCGGTAGACCACGAAGGTGCCGTCGTCGGTCGCGCGGATCTTGATCGAGGCCATCACAAACCTCCGGCCGCGAGGGCCTGGAGCTGCTGCAACCCCGCTGGGGTGATCTGCCAGGTCGCGAACGTGCCGCCGAGATCAGGGGCGGCCTGCTCACCGAGCCAGACGAGATCGCCCCGGCTCTCAAGACAGCGGAGCCGGCTGTGATCACCCGGCCAGGCGCGGTCCAGCTGACGTTTGACGGAGACGCATCCGTCCGTGGATTGGGCGGCTTTGGTGAGCAGGCGGCGCGTGTGGTTGACCAGCATTGGCTCTCCGGGGTGTGTCTGCTCCGTCACGCGTCACATCTGTAGATTGTGCCGCCTATGGCCAAGCTTGAGAAACAATGCGGCAACAATGTGGGTTTCTGCGTAGGCCTCCGAGAACGCTGCCGTTCGGGAGCCCCGCCGAGTGGCGGGGCCCGTACACGAAATCAGACCTGCGTGATCAAATCGTCTGGCCGGCAGGTCTGCACTCAATCGTTCGGGATGCAGCGGCCCCAGGAGTTGCTGTAGTGGAACCCGTAATCACAGCCGCTGGCCACGTAGACGACGGTTCGGGATCCCCAGCCGTATCCGCCGTAGCCGCCGCCGAAACGACGGCCGCCGAAGCCCCCGCCGCCGCCGCCGAAGCCCCCGCCACCGAAGCCGCCCGGATGACCACCGCCCCCACCAGGGTGGCCCCCGCCGAGACCGCCACCGCCGGGATGGCCCCCGCCGAAGCCGCCCGGGTGTCCACCGCCGAAGCCCCCGCCGCCGAAGTGGCCCCCGCCGAAACCGCCGCCGCCGAAATGGCCGCCTCCGCCCCCACCCCCGAAGTGGCCGCCGAAGGCAGACGCGTCGGTCGACGCGAACATGCCGACCGGAGCCGCGATGGCGGCGGCAGCGAGCACGGACTTGAATGCTTTGCTGATCATGGCAACCTCCAATATATCGCCGAGCAGCCGGTCTGCTTCGGTGATTGAAGACTGCACGATCATTTCGAATACTGATGTGCTGCGACGCACACATTCATAAATCGTAAAGCTAAGCCGTTGGGGGCCATATCACGGTAGCCTTGCGCGGGGCCGGCAGTAAAATAGCTCTGACGCAACGCTCGCCGACCGCAGGCGGCGTGAAGGACGTGATCAGAGAGCCGAGCCTGATCTGGAGCGTAAAACGCGAATATGGATCGTCTTCGAAGCAACGAGCGGCATGAAAGGTTTATGATTTGCGTCACCGAGGACCAGTTGAAGGGTATGATTGCCCGGCGGGAGCTCGAGTTTCGTCTCTGTCTGCCCTGCACCGAAATGGAGATATTTCTTGTTGGCGGGCAGGGGATCCGTCGGATTGATCGGCTCCGTGACGTCGATGAGAAGATGGTGGTGACCCATATTCGGCGCGGCGTCGCCGGCGTGAGTGACGCCCATGTTTCTGAGCCCGAACCGCACGGTGATCGGGCTCCTGAGCTTCGCACCGTCCCGCGGTGAGATGAGGTAGACCTCCGCATCAGCAGGGGCCGCCGTTTGCGCCCAAGCCGGTACCGGCGAATATGCCAGACCGATCAGCAGGGTTATTTTACAAAGATACTTCATCGGTCAGGCTCGCTATTTATCACTCAGCGCGACTCGAAACCCGTGTGCTGGATAGCGGACACCCGAGTCGTAATGCTCCCGACTGCTGACCTTGATATCGTCAGGATCACTGAGCCAGGATCCGCCGCGCAGGACATGCTCTCGACAATTCGCGGCCGACCAGGATCCGGTACGTGGCGCCCCTTGATAGCTGCCGTGCCAGCAATCCGAGACCCATTCGGCAACACCGCCCCCCATGCCCTGCAGTCCGAACGGGTTTGAAGGCAGAAGCCCGATCTGTATCGGCTTCGCGATGTCGTGGGGTGTTCCGCAGCCGCGGCAATTCGCGTAACCGGGGGCCATCCGCGCGCCCCACCAATAGGCCGTCGTCGTTCCAGCCCGCGCCGCGTATTCCCACTCGGCTTCGCTCGGGAGGCGATACGGTTTCGAAGTCACCTTCGACAGCCACGCGATGTATTGTTGGGCATCGCTCCAGCTAACGTTGCGAACCGGCAGATCATCCGCCCCGTCTGGATGATAAGTGCATTGATCTGCGGCGACGCACGCCTGCCACTGCGCGTTCGTCACAGGAATACGGCTGAGGGCGAAGGGCGCGACATGAACCTGATGGACCGGCCTCTCAGTGGCATCTGCCGGGCTTCCCATCCGAAAGCTGCCACCAGCCAGATTGAGCATCTCCGGACAGTTGGGACAGTCGCGAAAGCCATCGGCCGGTGAAATCGGCTCCGAACGCTGCACAGGCACAGACGGCGTGAGCACAGCGACGGGCGAAGGCTCCGACACGGGGGCCTGAGGAGGGGACGCCGATGGCGCGGGACGAGAGATCTCGGCTTGAGGCTCGGATGACTTCGCTTCGATAATGTTTGAGCGGGGCGGTTCCTGTGGGCTCTTCGCAATTGAAGGCTCACTTGAGCGCGCGGCAACATCGGTTGGTGCGTGATTATTAATCGTCTTGCGAGCCGCGTACCAGACCCCGATGCCGAACGTCAGAGCACAGGCGCCGACGACTGGAACAACGGTCCGCGTGAGTCGTCTGAAGCCGTACTTCGTGTTCACCACCGCGGACGGATCCGGCAAGACCCGATAGATCCGAACCGGGTCAGTTATGTTCTTGAGGCGCTCGTCTCCAAGCGATTGATATCCGCACACCAGTTTGTTTTTGACT
Organism: uncultured Methylobacterium sp.; assembly: GCA_964242725.1. GTDB lineage: Bacteria > Pseudomonadota > Alphaproteobacteria > Rhizobiales > Beijerinckiaceae > Methylobacterium. The sequence goes on from CAXTCV010000201.1 coordinate 4,869, forward strand.
TGCTCGTAGACGCCGCCCGAGATATTGACATCTCCAGGTTTGGCGGCGGTTTGAAGTCGGGCCGCGATGTTGACGCCGTCACCGAAAATATCATTGGTCTCATAAATAATGTCGCCAAGATTTATGCCGATGCGATATTGAAGCCAGTGAGTCCTGTCTTGCACCGCCGAATTACGCGCAGCTATCGTCTGCTGAATTACGATCGCGCATCGGGTGGCTTCGAGTGGGCTGTCGAATATGGCGAGAAATCCATCGCCCATATGTTTTACAATGGTTCCACTGTGCTCCGCGACGGTAGGCTCGACGATGTCGCGCCTGTAGCGGGTCATCCGAGCATGAGTGCCCTCCTCGTCATGACCCATCATTCGGCTGTAGCCAGCGATGTCGGCACTCATAATTGCCGCAAGGCGACGCGTGCTGATCGCTGTATGCACTGAAGGGTCTCTGATCATGCCGGCAATCTCTGCGAGAAATATCCGCCCTTGTGCGCAATTTCCTATTTCAGGCTTCAAATCGCATACCGAATCCTTTCGTAGCAGATTCTGAGAGCGAAAACTACTGCCCGCGCGTGAGAACTGAACATTCACGCGAGTGTCGGACTTTTCTCTGGTTTCCAGAGCCATCATATCCTCATTCGAGGAGATTTTTAGATCGTTGTCTCGAAGATATTACATAGATGACAAATAATTAAAATTCGATATAGATCAAATAATTCAGGTATTATATATGAAAACAGCGATATAGAAGACCGCCGATCTTTTGAGCGCATTTCGATATCTACGGAACACGGTCTAATTCGAGCCCGGTTTTTAAATTCATTCAACACGTTCGAGGATCAAGCTCTCACACGCGTCGAGTGAGAGCTTCGCGGGCGTTTATCGAGAGCGTCTCGCAGAATTTCGGGCGCGCTTCGACTCCGGCTAGGCGACGCGCATCAGGCTTTGGATCGCCCGTGGCGGCCGGCTCGCGGTCCGGGCGATCTCGGCTCCTGCGGCTCGAACAGCTCACGGGCTGGCTCGTCCCCATCCGAGCCGCCCAGGAGCGCCTTCAACACGCGCCGGTTCGAGGCGCGGCTGCCGTCCTCGGATGAGGGCTCCCCGGATCACGGTCCGGGCGAACGATGAGACTCCGGGTCTCATTCGGCGGCCTGCTGGACCGCTGCGATGGCAAAGTCCTGGGGTGTCAGCCACCCCAGGAGGACAGTTCTCGTCGAACGGCCGCCGTCACGTCTTGATCCTGCTCTAGTGGAGGGAATCTGACGCTTGGTACCCCTAGCCGCGGCCGAGTTCGACCCTTAGCAGGCCCTGGGAAGGGCCGCTTTCAAGCCACTTAGCGGGACAGAAAGTACGACCGGGTAGGGTAGATTTGCGGCGGTCCGCTTTCGGGCGAAAGTTGGTACAAACAGACACCGCCGTCGCACCCGCTCACGACCCTTCTCGGACCTCAGGTTAGATGCGATCAGAGGTCTGCGATCTGTCAGGAGCGGGCGTTCGATGGATCTCGACGCTGCCATAGAACGACCGAATGGGTTTGGACCGTCTCCATCTGCCATCTCAGGACCTGGATGCTGAGCCACACGAGACGCAGGAAGCGTCTCGCGTCAGTGTCTCGGTGAGGCCATATTCAAATCTGGACAACGTGCTTGAGAGTTTGTGCGAACTCGCAGGCTATCTCGCATGAGAAAGCCCACCCGGTTCCCCGCGGTGGGCTTTCTCATCTCGAAACTGAACTTGCGATACGAGAAGCAGGGCTTCGGCGAGGCCTTAAACCCGGCGCCCCTCGTGCGGATCGTGGGAGGGCGGCAGCGGCTG
>CAXTCV010000202.1:0-1496 GCA_964242725.1 uncultured Methylobacterium sp.
GCCCTGCGCAGCCAGGCCCGGGGCAGCGCCGGCGGCGGCACCCTCGACCTGACCCTGGCGAGCCGCGGGACGGGGATCGAGGGCGGCACCGCGACCCTGAGCGCCCCCCGGGCCGGGACGTGGTTCGGGCGGACCGACATCCCCGGCCTCCAGCAGCCCGCGGCGCTCCACCTGAAGGCCGAGCGGCCGGACGGCGCCGGGCTCGCCCTCAGCCTCGACGGGATGGTGGCAGGGCTCCGGCTCGCGACCTCCCGGCCGATCCTGATCGGCGCCGACGCGCTGCCCAGCGGCGGCGTGCTCCGGGCGGAGACGGCCGATCTCGGGCCGTTCCTGACGCTCGCCGGGGCCGCGAGCCTTCCGCCGGGCGCGTGGCCGGCCGACCTGACCGTCACCTTGTCCCGGGAGGCGGGCGAGGGCGCCGCCACCCTGGCCGGACAGATCGCCGGATCGGGGGTGAGCGGGACGCTGCTGCGGGCACCCGGCGGCGTCCCCCACGGGCGCCTCGCCCTCGACCGGCTGTCGCTGCCCCAACTGGCGGCTTCCGTGCTGCTCCCGGTCCAGGAGGGCGGGCGGTTCGGGCCGCCGGCCGCGCCCCCGGCCGTCACCCTCGACACCCGCATCGCCAGGCTGGACCTCGGGCGCGGTCTCGTGGCGACGGACGCGGCCATGGCCCTCGGCCTCGCCGAGACCGGCCTGACCCTGCGCGACCTGACCGGCAAGCTCGGCGGCGGGCGGATCGCCGGATCGGCGACGATCATGCGGTCCGGGGCCGGCGCGGCGGTCTCCGGCGCCGGCAGCCTCGACGACGTGGCGCTCCCCGCGCTCACCGGCGGCCCGGTCGACGGCCGCCTCGATGCCGATCTCCGCTTCGCCACCACGGCGGAGACGATCCCGGGGCTCGGCGACGGCCTCTCGGGCAGCGGCACGCTGGTGCTCAAGGACCTGCGTGTGCCGGCGGCCGATCCGGCGGCGCCGGGGCGCGCCCTGTCCCGGGCGGTGGAGATCGACGATCCCCTGCGCGAGGGCCGCCTCCAGACGCTGGTGGCGGAGGAACTCACCAAGGCCGCGGCGCAGGCGGGCGCGCCGGCGCGGGCCGCGGCCACGATCGTCGGCGGGGTGCTGCGGGCCGGTCCGTTCGACCTCGATTTCGGACCCGCCCGCTGGGCCGGCACGGTCGGATGCGACCTGCGCGGCGGCCGCCTCGACGCCCGCGGGACGCTCACCGGCGGTCCGGTGCCCCGGGGCTGGAGCGCCGGTCCGCCGGCGATCCAGATCGGCCTGAACGGGCCGCTCGCCGCCCCCGAACGGACCCTCGACGTCGGCGCCCTGTCGAACGGGCTCGCCGCCTTCGTGCTCCAGCGCGAGCTGGAGACGATCGAGCTGACGGAAGCCGATCAGGTCGAGCGGCAGCGCCGCCGCGCCCGGATCGAGATGGACCGCGCCCGCGCCGCGGCGCTCAAGGCCGCCGCCGACAGGGCTGCAGCGGAGAAGGCCGC
>CAXTCV010000202.1:1596-6647 GCA_964242725.1 uncultured Methylobacterium sp.
GAGAAGGCCGCCGCCGAGGAGGCGGCCCGGCGGGCGCGGATCCTGGGGGAGGGGGCGGACCCGGCACCCTCGCCCGCCGAGGGGCGGCCCTGAGCGGTCGGCTCAGGCCTGCTCCACCGCCATCAGTGCGAACGCGTAGATCAGCGCCACCTCCTCCAGCCGGTCGAACCGCCCGGCGGCGCCGCCGTGGCCGGCCTCCATGTTGATCCGCAGCAGCACCGGGCCGCCGCCCGTCATGGTGGCGCGCAGCCGCGCGACCCACTTGGCCGGTTCCCAGTAGGTGACCCGCGGATCGGTGAGGCCGCCGAGCGCCAGGATCGCCGGATACGCCTGGGCGGTGACATTGTCGTAGGGCGAGTAGGACAGGATCGTCCGGAACTCGGCTTCGCTCGCCCCCGGGTTGCCCCATTCGGGCCATTCCGGCGGGGTCAGCGGCAATTCCGCGTCCAGCATGGTGTTGAGCACGTCGACGAAGGGCACGTCGGCGACGATGCCGGCAAACAGCTCCGGCGCCATGTTGGCGACCGCCCCCATCAGCATGCCGCCGGCCGAGCCGCCATGGGCGACGATGCGTTTTTCCGCCGTATAGCCGGCTCCGACCAGCGCCCGGGCGCAGGCGATGAAGTCCGTGAAGGTGTTGGGCTTCTTCGCGCGCTTGCCGTCGAGATACCAGCGCCAGCCCTTCTCGGTGCCGCCCCGGATATGCGCGATGGCGTAGACGAAGCCCCGGTCGACGAGGCTCAGCAGGTTCGTCCGGAACCCGGCCGGCATCAGCGTGCCGTAGGAGCCGTAGCCGTAGAGCAGCAGCGGCGCCGAACCGTCCAGGGGGAGGTCGCGCCGGTGCAGCAGCGAGATCGGCACCTGCGCGCCGTCCGGGGCGGTGGCGAAGAGCCGCCGGGTCACGTAGGCGGCCGGGTCGTGCCCGCTCGGCACCGCCTGGCGCTTGCGCAGGGTCCGGTCCCGGCTGTCGCAGGCGTAGTCCCAGGTCTCCGACGGGGTCGTCATGGACGAGTAGACGAAGCGGATCGTCGCCGTGTCGAAGGCGAGCCCGGACCGGAGCCCGAGGGCGTAGGCCTCCTCGGCGAAGGCGACGCTGTGCTCGGCGCCGCTGGCGAGGTCGCGCACGACGATCCGCGGCCGGGCATTCTCGATCTCGAGCCGGATCAGGTGGTCCGAGAGCAGGTGCAGGTGCCGGATCATCACCCCCGGCCGGTGCGGCACGAGGTCGGTCCAGTTGGCGCGGCCCGGGGCGTCGAGCGGCGCGGTGACGATCTTGAAGTCCTCGGCCCCGTCCGCGTTGGTGCGGATGTACAGCCGGTCGCCCCGGTGCTCGACGCCGTAGATCAGCAGCGGCTCGCGCGGCTGCACGAGGCGCAGGGGCCCGGCGGGGGCGTGCCGGTCGAGCAGCCGGACCTCCGCGGTCTCGTGGTCGCTCGCCGTCACGTCGAGGAACGCCCCGGACTGGGTCCGGCCGATATGGACGAAGTAGCCGGCATCGGCTTCCGTGTAGACGGGCTCGTCCTGCGTCTGCGCGGTGCCGAGGCGGTGGCGCATCACCTTGGCGGGGCGGTGATTGGCGTCCAGCGCCACGTACCAGAAGCTGTCGCCGTCCCCGGCCCAGACCGCCTCGCCGGAGGTCGCCTCGACCCGGTCGTCGAGGTCGAGCCCCGTGGCGAGGTCGCGGACCCGGATCGTGTAGAGTTCCGAGCCCTTGGTGTCGGCGCTCCAGGCGAGCCGGGCATGGTCGTCGGAATGCACCGCGGCGGCGATCTCGAAGAACGGCAGGCCTTCGCCCTCGCGGTCGCCGTCGATCAGGATCGTCTCGTCCGGGTCCGGCCCGGCCCGCGGCACGTCGGGCGCCGTCGCCGGCCGCCGGCAGATCAGCGGGTGCTGGCCGCCCTCCCGGTGCCGCGTGTAATAGGCGAACGGCCCGTCGGGGTCCGGGACGCCGCTCTCGTCCTCCTGGATCCGCCCGCGCATCTCGGCGACGAGCCGCTGGCGCAGCGCCGCGGTTTCGGCCAGGGCCGCATCCGCGTAGGCGTTCTCCGCCCTGAGATAGGCGGCGATGTCCGCGGGCAGCGCGGCGGGGTCCTTGAGGACCGTCTGCCAGTTCTCGGCCTTCAGCCACGCGTAGGGATCGGTGATCGCCTGCCCGTGGACGCTGAAGTGCCGCGGCCGGATCTCGGCGACCGGCGCCCCGGTGGATTGCGCGCGCAGGCCGTGGCCGATGTCGGTCATCGTCTCTCCCGTCGGGTCCCGTCAGGTGCGGGTGAGGGCATGTGTCCCGCCGGGCGCCGGGATGCAAGACGGCGCGGCGCAGGGCCGGCGGGAGCCTGTCCCGACCTCGGGCGTTGATGCCCGGACCGTGGCGTGGATCACGGTCGCCGCTTCGACGCCGAGGTACCGACATGGTCGCGATCCCCGACACGCAGGCCGATTCGCAGGACGAGGATCCCCAGCGGGACCTGCAGCAGGTGAACGACATGCTCGCGGACTGGGCGGCGCGCTCGGCGACCACGAGCGAAGCGCTGGTCGAGCGCTTCGAGGCGATGGGCTACGCGGTGCGCGGCAAATCGGAGGACGAGATCGCCGAGATCCTCCGCCAGCCGCCGACCGGTCCGGCCGGGACGGCGTGACGGCGCCGATCCCGGTTTAGGCAAAAAAACCTTGACTTTATGAATTTTCCTGACAGGGTGCGGGCGCTCCCGAGTTCACCGCAGCAACTAGGAACAAACCATGAACAAATCGGCCAGGAAGCGGGGTGCCGAGACCGCGCGGCCGAAGCGGGACCGGGGACGGCCCGCAGGCCTGCCGCTGGAGGCGGCCCGCCTTCTGGCGCGGCTCGGCGAGGCGGGGGCCTATGCCCGGCCCGATCCCCTGGCTGAGGAGGCGTTGCTGGTTCGGCGCGGCGGCGACGGCATCTCGGTGGGGAGCGGGCGCTTCGCGGTCGCGTCCGGCCGGGCCCTCGCCGCCGCCGACCTCGCGGAATGGGACCCGGCCGGCACGCGGCTGACGATCAGCGCCGCCGGGCGGGCGCGCCTGCGCCGGCAGGCCATGCCGGGCGACAGGGCCTTCGCCGCGCAGCACCAGGACCTCGCGGTGGTGGCGGGGGACGGGGGACCGATCCTGCGCAACGCGTCCGAGAACCCGCTCGCCTGGATGGTGCGCCGCCGCGGCCGGGACGGCGCGCCGCTGATCGACGCGGCCGCCTTCGAGGCCGGCGAGCGCCTCCGGCGGGACATGAACGCCGCCGCGCTGCTGCCCCGGATGGGGAGCGATCCCGGCGCCCCCCGGGTCGATGGCGGCGGCCCGCGCGACCCGGCCGCCGCGGCCGACCACGTGATCGCGGCCCGGCAGCGGGTGCGCGGCGCCCTCGATGCGGTCGGGAGCGACCTGTCCGGCCTCCTGATCGATCTCTGCGGCTTCCTGAAGGGTTTGGAGCGGATCGAGGTCGAGCGGCGCTGGCCGGCACGCTCGGCCAAGGTCGTGGCGCGCATCGCCCTCGGGCGCCTGGCCGAGCATTACGGCCTCGAGGGCGAGGCCACGGGGCCGGAGCAAGCCCGTCTGCGCCTGTGGCAGGCGTGAGGCCAGGTCTCACGGATCCGCTCCGCGAGGTCCGGCGGACGGCCGCCGCCACGCCGTTGCGCGGGCGGACCTCGATGAGGCAAGCGCATCGAGGTCCGGGATGAGCCCGCGGTGCGTTCAGCCCGCCGCGGCGAGCCGGACGGCGTCGCGGTGGATCCGCTCGGCCATGGACCGCACGCCGTTGGACCGCTTCGAAGTGACGTGGGAGCCGAAGCGGAGCTGCCGGAACAGGTCGAGCCCGTCGGTTTCGGCCGCCTCGCGCGGGGTCTTGCCCGTGTAGAGCGCCACCATCAGGGCGACGAAGCCGCGGACGATGAAGGAATCGCTGAAGCCCTGCAGCACCAGGCGCCGGTCCGCCGCGGCGTCCTCGACGGCGGTGTCGATCCAGACCTGGCTCTCGCAGCCGTGGACCCGGTTGGCCTCGGTCCGCAGGGCGTCCGGCATCGGCGGCAGGGCGCGGCCGAGCTCGATCAGGTATTCCAGCCGCATGTCGTCGTCGTCGACGATCTCGAAATTGTCGATGATGGTGCCGATCGGGGGAAGCATGGTCGTCCGGATCCGGGAAACGTCTGGGCCGCTATAGGCCGGCCGCGCGGCGGTGGCGACGGCCTCCAGCGACGCGGGCCCTCATTGCGCCGCCACCGAGGTGGGCGGGAGGATGAGCTTCAGGGGATCGACCGGCGAGGCGTCGCCCGACACGGCGATCTCGGCCTGCGCCGCGTAGGCGGCGATGAGGCGGGGGCCGAGCTTCGGGACGTTGGGCCGGCCGGAGGCGGCCATCTCGCTCACCCCGGAGACGATCGACAGGCGCAGCGGCTGGCCCGCCTCGGCCTCCATGCCGATGCAGATGGAGCAGGCGACGTGCTCGGCGGTGGCGTCCAGGCACTCGGCGACGATCTCGGCCACGATCATGCCCAGCGCGTTGGCGGTGCGGGGCTCCACGAGCCCGTTGCCGGACCCCTCGACCTGGACGCCGATGCGTCCGGCCCGGCGGAGCTGCCCGAGGCCGGAGGCCAGCCGGTGCAGGTAGTCCTTGAGGTCGATGGAGGCGATGTGCGGCGCCTCGTGGAGGTGCTGCTGCACCAGCGCGATCGCCCGGACCCGCTGGCCCAGGGCCTCGAAGCTGCCGCGGCAGGCATCCGGCGCCGCCCGGCCGTACAGGCCGATCAGGCTGACCATCACCTGCAGGTTGTTGCGGACGCGGTGATAGACCTCGGCGAGCAGCGTCTCCTTCTCGGCCAGGGCGTGCTCGATATTCTCTTCGGCGTGCTTGCGGTCGGTGATGTCGAAGCACGAGCCGAGGTAGCCCTGGAACCGCCCGTCCTCCACGAGGGGGCGCGCGGTGTCGAGCAGCCAGCGGTAGACGCCGTCGTGCCGGCGCAGGCGGAACTCCACGGTGAACGGCGCCCGGGCGTCGAAGGCCTCGGCGACGACCCGGGCGTGGCGGTCGAAATCCTCGGGATGCA
>CAXTCV010000203.1:0-6640 GCA_964242725.1 uncultured Methylobacterium sp.
ACGAGCTGGGCCTGTGCGACAAGGACCAGTACGCGTTCTGCTGGATCACCGACTTTCCGATGTACGAATGGAGCGAGGAGGAGAAGCGGATCGACTTCTCCCACAATCCCTTCTCGATGCCGAACATCGACCGTGAGGAATTTTTGGGGCTCGACCTCGACGCCCTCGCCTCCGAAGGCGAAGACGGACCCAACACCAAGAAAATCCTCGGGATCAAGGCCTTCCAGTACGACATCGTCTGCAACGGCGTGGAGCTGTCCTCCGGAGCGATCCGGAACCACCGGCCGGATGTGATGGAGAAGGCGTTTGCCATCGCGGGCTATGGCCACGAGGTCCTGGAGCAGAAGTTCGGCGGCATGCTGAACGCCCTGCGCATGGGCGCCCCGCCGCACGGCGGCATCGCCCCGGGAGTCGACCGCATCGTCATGCTCCTTTGCAACGAGCCGAACATCCGCGAGGTGGTGCTGTTCCCCATGAACCAGCGCGCCGAGGACCTGATGATGGGCGCGCCCTCCGAGGCGACGGCGAAGCAGCTGCGTGAGCTGCACATTCGCCTCAACCTGCCCGAGAAGAAGGCCTGAGACCCGGCTAGATCCGCCGCGCGGTGGCGAGCCTCGTCGCGATCGTCGTGGCGCATGACAGCGCCGCGGTGCTGCCCGCGTGCCTCGCGGCGCTGGCCGGTCAGCACGTCCCGGCGATCGTGGTCGACAATGCCAGCCGGGATGCCTCGGGGGCGGTCGCGGAGGCCGCCGGCGCCGCGGTGATCCGCAACGCCCGCAACGAGGGCTACGGCCGGGCCAACAACCAGGGCGTCCGGGCCGCCGGGACGGCGGAGCACGTCCTCATCGTCAATCCGGACGTGATCCTGCGCCCCGGGGCGGTGGATGCCCTGCTTCAGGCCGCCCGGTCCTGGCCGGATGCGGGCCTCTTCGCGCCGCGGCTGGTCGAATCCGACGGACGCTTCTTCTTCCAGCCGCGCTCGCTCCTCGCGCCCTATCTCACCAATCCCGGCGGCCGCCTCGCCCTGCCGCAGGGCGATGCCTGCGCGCCGTTCCTCTCCGGGGCCTGCCTGATGATGCCGCGCCGCCTGTTCCTTGACCTCGGCGGCTTCGACGAGCGCATCTTCCTGTTCTACGAGGATGACGACCTGTGCCGGCGCGTCGCCGATGCCGGCCGCGCCCTCGTCCATGTCCACGGCGCCGAGGCGCTGCACGGCCGCGGCCGGTCCTCGGCGCCGGAGCGGGGCCGCGTATTCCGCACGCGCTGGCACCAGGCCTGGTCGCGGGCCTATGTCAGCCGCAAATACGGCCTGCCCGATCCGAGCCCCGCGACCCTGATGACCAACCTGCCGAAGGCGCTGCTCTCGGCCCTGGTCCTGCGCCGGGCGGGCGTCGAGCGCTACGGCGGCTCGGCGGCCGGCGCCCTCGCCTTCCTGCGCGGCCGGGACGCGCTGGCCCGCGAGGGACTGCCCGGATGAGCGCACCGACCATCGCGGCCGCCCTCGGTGCCGGGCGCAACGGCTTCACCGGCCTGCGGCTGGCCCTGGCCCTGGCGGTGGTCGTGTCCCATGCGTTCAGCGTCGCGACCGGTGCGGCCGGCGACGAACCCCTGGCCCGACTCACCGGCTACACATTGGGTGAGCAGGCGGTGAATGGGTTCTTCGCCGTGTCGGGTTTCCTGGTCACCCTAAGCTGCGATCGGCGCGGGATCCGCGATTATGCGATCGCCCGGACCCTGCGGATCCTACCCGGGCTCGTGGCGGCGACGCTCGTGGTGTCGCTGGGGCTCGGCGCGGCGCTGACCCGTCTGCCGCTCGCCGAGTACCTGCGCGAACCGGGCCTGTGGTCGTTCATCCGCGGCACGCTGACGACCTTCAAGAGCAACGCCGCCCTCCCCGGGGTCTTCGAGGCCAACCCCTATCGGGCGCCGCTCGGGACGGTCTGGACGCTGAAATACGAGGTCCTCTGCTACCTCGGCGTTCTCGTTGCCGCCCTGTGCGGGCTGCTCCGGCGGCGTTGGCTGGCGCTGCTGATCGTGGTGGGGCTCGCGCTGGCGCTCTCCATCATGAGCGGGCTGCGGGGTTCCGATCTGCCCAAGGGCATCGAGACCGCCCTGCGCCTGCCGCTGATCTTCGCGGCGGGTGCGGGCCTCTATCTCTGGCGCGAGCGGCTGCGGGTCTCGGGGGCCGCCCTCGCCTGCCTCGCCTTCGGGGCCTTCGTTTTGGCACGGACGCCGGCCTATCCGGCCCTGCTGTTCCTGGCGGAGGCCTACGGCGTCGTCTGGCTCGCCCTCGGACCCCTGGCGCGGGGGCTGTTCGATCCGCCCGCGGACCTGTCCTACGGGATCTATCTCTATGGCTGGCCGGTGCAGCAGACCTTGCACACCCTGTGGCCGGAATTCTCCGGAGTCGCACTGCTGGCCCCTGCCCTCGTGGTAACCCTGCCGGTGGCGGCCCTGTCCTGGTACGGGATCGAGCGGCCGGCCCTGGCGCTGAAGGCGCGGGCGCTCGGGCGGCGGCGCATCGGCACGATCGAGCCGGCGGGGCCGTGAGTGCTCACGACAGGCTGCTCTCGCCCGCCGCAGCCCTGGCGTTGGTGGCGGAACTGCTGGAAGCGCAGGGCTTCAGGGTGGTCGCACGGAACGAGCGTGGCGACAGCCTCTACCTCGCGCTCCCGGGCCAGGACGCCACCCTTCGCCTGTCCAACCATGCCCGCCGGCCGCGGCAGCGGCGGAGCCATCCGGAGGTCGTAACCAGCCTGGTCGTGGCCACGCCGAAGCGGATCCGTCAGCTTGAAGCGATGATCGCGGCAGCCCAACGGGACTACGCGGCTCGCGCGACCAAAGACCCTTGTCAGGAAAAGCGGCCAGCACCAAGATAGGAATACATTAACATGTCTTGCGTCAAGTGATAGGTTTTTTGTCCAAACGGGGCAGGGGCGATGTCGCGACTCACAAACGATCGTCACGCCCAGGAGGTTGGCGCCCTTCGCGCGGAACTCGCTGGCCTTGCTGTCGGGGTTAAGCTGATCCGGCTCGATCGCGTTTTGCGTCGCAAGTACCGACTCGACCAGCCGCGCGCGCCAGCCGGGCAGTCCGATGGCGGCCGCTGGGTTTCGGAGGGTACAGACGGCGCCTCCGAGGCTTCATTGCAAACAGAAGACGCTGTGCTGGAAGATGGATCACGGGTTCTTTCGGTCCGGATCCGAGCCAAACCGCATACGGACTGAGACGAGCAGCACACGGTCACCGGACCGGACGGGACACGCACGGTCTTCGAGACTTCCGGTCTCACCCAGACGATCCGCGATGGCGACAGCGGTGAGATTCTGGCCCGCAGCCGACTCACCCAGGATGGGGCCGAGCCGCAAGCGTTCGTCCAACTGGCCCGAGGACGGCCACGGCCATCCGATGAATTGGCCCGGCGATTCGCGAAAACGCTCGAGGCCGCGGGATCTCTCTTTTCAACTTTGTCCGGGCGAAACAGTGAAGACCGAAAAGCTATCTTTGCCGGTCCGGCGAGCGAATACATTCCAGGCGACGCGTACGATGATCGAGCCATGTGGGTCGGAGGCGTAGGGCAATCAGAGCTCGATCAGTTGTGTCCACGTAACAGAGAGGTCCAAGCTATTGCAAATGAGGTGGCTGCCGATGTCAGAGCGACGGGCAATTACTTCGATGGGCGAGATTTCGGCAACAAAGTCCACGCTGGAATTGCCGGAAAAATTAACGCGATGAAAGATCCAGATTTCGTCGCCGAGACATCCTATGACGCATCCTCCGGTACAGATGCGAAGTACGGTGCAAGAGGATCCGTAAGGTTGGACGTGCTGGAGCACTCACGACCATCGACCGTATGCGTCTACGATCACAAAACAGGAGATGCTTATCTCAGGGGAGGACGCGCCGTCGATGTTGTCACTGTTGTGCAGAGGCGTTACCCAGGTGTACCACGATACATCCTAATCGAGATAAAGCCGTCAGTATGACAAACTCGCGTCAGGTCCGGCCGATCTTTCGCGAGCTGAGAAAGAGACATCCGCAACTCGTGCAGACGAGCAGTCGCTTCGTGATTGAAACGCCTGTTCGTCATATAGCGCGCGGCATTTTTATAGAGCGGAGCTCCGATCCAGACTGCTGCTGGCCGAGATTGTTTCTGTCCGTCCTCTATCTCGCGGGATTGAGCGGAGATATCGCCATAGGGACATACTTCGAAGCTTTGGATCGGCCTCCGACAGCCGCGGAACGGTTTTGGCTTTGGTCTGACCCGACGATGGTACCGGAGGCGGTCGCGGTGATGGAGGCTGTCGCGCTTCCGAGACTCGCTCGCTATGGAACTCCGGAAGGCTACGCCACGCTGCCGCCGAGGCCCCATACGGTCCACGACGAGCCCTACGAAGACCGCATGATCGTTCACATCGCGGCCGGCAACCTCGACGCCGCGCAAGCGATTTGGCACGAACGACAGCGGTGGCACACCGGCAAGTCGTTCCCGCCAGGGACGCGAGCAGATCGCTGGCGACTGCAACTTGCCGCGGTGGCGGAACCCCTCATGGCGGGCGATCGCCCCGCATTGGCCAAGATCCTGCACGCATGGGAGGCGGCCAACGTCCGGGGAACGGAACTCGAGCCCTACTGGGAATCCACCCCGTTCCCGCTGGAGCGATGAGCCCGCCTGAATCTCATTCCGCGTCCGCCGCGTCGCGGAGATAGGGCTCCACCGGGCCCTTCAGCTTCACCGTCATCGGGTTGCCGGCCCGGTCCAGGGTCTTGCCGGCGGAAAGCCGCACCCAACCCTCGCTCACGCAATACTCCTCGACATTGGTCTTCTCGACGCCCTTGAAGCGGATGCCAATGCCGCGCTCCAGCAGGGCCGCGTCGTAATACGGGCTGTCCGGGTTGACCGAGAGGCGGTCGGGCAGCGCGAGGTCGGACATGGTCTGGCTCCGGGTTCGGCGTGAGCGGCGAAGGTGGGCAGCGGATTACGCAATCCCCTGCCGGCCCGCAACGCCGCCCGCGGCCGCGATCAGGCCGGCCACGTCGCCGCTCTGCAGCAGCGGCACGAGCCGGGTCACGTCCGCGTGCGGCAGGTCCCACCACGCCGTCGCCACCAGGGCCTCCACGGTTTCCGGGGCGAAGCGGTGCCGCACCACCCGCGCCGGGTTGCCCGCCACCACCGCGTAGGGCGGCACGTCGCGGGCGACCACGGCCCGGGCCGCCACCACGGCCCCGGGGCCGATCGTGACGCCCGAGAGGATCATGCAGCCCGACCCGAGCCAGACATCGTGGCCGATCACCACGTCGCCCCGGGAGGCGTGAAAATCCTCCGGCGCCCGTGCGTCCGGAAACAGCCCGCGCATCGCCGCGAACGGGTAGGTGGACACCCAGTCGAGCCGATGGTCGCCGCCGAGCAGGATTTCGACCTTGTCGGCGATGGAACAATAGCGGCCGATCGTCAGCCGCCGCCCACTCTCGGGGAAGCGGACTTTGGGACGCCCATACGAGTAGGGGCCTATGGAGAAGCCGTAGGTCCCCGCCAGCCTGGCGAGATGGATCCGGGTCTCGTTGTGCGGGTTGCGCCCCCTGCGCAGCCGGTGCAACAGACCGATCAAGACGCGTGCCCGTGCGATGCGCGACCGCGTCGTCCTCGGGAAAGCGGGTGAGTGGGAGCGTGGGCGATGGCCGATAACATGTCCGAGGACCTCAAGGCCGGGGCGCTCGTCTACCACCGCCTGCCGCAGCCCGGGAAGCTCGAGATCCAGGCGACCAAGCCGCTCGGCAATCAACGCGACCTCGCGCTCGCCTATTCCCCCGGCGTGGCCGCGGCCTGCATGGCGATCTACGATGATCCGCAGGAAGCCGCGACCCTCACCATCCGCCAGAACCTCGTGGCGGTGCTCACCAACGGAACGGCGGTCCTGGGTCTCGGTGATATCGGCCCCCTCGCCTCCAAGCCCGTGATGGAGGGCAAGGCGGTCCTGTTCAAGAAATTCGCCGGCATCGACGTGTTCGATATCGAGGTCGACCAGAAGGACGTGTCCAAGCTCGTGGACGTAGTCTGCGCCCTGGAACCGACATTCGGCGGCATCAATCTCGAGGACATCAAGGCGCCGGAGTGCTTCGAGGTCGAGGAGCAGTGCCGGGCGCGGATGAATATCCCGGTCTTCCACGACGACCAGCACGGCACGGCCATCATCGTGGCGGCGGCCGTGCTCAACGGCCTCGAACTCGCCGGCAAGACCCTCTCGGACGTCCGGATCGTCACGTCCGGGGCGGGCGCGGCGGCCCTGGCCTGCCTGAACCTGCTCGTGTCGCTGGGCGCGACCCGGGAGAACATCACGGTCACCGACATCAAAGGCGTGGTCTACAAGGGCCGCCCGGAACTGATGGACCGCTGGAAGGACATCTACGCCCAGGAGACCGACAAGCGGACGCTCGCCGAGGTCATCCCGGGGGCGGACGTGTTCATCGGCCTCTCCGCCGGCGGCGTCCTCAAGCCCGAATACCTCAAGGAGATGGCCGACAAGCCGCTGATCATGGCGCTGGCCAATCCCTACCCGGAGATCATGCCGGATCTCGCCGAGAAGGAGCGGCCCGACGCGATGATCTGCACGGGCCGGTCGGACTTCCCGAACCAGGTCAA
>CAXTCV010000204.1:0-6638 GCA_964242725.1 uncultured Methylobacterium sp.
GTTGCCCTGACGCAGGGACAGGCCGCGGTTGACCGAGCGGACGAAGCCGAGGTTGCGCTCGTTCTCGACGAGGTGGAACAGGCCGCGGCGGGCGAGGTCGGCCAGCTCCGCGGTGAGTTCCGGGTCGGGGGAGCGATCGTTGATCGCCAGCAGCGTGAACCGGGTCCTCTGCCGGGCCGCGAGGCACGCGTGGATGGCACGAAGCGTCTCGCCGCGTCCCTTGTAGATCGGCATGATCACGACGACGTCGGCCAGCGCGACCGGCAGGGCCTGGGGCAGACCCTCCCATTCCTGCGGTTCGGGCGCGGTCATGGCCGGCCACGTGCCGAGATCCTCGGCCGAGGCCATCAGCCCGGCCGCGCGCCCGGTGCGGACGTAGTGCAGGAACGGCGATTCGCCCGCCGCAAGCAGGTGGCCGTAGGCCTTGCCGTAGAAGTCGTAGGAGAAATGCTTGTTCGGGAGCCGGCCCTCGTGCTGGCCGTGGGCGACGAAATGGGCGAGCGGGCCCCCGCGCGCGCCGGCTACGTCCGGGTAGCGCTTGGCGTAGAAGGCGGCGTCGAAGTACGGCTCCATCAGCAGAGCTTCGTCCATCAGCGCGTCGTCCTCCTCGGAGGGCGGCGTACCGTAGCGCGGATCGAAGCCCGCGCCGATGTCGGCGCCGAGCATCAGCGCGGTGGCGAGATGGTGGACGAACGGCGCCACCCCGGTCTCCAGCACGTAGCCGTGCTGGTCGAGGTAGTCCTGCCCGTTGAAATCCGCGCGCGGGTTGCGTCCCGTCCGCCAGCCGAGCTCGCAATAATCGCGGATCGCGTCGACGTCGTCGGCCACGCCGTAGCGCCGGCGGTAGAAGGCGTGATCGAAATGCAGCGCCGCCAACGCCGCCTGCAGGCGCAGGTAGGTTTCGCGGTCGACCGGCTCGCGGCCGATTTGGGCGATCCAGCCGGTGTCCTCCACCGGTGGCCGCTCCGGGCGGAACCCGCAGACGCGCAGCAGCGTGTAGAGCGTCGAGTGCCGCGGTCCCGGGTCGCGGCCCTCCCGCCACCCAGCGCTCGCGAAATGCACGTACGGCCGGACGCCGCTGCCGCGCACGTCGGCATAGGTCGACCGGTACCACTCGTCATCGATGGCAGGGAAGCTGATCTGACCGGGGGCCTCGAACGGCTTCTCACCCGAGAGCAGCGTCTCGGCGACGTAGCGGAAGAACGGGTCGCCGCGCACCGCGCGGTTCTCCGCACGCCCCTGCACGTAGCCGGCCGGGTCGAAGTCTTGACGCGGGCTGCGCATCCGTCGCCACTCCCCAGCGGCGTAGGCGCGCAGGATCGTCTCGTCGGGGCGGTCGTCGTCGCGGCCGCGATAATAGGTAGCATCGAAATAGGGCGCGATCGTCTCGATCTGGAACGCGACCGCCTCGTCCTCGCCCGACGGCCGCGCCTTGCCGCCGTGCGACACGTAGTGCAGCAGCGGGTTCTCCGCGGCGTAGCTGATGCCCCGGCTCAGACAGTAGTACGGGACATCGAACTCGGGCGACGGGTCCCGACCCTCGCGCCAGCCGGACGCCATGTAATGGCTACCGGGGTCGACGCCCGCTGCCTTCAGGTCGGGATTGCCCGCGAGATAGTAGTCGCCGTCGACGAGGCGCCGGGCGAGGCGCGCGGCGCGACGGGCGTCCGGCCTCGGGATCGCGCGGATGCCCCGGTCTCGCAGAGTTTTCACATAGTGCAGGAACGGGTTGATGTCGCTACGCGCCAGGGCGGGACGCGCGGCGAGGTACTCTGCGGTCGAGAAATCCGGCCGCGGGTCCCGGCCCTGGCGCCAGCCGATGCGGAGATAATCCCGCAGCCCCGCCTCGCCCGCGATGCCGTACCAGCTCTCGTAGAAGGCGGCGTCGAAATGGGGCGCGAGCGCCGCGATCTGGTCCGCCTCGGTGGCGGGATCGGTCGAGGGCGGCAGGCCGCCGCGAGCGGCCAAGCGCACCAGCGGATTGCGGCTCGCGCGGGTGTCCGGTTCGCCCGCCCAACGGTAGTAGAGGCCGTCGAGCCCGCTCAGGATGCCGCTGCCCTGGAGGAGGCCGGCGCGCAGGCTGCGCCCGACGCCGGTGCGGGCGATCCCCCGGCCGACGGTGCGGCCGAGCCCGGTCAGGCCGCCCCGCCTGCCCCAGGTGAAGGTGGGCGCCATCACGCTACCTTTCGGCTCAGGAGTGTCGCGGCCGCGGCCGGCGCTGCGGGGGCGATCGCGTGAATCGGGTCGGTCGGACTCATGACAGCTTGGCGTTGATGACGGCGGACGGCGGCGGCACGTGATTGGTCTCGGTGAGCGGACTAATCGAACCGGCCGGTCCCGTAAACTCGCGCGTCGAACCTCAGGGCAGCGGTCGCCCGTCGTAATTCGGCGGCCCGAGGCGCAGGACACCCTCGTTGTAATAGGGATCGTGCGCGATCCGTGCGCCCCAGCGCCGGGTGAAGTGCTCGGTCTCGCCAGCGCGCGCCCGCGGCGCCCGTCGGGGGCCGGTATCGGCGAGGATCGCACCCGGTTCGTAGACGATCCGCTGGCCGGCCGCGCGCCGCCCGAGACAATAGCCGACATCCCAGAGCGCCGCGCCGAGATCCGGGTCGAAGCCGCCGGCCGCGCGGAAGGTCTCGGTCCGGGTCATCAGGCACTCTCCGCTGACGGCCAGGAAGTTCCGGGCGGCGGTCGCGCTGAAGAAGTAGCCCTCGGGCCCGCCATTACCCTCCCGAACGGACTCCGGCATGCCCGCATTCGCCACGATGCCGGCGTGACGGAATTGCCCGTCACCGTCGACCAAACGTGCGCCGACCGCGCCGACGGCGCGCTTTGCGACCTGGATCAACATGCGCTCGATCCAGTGTCGCTCGACCGGCTCCAGATCCGGGTTGAGAAACAGCAGGACTTCACCGGATGCCGCCCGGGCGCCGACGTTCAGCCGCTGGACCACATCGGCCCCGTCTTCGGGTGCGACGACGGCCCGGCACCCGGCCGCCCGGAGCGCCGCTGTCCCGGCAGCTCCGGCCTCCCGGTCGAGCACCGCGATCAGGTCGAGTTGGGCGTGGCTCGACTCCTCGCGGATCGCCGCGAGCCGTCCGAGGAAGGCCTCGACCGCGCGCGCCTCCTCGCCGGCGGCGCCCAGCGCCAGCAGGGTCACGACCGAGACGGTCTCGTCGCGCGGACCCGGCGCTATCGCGTAGCGGCGTGCGCCGGCAGCGACCTCGACGCGCGCGCCCGCGCGCCCGGTCCGCGCCAAGTGCTCGCCGATCAGCGCGCGCTCGGTCTCGTGCGCGCCGTAGCGCCGGTCCGGGCCGCGCAGCAGGATCCGACGCAGGTGCCTGATCCTGGCGCCCGCCTCGCCGAGGCGCAGGGTCAGCTCGAAGGGGCTGCGCGCCGCGCCCAGAAACTCGGCCACCGCCGCGCCGCGGTAGCAGGCGGCCCGGCCGACATAGTCGTAGCTTTCGAGGTAGTCCGGGCTCCACCCGGGCTTGAAGAACGGCAGGATCCCGCGCGGGCCCCTGACCTCCTCGTCGCCGTAGATCAGGTCTGCACCGGGGACGCGGTTGATGTCGCAGGCGAGGTCGTACAGGGCGCGAGGCGGCAACTCGTCCCCATCCTCTAACCACAGCAGGTAGGCCTCCTCCCGGTCCCGCAGCGCATCGAGCGCTGCCTCGCGCGTCGCGCAGGCGAGCGCGCGCCCGTAGATCTGCCGATCGAGCGACGCCCCTGTCCGCCCGGTCCCCTCCCCGCCCGCGCCGTCGATCAGCACGACGAAGGTGGGTTGCACGACCATCAGCCCGATATGCCGGTGGATGTCCTGGATCTCGGCGGCCAGCGCCATCCGCTCCGCGGCGACGCGGCGGGCGTGGAGGGCCTCGAGCGGTAGCGGCGCCCGGCCCTCACCCCGGCCGGCGGCCGCGAAATGGGCGAGCGGATTGAGGCCTGCGCGCGCCACGTCCGGGTGGCGCTCGAGGTACCAGCTGGTCGAGAAATCCGGGCTCGGGTCCCGGCCTTCCGCGACCCCCAAGCGCAAGTAATGGTGCAGCGGCGTCTCGTAGGCGTCGACCAATTCCGGATAGGTCTGTAGGTACCAGCCGCCGTCGAACAGCGGGTGCGGCTCGGAGCCGATGTGGACGCCGCGCTCGATGTAGTCGACGAGCGGATCCGCGTCGGGGCCGAGTTCCGGATGGCGCGCCCGATACCATGCGGCGTCGAAGAGCGGGTTGGGTTCGGCGCAGGCCCGGATGCCGTGCGCGAGGTAATGTACCAGCGGGTTGAGGTCGCCGAGGCCGGGGACGCGCGAGCGATACCAGCCGATGTCGAACAGAGGATGGGGGTCGCGCCCCTCGCGTCCGCCGTCGCCGAGGAAGTGAACCAGGGGATTCTGTCCGGAGGCGGCCACGTCCGGGTTGCGCTCAAGGTACCAGGAGGTGTCGAACAGCCGGCACGGGTCGCGCCCCTCCGCGGCCCCTCCCTCGATGAAATGCGCGAGCGGGCTGCGGCCGGTCTCGACGAGATCCGCGTTGCGGGACAGGTAGAAGGCGGCGTCGAACAGCGGGTGGGGATCGAGCGCGGCCCCGCGCATCCGATAATGCAGGAGCGGGTTCAGGCCCCGCGCGCCCGGATTGCGCGCCAGATACCACGAAGCGTCGAACAGCGGATGCGGATCCGTCTCGCCGCGATCCTTCAGATAGTGCAGCAGCGGATTGGCCCGGGCGTCGGCAGCGTCGGGTACCTGCCGCAGGTAGTGCGTCGGGTCGAACAACGGGTGCGGGCTCAACGCCGCCCGTGCCCCGTCGGTGAGGTAATGGATCGCGGGATTCATTCCGGCTTCCGCGACATCCGGCACCTGCTCAAGGTACCAGGGGGAGTCGAACAGCGGGTGCGGCTCGGCGCCATCCTCCGGGTCGCGGCTGAGATAGTCGAGCAGCGCGTTCTCACGCGTGTCTTGGAAGGTTGCCCGGTACCAAGCGGTGTCGAACAGCGGATGCGGATCGTAGCCGAGCCGCGCTCCGATGCGCAGGTAGTGGACGAGCGGGTTCTCGCCTTGGGCCGCGACCTCCGGGTGGCGGGCGAGGTACCAGGCGCTCGCGAAAAACGGGTGTGGGTCGACCCCTTCGCGGCCACCATTCGCGAGGAAGTGCAGAAGCGGATTGAGACCCGCCTCGCCGACATCGGGGCGCTGACGCAGATACCATGCGGCGTCGAACAGGGGATGCGCCTTGCGGCCCTCGAAGCCGCCGTCGCGCAGGAAGTGGTGCAGCGGGTTCTTGCCGCCCGCGGCGACGTCGTCGTTGCACAGGAAGTACCACGACGTGTCGAAGGCCGGGTGCGGATCGAGTTCCGCCGCGGCGCCGCGCGCGAGGTAGTGTAGGATCGGGTTCTCCCCGGCCTCCCTCGCCTGCTCGCGGTACCAGGACGTGTCGAACAGCCGGTTCGGATCGTAGCCCAGCCCTGCACCGGTACGCAGGAAGTGCCGCAGGAGCGTGCCGTCCCCGGTCGCGACGTCCGGATGCTTGGCGGCATACCACGCGCTGTCGAACAG
The DNA here is from genome assembly GCA_964242725.1 of uncultured Methylobacterium sp. Taxonomy (GTDB): domain Bacteria; phylum Pseudomonadota; class Alphaproteobacteria; order Rhizobiales; family Beijerinckiaceae; genus Methylobacterium. Next base: position 5,549 of record CAXTCV010000204.1, read on the forward strand.
CGGCCCCGGATCGACGCCCGGCCGCGAGCCGTTGTCCAGATAGTGCAGAAACGCGGTCTGGCCGGGTGCGGCTGCCTCGGGGTGCTTGCGCAGGTACCACTCGGTATCGAACAGGGGATTGGGGTCGATTTCCATGTGGTTCTGGTGGCGGGCATAATGCGCGAGCGGGTCATCCGCCTCGGGATGCCGCGCTGCGTACCAGACGGCGTCGAACAGCCCGGATTCCCGTATCGCCCGGGTTATCGGATCGATCTCGGCCTGCGCGTCGGGCGCGGCCGCCTCGGGACCGACTGATGCCGACAGGTTGGGGTGCTGCGAGTCGTCCATGTTGTCCCGAACTTCAAAACGGGCGCAACTGATACCGGCGCCTCCGACCGGCTGCAACGCCGCAGCCTTCAAGACGTCCGCGACCGGTTCTGGAGATCAGTCCAGGCCGGGCCGCATCGAGTTTGGGCGTGGCCCGAAGCCTCGTCTTGGACGATGATCCGGCCGCGGTCGACCTGGCGCTGCGAGGCCAGACCCGCCAACCCTCACCCCTCTGCGGGCTGCAAGGTCGGCAGGTCGGAAGGGGGCGGTCTGAGGCCATCGCGCGCGGGCGGCGGCAGCCCGTCCCAGGTCGCGCGCAGTCGATCATAGGCGCCGCGGTAAAGCACCAGCAGGCGCTGGATGTCGCCAGGAGTGGGCAGGGCTTGCCCGTCGATCACGGCCGATCCGAGCCGCGGTGCCGAGAGGCCGACGCCGGCAACGGTCACGCGGTCTGTGTGATCGCGCAGCAACCGGGCGGCTTCCGACAGGAGCGCGACGTATCCAGCGAGTGTCCGCCGGTGCGTATAGAACTCGGCCTGAGCGAAGGCATAGTCTTCGGTTGTGTGGTGTCCGGTCGTCATGCTGTCCAATCCCGCCGCGAGCCCATCAGACCATGTGCCGGGCGGCCACCCAATATCAGTCCCCTCGCTTGGTACGAAGAACCTCGTCGAGGGCGACCGCGCCGACATCCGGTCCGATGATGACGGTCTCGACAAACGGTGAAGCCACTCAGGCGTTGGCGCTGAGGCGCTTGATGTCGGCGTCGACCATCTCGGTGATCAGC
>CAXTCV010000205.1:0-6591 GCA_964242725.1 uncultured Methylobacterium sp.
CGATCAGGCTGCACCAGGTGCCGGATCGCACCTGAACGCGGGGCTTTCCTGAACGGCGCCGGTCACCCGGCCCCGATCAGCCGGATCGCGGCCTCGCGCTCGAACAGGTAGAGCAGCCCCCGCAGCGCCTGCCCCCGGGGGCTCTTCAGGCCTGGATCGCGCTCCACGATCATGCGGGCATCGTCCCGGGCGGCCTCCAGGAGGGCGCCGTCGCTCTCCAGCCGCGCCAGCCGGAACGCCGCCAGCCCCGACTGGCGGGTGCCGAGCACCTCGCCCTCGCCGCGCAGCTTCAGGTCGGCCTCGGCGATCCGGAACCCGTCCTCGCTCGACCGCATCATCTCGAGCCGCGCCCGGGACACCTGCCCGAGGGGGCCCCGGTAGAGCAGCAGGCAGGAGGAGGCCCTGGCGCCGCGCCCGACCCGGCCCCGGAGCTGGTGCAGCTGCGCCAGCCCGAACCGCTCCGCGTGCTCGATCACCATGATGGTGGCCTCGGGCACGTCGACGCCGACCTCCACCACCGTGGTCGAGACCAGGAGCTTGGTCTCCCCGGCGGCGAACCGGGCCATGGCGGCATCCTTCTCGGGCCCCGGCATCCTGCCGTGGATCAGCCCGACCGCGGCGCCGAAATGCCTCTGCAGGTCGTCGAAGCGCTCCGCCGCGGCGGCGAGGTCGATGAACTCCGATTCCTCCACCAGCGGGCAGATCCAGTAGACCCGCTCCCCCCCGGCGATCGCCCGGGCGAGGCCGGCCACCACCTCGTCGATCCGCTCGGTGGGCAGGGTGATCGTGCGGATCGGCTGGCGGCCGGCGGGCTTCTCGTCGAGGACCGAGACGTCCATGTCGCCGAAGAAGGTCAGCGCCAGGGTGCGGGGGATCGGCGTGGCGGTCATCACCAGGAAGTCGACCGCCTCGCCCTTGGCGCCGAGCGCCAGGCGCTGGTGCACGCCGAACCGGTGCTGCTCGTCCACCACCGCGAGCCCGAGATCGCGGAACGTCACCGCCTCCTGGAACAGGGCGTGGGTGCCGACCAGGATGTCGATCTCCCCCGCCGCGAGGTCGGCGAGCGTGCTCTTGCGCTCGGCGGCCCGGTCGCGGCCGGTCATCAGGCGCAGGCGCAGGGAGCCGGCCAGCGGCTTCAGCCGCTCGAAATGCTGCCGGGCCAGGATCTCGGTGGGCGCCATCAGCGCGCCCTGACGCCCGGCCTCCACCGCCGACGCCAGGGCGAGCAAAGCCACCGCGGTCTTGCCGGAGCCGACATCGCCCTGGAGCAGGCGCAGCATCCGGCGCGGCGCCGCGAGGTCCTGGCGGATCTCCGCCACCGCCCGGGCCTGGGCGCCGGTCAGCGCGAAGGGGAGGGCGGCCTCGATGCGCCCACTCAAGGCGCCGTCGCCGGCATTGACCCGGCCGGCCTTGCGCCGCTGGCGGGCGCGCAGCAGGGCGAGCGCCAGCTGCGAGGCGAGCAACTCGTCGTAGGACAGCCGCCGCCGGGCCGGGGTCGCGGGCGGCGGCTGGAGCGGGTCCTCGGATTTCGGGGGCGGCTCCTCGGGGCGGTGCTCGAGGCGGAGCGCGTCCGCGAAGGGCGGGAAGCGGTTCTTCTCCAGCCAGGCCCGGTCCTGCCATTCCGGCAGGACCGGCAGGCGGTCCAGGGCCGCCACCGCCAGCTTGTTGATCGCCCGCGAGGTCAGCCCCTCGGTGGCGCCGTAGACCGGCTCGACGGCGGGGAGCTCGGCCAGGCCCGCCTCGTCCACGATCCGGGACGGGTGGACCATCTGGCGGGTGCCGTCCCAGAGGTCGATCCGGCCGGTGATGTAGCGGTGCGCGCCCAGCGGCAGCATCTTCTCCACCCGGGCCCGGGGCATGCCGAAGAAGATCAGCGCGATGTCGTGGCCGGAGGCGTCCTCCACCAGCACCCGGTGCGGGCGCCTGCCCGATCCGACCTGCGCCGGGCGATGATCCACCACGGTGACGCCGAGGGTGACCGGCTCGCCCACGGGCGCCTCGCCGACCGAGCCCATCAGCTTCCGCGCCACGCCGCCCTGGGGCAGGTGGAACAGCAGGTCCACGACCCGGGCCTCCCGCTCCGGCGTGCCGAGCAGCTTCTCGATGAGCGGCGCCATCTTGGGGCCGATGCCCGGCAGGGTGCGGGCCGGGGCGAACAGGGGATCGAGGAGGCTCGGGCGGAGCGCGGGCGCGCGGACGGCCTCGCCCCCGGGCGCCTCGGGGTCGTTCGGTGCCGCGTCCCGGGGGGCGGCGGCCTGAAGCGCGCGTGCATCTGTCATGGCGGTACGGCGGACATGGTGCCGGAGGCGCCTTATCATCCGGTGCATCCCGGCGCGCCAGTGCGTCGTGATGGAGACCGACCCCGGAGATCGATCCCATGGCCAGCGACTTCCTGCCGGGCTTCGGCCGGCACCGGATCGAGACCGCGCCGGGGGTGACGATCCACGCGCGCGCGGCCGGCTCCGGGCCGCCGGTGCTGCTGCTGCACGGGCACCCGCAGACCCTGTCCACATGGCTCCACGTCGCCCCGCGCCTGGCCGAGCGCTTCACAATCGTGGCGATGGACCTGCGCGGCTACGGCGATTCGTCAAAACCCCCGGGCGGGCCGCGCCACGCCGCCTATGCCAAGCGCGCCATGGCGGCCGACGCGGTGGCGGTGATGCGGGCGCTGGGCCACGACCGCTTCGCCGTGGTCGGCCACGACCGGGGCGGCCGCGTCGCGCACCGCCTCGCCCTGGACCACGCACGGGCCGTCGAGCGGATCGCTCTGTTCGACATCGCCCCCACGGCGACCATGTACGCGCGCACCGACAAGGATTTCGCCACCCGCTATTTCTGGTGGTTCTTCTTCATCCAGCCCCATCCCCTCCCGGAGACGCTGATCGGGGCGGATCCGGAATTCTTCCTGCGCCACCACGTCGAGGGCCAGTCCAAGACCCCGGGCTCGACCCCGCCGGCGCTGTTTGCCGAATACCTGCGCTGCTATGCCGACCCCGCCTGCCGCCACGCGATCTGCGAGGATTACCGGGCGGCGGCCGGGATCGACCTGGAGCACGACGCCGCCGATGCGGACGCGCGGGTCACGGCGCCGCTCCTGGCCCTCTGGGGGGCGAAGGGCACGGTCGGCCGGACCTACGACGTGCTGGAGACCTGGCGCGAGAAGGCCACCGATGTCCGCGGCCGGGCGCTCGCGTGCGGCCACACCCTCCAGGAGGAGCGGCCGGACGCGGTTTTCTCGGAATTGGCGGCGTTCCTCGCCTGAGCGGGACGCCGGAGGACCGGGCTGCGGCGCCGGGCGCCCTTGGCAGGCGCGCGGAAAGGCGCAGATAGAACCCGTCGCCGCGCCGCCCGGGTCCGGTGGGCGGGTCAACCGTGCAGGGAGCCATGTCCGACACGCGCGCAGATCGATTCGACGTCGCCGTGGTCGGGGCCGGGGCCGCGGGCCTCGCCGCCGCCCTGGCCCTCGCCCGGGAGGGCATCCCGACGGCTTTGGTCGGCCGCCACGCCCCCGTGGCGGACGGGCGCACCGTGGCGTTGCTCGACGGGTCGGTGCGCTTCCTGGAGGCGCTGGGCGCCTGGGCTGCGGTGGCGCCGCTGGCGAGCCCGCTCTGCACCCTGCAGATCATCGACGACACCGGCAGCCTGTTCCGGCCCGCGCCCGTGCGCTTCCAGGCCGCCGAGATCGGGCTGGACGCCTTCGGGTGGAACGTCGAGAGCGCCCGCTTGGTCGAGAGCCTGCGCGCCCGCGCCCGGGCCCAGGCGAACCTCACCCTGGTGGAAGCGGATGCCGCCGGGAGCGCCCCCGGGGAGGCGGCCGCCCGCATCACCCTGGCGGCGGGCGGCACCGTCGCGGCCCGGCTGGTGGTCGGCGCCGACGGGGGGCGCTCGCCGCTCCGGGCCGCCAGCGGCCTGCGCGTGCGCGACTGGACCTACCCGCAGAGCGCGCTCACGACGATCCTGGCCCACGACCGGCCGCACCGGGACGTTTCCACGGAGTTCCACACCCGCTCCGGCCCGTTCACCCTGGTGCCGCTGCCGGGCGGGCACCGCTCCAGCCTGGTCTGGGTGACCGGGGAGAGCGCGGCCCGGCGGCTGGCGGCGCTGGACGACGCGGCCCTCGGGCTGGCGGTGGAGCGGCAGGCCCGGTCGATGCTCGGCGCCATGCGGGTCGACGGACCGCGCGGCCTCGTGCCCATGCGCGGGCTCGCGGTGGCGCGCCCGGTGGCGCAGCGGCTGGCCCTGATCGGCGAGGCGGCCCACGTCTTCCCGCCCATCGGCGCGCAGGGGCTCAATCTCGGCCTGCGCGACGCCGCGGCCCTGCGCGATGTGGTGCTGGCCGCCGCCCGGGACGGGCGGGATCCCGGCTCGCGCCCGGTGCTCGACGGCTACGCCCGCGCCCGCCGGGTCGACACCGCCGCGCGCACCGCCGCGGTGGATCTCCTCAACCGCAGCCTGCTCACCGACCTGCTGCCGGTGGACGCGCTGCGCGGCCTCGGCCTGCTGGCGATGGCGCAGCTCGGGCCGCTGCGGCGGCTGGTGATGCGGGAGGGCGTGCTGCCGCGGCTCGGCGCACCGGAACTGATGCGCGCGGCGCGCTGACCGGGCCGCTGGACATCGCGGGCCGCGTCGGAGGCCCGCCGGGCCTCGGTCAGAATTCCGGCTGGGCGGTCACGTAGGCGCCGAGGCGGGTCGCGAGGTCGACCGGGCCGCCGGCCCGGGGTTCGACGGAATCGCCGATGAGGATCACCGGGATGCCGCGGTCGCGCAGGTGCGCGCGCAGCCTGGCCGCGCGGCGGGCATAGGCGGGATCCCGGCGGGTCGGCGCCTGCAGCAGCACCGCGGCCGGCCGAGCGATCACGGCCAACACGTCGTCCGCCGCCTCCATGGAGGCGGTCACGCTCGCGTAGCCGAGGCTGGCCAGCTCGCCCGAAAGGGAACGGTCCACGGCACGGACGCCGTCGTCGACCACGAGCACTTGTTGCAGCGCACCCATAAGCGTGAGCGGTACTCCATCCGGCACGGATTGGAAAGATAGCCGTGACCACAATCCTTTGCAGAACCCGCGAAGGGGCGGATCGGATCCGTCGGTCCGTGTGCAGATGCGAGACTACCCACGGCGCCTGAGCGCCGGATGAACCGCCGGCCGGGGAAACCGCTGCCGGTCAGGCGTTTTCCACGGCCACGGCCGTCCCGCCCGACAGGATCGGGCGATAGCCCGCGCTCCGCCACGTCTGGGCGTCGGTCTCGGGGATCGCGCCGCGGGGCAGCGGCGCGGCCGCGCAGGCGGGACCGCGATAGGCCAGGTTCCCCTCGGCGCCGCGGGCGATGGCCAGGAGGGCCCGGGGCAGGGGCGCACGCTCCGGATAGGCCAGGGTCGCGGCGAGGTCGCGCAGGCCGGGGCGCGTGAGCACCGCATCCTCGCGGAAGACCAGGGACTCGAGGCGCGGCGGCGCGCCGGCCTCGGCGACCGCCCGCAGGCTCAGGTCCGCGGGCGCCCGACGCACCACGTTGAGGGCCCGCACGGTCCAGGGCAGGGGCAGGGCGGCGAGGGCGGCCTCGGCCACGGCCGGGACGACGAGCCGGGTCGGCACCGGCCGCAGCAGGGCGGATCCGAAGCCGGCCGCCTCGAAGGGGATCACGGTCTCGAGACCGGCACCGGCCGTCAGCGCCGCGCCGAGGCCGGTCACCAGGCCGCGCAGGTCGTGGGCGGGCAGGAGCGTGAGGATCCGCTCGTCGGCGGCCAGGGGCAGCACGTCGAGATGCGCCGCGATCGCCGCGGCGAGCGCCGCCGCGGTGCGATAGACCGGCCGCTCCGGATCGCCGTCCGCGAAGGTCACGAGGCCGCGGCTGGCGACCGGTTCGGCCACGCCGCGCTCCAGCGCCATCGCGTCGAGGCTGATCACACCGTCCGGCACGCCCGGGCCGAAGGCGGCGAGATAGCGCAGCCTGAACAGGCGGATCGCCGCGCGGGTCAGCTCCTCCGCGGGCCGGCGCGCCCCGCGGCGGCCCTCGGTCAGGACGCCCAGGAGGTCGGCGGCCTCGATCCCGGCGGAGAGCTGCGCGGAATCCCAGCCGGCCGGCATCGCGCAGGGCAGGTGACCGGCCGCCTCGACGGCGAGGTGGGCCAGAGCCGCCTCCGCACCGCCGGAGAACCACAGCCCGATCCGGCTGCCGGGCGGAAGCCGCCACGCGGCGATCCCGCGGGCGAGCCGGCCGACGATCTCGGCAGCGGCCGCATAGGTCCAGGTGATCGGCGGGCGCCCGCACCACGCGGCCCGGTCGCCCGAATCACGCAGCGCCGTCCGCTCCGGTGCGGCGCGCGCCGCCGCGACCAGGCAGGCGGACAGGCCGGCGGATCGCGCGGACGCGTCCGGTGCGGCACGGGCCGCCCTCTCCGCCACCGCGAACGCGCTCAACCCACCGCCCCCACCGATCCCGCAGATCCGCCGGCATGGTCGGCCGATGACGGTTAACCAACCGCTAAGACCGGGGGGTGACGGCCGGCCGGAGCCGGACGGCCGGCGCCAGGCGGGCCGGACCGATCATGCCCGCGTGCGAGGTCGCGCGTGCAAGGTCGGGTTTGCAAGGTCG
>CAXTCV010000206.1:0-6558 GCA_964242725.1 uncultured Methylobacterium sp.
CGCTGGCCAACTCGGCGCAGCAGGGCGTCCTGCAGCTCCTGCGCTGAACGCGCGCCGCCGAAGCGGATACCGGTTCGACATAAGCAAGCGCGTCGGATCAGGGACTGAGAGCCGTTCCCTGTCGCGACGCGATCGGGAACGGCTCTAAGCGTCAGTCCAGTCATGAATACGACGGCCGGGGCGCCTGCCCCGGCCGCTGCTTGCAGGCGCAGTGACCGTCAAGCGCGCTCCAGCATGTGGAGGATCGCCACGCGGGTCGCCGCGATCACGTCGCCGCGGCCGTGCCAGGGCAGGATGACGGCCTCGGGCCGCAACCTCTGGCAGCACCGCCTCGGATGCCTCCACCTGTCGATCCTGATCCCCACCGCGCATGTGCCCAACCTGCGCGCCGGCGGCGTCCTCGGGCGCGGCCCGGGATGACTCATCATCCGCGCCATCGTCGCGGTCACGACCGCGCGTTGAGCGCCCTGATGCAGGCTGTGCCGGCTTACCGGCGCCGGTTCCCGGCCTGTCGAGTCGGACTCGGGCATCCCATGACAGGGATCGACTTCTTAACCGGAAGGCGGGGTGCCTCAGGTTGGGCGCCCGTGTTGGCGACCCCTGGAAGGCCTCTCTCCCGGGGCAGCAACTACCGCGCGTTCTGCCACCGCGACGTGATCTCCCGAAATGCCGCGTCGCCATTGGCTTCCGACGCTCCCTCCGAGCCGAAGGAGCGAACCGACTGACGCACGATCACGTCGTCACGCGTGATCGACCAATCAAACCGACCAGGCTCCTTCGAGGATTGTGTGACCCGCAGCTTGTGGGGGTTCGGCTTGAAGGTGATCATATCCCTCATCTGGGGAGCCGCCGGTCCGTCCGTGAGAGGGGGGCAAACCGCTGGCCCCTCAATCGGCGGAATCGGCCGAGACGATCCTGGTGCTTCCGTCCGCACGCGGTGCCAATCCGAGGGAGGAACGCCCCTGCATCTGGGTCGCCTCGGCATCGTCCCGGGTGAAGGCTGCCAAGGACCACCGCGCGCGGAAACCCGCCCGCGACAGCGCTGGAGCGCGCGGATGGGCTTCCGCGCTGGAGCCGTTCCCGATCGCGGTGCGACGGGGAGCGGCTCTCCGTCCTTGATCTGACGCGCGCGCTGACGCCGAACCGGTATCCACGTCGGCAACGCGCGCTCGAGCGGCGAGCGACCCCACGACCCGGGACACGCCCCGCTCGGACGACCAGCCACGCTCGGTGCGCTCGATGGTCTGCGACGGCAGGCGGGGGTCGCCCGTCACTTCGCCCGTGGCCGACGGGTGTGGAAGCCCTGGCCGAAAGTGGCGAACAGCTCCAGCCAGTCGCCGTCGACCGGCGCCTGCCGCGGCAATCGGTCGAACAGGCTCGTCGTCCGGACCCTGTGGACGCGCCCGCGGCGGTCTCGCGTTCGTCGATCTGGCTGATGCCGCAATCCGAGACGCGGCGGAACAGCGCGTGCTTTGGTGGAGCGCACCGGCGACAGCGCGCCAAGACCCGGTGAGCTGGATGCGTGGTTGGTGCTCTGTCTGGCCGCCGGGGCCGTAAGACCCTCCCGCGCTGTGCGCCGCCTCCACCCAGTCGCACGGATCTCGGCCCATGGTCGGGATCCGTGAGGTCCGGCGCTGCCGCCGCACCTGCGGACTTTCGGCACCGAGCCGCCAGGTTCGATCGGCCAGAGGACGATCTCCGGCGCAGGCGGGCGGTATCCGAATGCCGCGTGCGGCCGGACGCCGTTGTCGTCTGTGCGCCACTGTTCGATCACGACACGGGCCTCCCTGACCGTGTCGAACATCCCGCCGTCACGTCGCTTCGGGTTGCGCTCTCGCAGGACCCGTTCTCCCACGGGCCGGCCGGCTCGATGTAGGCGGCCTCCGAGCCGACCGCCGCGATCGCGCCTCGAGGCGCGCGCGGCATCGCCGAGCGCTGGCCGAGCCAGGGCAGCGGGCATCCCGACATCGGTCGCACCCTGATGTGCCGATTGTCGCATTCATCGAAGCGTCAGGTTCTGACCTCGATTGAGGCTCTGCTGTCGGGCCGAGCAGACCGCCCCGTTCAAAATCTTGATACATGTTTTGCAATGTTCGTTGAAGATCCCCGGAAATATCACCGTCGTTCTGTTATCGTGGGCGGCATGCGTCGTTGGTACGAAGCATTGACCCCTGCTGCTGCGCTTTCCGTTCGCGTCGGTGCGATCGTGCTGAGTTCGCTGCTGGCGACATCGCTCTCGTATGTGGTCTTTCTGCTGGTGCTGAGTTGAACGACCGCTCGTCGAATCCGGAAGCAGGGGCGCGCACGACCTTCGAACGCCTCACGGGCCTCTTTCCCGCCTCATTTGGACTGCGTAAGTAACAAGCCGGCAACAAATCAGAACCGGCGAAGGGGGGGATATGGTTTTCGTCTTGATCGCGGCCATCGGCCTGGTCGCCGGACGCTGGCTGAACTGGTTCAGTGTCGCCGCCATCGCGATCATCCTCGCCGTCGCCGTCGGGATCGAGGGTGCGGTCCATGCCCGGCCCTTCTTGAAGGTGCTCCGGCGCTGCTTCGAGATGAATAGCGTCTTTCAAGGTGCGTACCTCGCCCAGGCCGTCTGCCTCGCCTACGGGCCGTACTGGCTCAGACGGCCGAGCAAGTAGCGCCCGCCTGCACGCAGGGCTTCGGGTCGAGACAGGTTCGATACCGCCGGCAAGCGCGGAACTCGCGCTTGCCTCGGGGTCACCGCGTCGCACCGTAACCTTTCGTTAACCACTTCGCGGTCCCCTCCCCCGCAGTCCGTCTGAGGGGTAAACCCATGCCCGATCTCGATCTCCGCGCCGCGTTCGCCAAGCTGTGTGCCGATGCGCCCGCAGGTGATGCAGGCGGGGCGACCTACGAGGACACGCTCGGTCTCGCGGTTCAGCGCCTGGTGCGCCGGACCCGTGCGCCCCAGGCCGGTTTCTCGACCCGCCCCCTGCGCGAGGCCGGTCCGCCCGAGACGGACTGCCCCTTCATGGTCACGGTGACGGCCCTGTCCTTCGAGAGCCTGACCCAGGGCTTTCATTGATGCCGGGCCGGTCTCGACCCGGGTCCTGCTGAGTGGCGCCCCCGCGCAGGGCCAGGGCTGCGGCGGGACGCGCGGCCGGGCACCATGCGGCCGACACGGGCGGTCACGGTCGGCCGGGACGGCAGCGCGAGGGGGTCGGCACGCGAAGGCGGCCTGTCGGTCGCGCCGAGCCGCCCGACATCCGTCAGCAACGCGGGCGGCCGACACCGCGTCCATGAGACCGATCCTCCCCCCGGAGCGGCAGGGCACGGGCCGGCCGCCTGCGATGCGTCGGGCCGTGTGCTGGTCTGTCCTGGCATGCCTGCTTCCGCCACCGCATGCCGGCCTGGCGCAGGGCATGGCCACGGCACCGCCCGTTCTCGGCATGGCGGTGGATCCGCCCGAATCCGGGATGGCGAACGCGCCGCCGGCGCCCGTTCCCGAGCCGCCCTCCGACGGTGCGCGACCGCCATCGCCGGACGCGCACGCGCTGACGGCAGGGCCCGGCCGCAGGCACTTCCGCGGCCCCGGCAGTGGGTTCGCGGATGCCGAAGGCCGACTGCCGAACCAACGGACCGGCCGGCGCCATGCGCACGTCGTGCGCGATATCTGCATCGGCTGCTAGAGCGCGCCCCCGAAGTGGCGACCGGTTCGGCGGCGGCGAACGTGTCACAGCAAGGACCGCGAGCCGTTCCCCGTCGCAACGCGATCGGCAACGACTCTCGAACCGGGTCCGATCGCAGAGCGACCGCCTATCTCCCGGGAGGATCCGGCACCGTCAGCCTGTCCTGGACCATGGCCCGGCAATCGGGACCTCGGCCTGACCGCAAGGGCGCGCGAGGCCCGGTCAAGCCAAAACGGGTCGGACGACCGGCCGCGCCGTCCGCGTGGTCGGCGTGGCGCCGCTGCATCCGCGGCGAGGGATGGCCTGTAGCAGTGTTCGAACTGGAACCATAAGCTCAGGCGTTCGTTCAGAGGCGATGGAACACTATAGGTCAACCCTGGCGACCGCTGGAGTTGCTCTTTTCGGTCTCGTGGCCGCGGCGCATATCCTCCATCCGGGTAACGATGAGGGCCGTCTGCGGGGCGTGCAGGCGTCGGTCTCGCGGGCAGAGGCGTCCGGGCGATCGGTCGCGCGGACCAGTCCGCAGGCCCGTGCGGACGCCTTCAGCGCCTTCTCCAACGCGGTCGTTCCCGCCGCCCAGGCCGCCGAGACAGCGTCGCCTGGAACCGCGACCCCCGCGTCCCTGAAAGATCAGGCGATCCCGGGGCGACTGTCGGGCGTCGAACCGACGTCGCGGCGCAGGGTCGCGCAGCGCCGACTTAAGGTCTACCAAGTCTCTTTGACGCAAAAACTTTCCGCCAATACTGCCAACGATGGGCGGATGGCGGCAGGTGGTCGTCCCGCTAAGTCTGTCGACGGGGTCAACCCGATCCGCACGTTGATCCACGGCCTGGGCCTGGATGGCTGAGCCGTGCCCCGCAGCTTCACTTATCGCTCTGGAGCCCCAATCATGATCCGGCCCATCCTGGTGATCACCGTCCTGGCCCTCGGGGCCGCCACCCCCGCGGCAGCGCTCACCACCAAGGACTGCTCGGTGAAGTATCAAGCGGCCAAGAAGGCCGGCACACTCAACGGGCAGACGTGGAACGACTTCCGCAAGGCCGCGTGCGGTACGGCGCCTGATGCCGCCAGCAGTTCCGTGCCGAATCCGGTCGCGCCCGCCCCCACGAAGACCGCGGCGCCGGCTCCGTCACCGAGCGCTCCGCCGCCGTCCCTCGGATCGGCGGCCTATCCCCGCGCGATCGACCCGAAATACGCCAAGGAATCGGCCGGCAAGGCCCGGATGCACACCTGTCTGGACAGCTACAACGCCGCCAAGGCCGCGGGCACGCTGGGCGACGCCAAGTGGATCCAGAAGGGTGGCGGCTACTACTCGGCGTGCAACAGGCAGCTCAAAGGGTGAGGGCCGGGCGGCCAGGGGCATCCCGGGCCGCTCCCCAGAGGGGCCCCGCTCCGATCGGCGGGGGGTCGCAGAGCCATGACAGGGCCCGAGAGCCCGGCGGCCGAAGTCCCGTCAGTGAGCCGTCGCCCGGGCCGGCCGGGCGCCGCGCCGGAACAGGCCGCGCAGGATCCGGAAGGGCAGGAGCAGCAGCTTCAGGACCGCGCGAACCGCCAGTACGGCGACGACGGTGAGGACGGCCAACCCGGTATTGAGCAACGCGAGGCACTCCGCGGCGACTTGGATACGGCGGGCCGCCACCGCCATCGGTGACAGGAAGCGCGTCGAACGCGGCGGCAGTGTGATGCCCGGGATCAGAGCTCCGCGCGCGGGGCCTGCCCGCCACCGCTCGGCCTCCCCCTGCCCCGCGTCGCGCTCGGCCTGGGGGGCCCGTGATCCGGACCGCGGCTGTCCGGCATCGGACGCCTGGGCGAGAGACGGTCAGGGACAACGTTACCCACGGAATCGATTTGTCTATTCGCGTCCGCATCGAAGTTTTGAGCCATATTAACCTTTCCGGATCAGCATCACCTCCGGTGGCTCCAGGCATTCCCGGCTCGATGGCTGCCTTACGAGGTACGCCGTGTCGCTGCACCCCCTGTCGATCCGCAACACGCTGATCCTGGCCTTCTCGATCCTGTCCCTGCTTCTCGTCGGGGTCGGCCTGTTGGGGCTCACCGGCATGCAGACGATGCGTGACCAGATCGTCGAGGTCGAGACGAACTGGCTGCCGAGCATCCGCGCGCTCGGCGAGATCGACACGCTGACCGCACGCAGCTCCGCCCTGATGCTCCGCCACACCCAGGCGACGGATCCGACGCTGCTCGCGGGGATCGAGAAGGATTTCGGCCGCTTCGGGCAGCAGCTGCGCGAGAAGAGAGCCCTCTATGAGACGTTGATCAGCTCGCCCGAGGAGCGCGCGGTCTACGAGACGTTCACGCAGCAGTACCGCGGCTTCGAGACCATTCGCGATGCGGTGCTCGACCTGTCACGCAAGGGGCAGAAGGCCGAGGCGTTCGCCCTCTACGAGACAAAGGGCATCGTCCCGCGTCGCGCGGCGTCGGTCGCCCTCGACAGGCTGGCGCTCATGAACAACGACGGGGCGGCCCAGGCGCAGGCGCGAAGCAGGGCCACGTTCGAGGCCACGCGGGCCTGGGGTCTGGCCGCTATGGCCCTCGGCCTCGCCCTGTCCGCCATCGCCGCGCTCGTGATCGTCCGCGGCGTGACGCGGGGCATCGCCTCCGTGGTGCGGCCGATGCAGGCGCTGATCGCCGGCGATCTGGGGGCCGAGATCCCGCACCGGGGCCAGAAGACCGAGATCGGCGCGATCGCGGACGCCGTCCAGGTGTTCAAGGAGGGCCTGATCCGCATGACGGCGCTGGAGGCGGAGACCGCGCAGGCCCGCCTCGCCGCCGAGGCGCAGCGCAAGGCCGGGATGCGCCAGATGGCCGACGGCTTCGAGCAGGCGGTCGGCGGCATCATCGGCATGGTGTCGTCCTCCGCGACCGAGCTGCAGGCCACCGC
>CAXTCV010000207.1:0-6551 GCA_964242725.1 uncultured Methylobacterium sp.
CTCGACGGCAAGAAGGGCGTGCTGATGTCGATCCTGAAGATCGGCAACGCCTCGACCCTCGACATCATCGCCGAGGTCAAGGCGCGCCTCCCGGCCATTCAGGCGACCCTGCCGGCCGGCGTCGACCTCAAGTACGTCGCCGACCAATCCGGCTTCGTGCGCGAGTCCGTGGTGGCGGTGGTTCGCGAGGGCGTGATCGCCGCCGCCCTCACGGGTCTGATGATCCTCGTGTTCCTGGGCAGCTGGCGCTCCACCCTGATCATCACCGTCTCAATCCCGCTCGCCGTGCTGTGCTCGCTGATTGCGCTGTCGGCGCTCGGCCAGACCATCAACGTGATGACGCTGGGCGGGCTCGCGCTGGCGGTCGGCATCCTCGTCGACGACGCCACCGTGACCATCGAGAACATCAACCGGCACATGGAGGAATTCGGCGAGGACATCGTCACGGCGATCACCCGCGGCGCGCAGGAGATCATGCCGCCGGCCACGATCGCCCTGTTTTGCATCTGCATCGCCTTCGTGCCGCTCCTGGCGCTCGGCGGCGTGGCGGGCTTCCTGTTTCGGCCTCTGGCGATGGCGGTGGTGTTCGCGATGATCGCGTCCTACGCGCTCACCTACACCCTGGTGCCGACGCTGGCGCGCTACCTGCTGACCGAGCACACCCACGGACACGGACCGGCCGCCAAGCCGGGCCTCTTCGCCCGGTTTCAGGGGGGCTTCGAGCGCCGCTTCGAGGCGCTGCGACTGGCCTATCTCGGGCTGCTCGCCCTGGCGCTGGCACATCGGAAGACGTTCGCGGCCGGCTTCCTCGGGGTCGTCGCCCTGTCGTTCGGCCTCGTTCCCTACCTCGGGCGCGACTTCTTCCCCGATGTGGACGCGGGCGCGTTGCGCATTCACCTGCGGGCGCCGACAGGCACGCGTATCGAGGAGATGACGGCGCTGACCGGGCGGGTCGAGGGGCGCGTGCGCGCGCTGATCCCCGCGCGGCGCGTGGCCAGCGTCGTCAACAACATCGGGCTTCCGATCAGCGGCATCAATATTTCCTACGGCAACAGCGGCACCATCGGGACCTTCGACGCCGACATGCTGGTGACCCTCGACGAGGCCGGCGGCCAGGGGGAGGCGGCGGGCGGCCCGTCGACGGCCGCGTTGACCCGCGCTCTCCGCGAGCGGCTGCCGCAGGACTTTCCCGGTGTTACCTTCTCGTTCCTGCCCGCGGACATCGTCAGCCAGATCCTGAACTTCGGCTCCCCCGCCGCGCTCGACGTGCAGGTTGCAGGTCGCGACGTCGTTGGGGGGCGCGCCTACGCCAACAAGCTGTTGGCCCGGGTCCGACGCGTGGCGGGGGTCGCCGATGCGCGCATCCAAGAGCAGGCGCGCAACCCCGCCCTCCGGGTCGACTTCAACCGCGCGCTCGCGGGTGTCGTCGGCCTGACCGAGGGCGACGCCGCCGCAAGTATCCAGGCGACGCTGTCCGGCAGCACGCAGACGGCCCCGACCTACTGGCTCGATCCGCGCAACGGCGTGTCCTACCCGGTCTCGGTCCAGACGCCACAATACGCCATCGATACGCTGGGCGACCTCAATAACCTGCCGATTACCGCCGCCCGCTCGGAACAGCTCCTGGGTGGACTGGCGTCGATCGCGCCCGAACCGCTCAGCGCCGTGGCGACGGACTACAACATCGCGCCCACCGTCAACATTCTGGCCACGACGCAGGACCGCGACCTCGGCGGTGTTACGGCGGACATCGAACGGGCGATCGACGCGACGAAATCCGACCTGCCGAAGGGGTCGACCGTCACCGTGCGCGGGCAGGCGGTGACCATGGCGCAGGCCTACCAGCAGCTGCTCGTCGGTCTCGCCTTCTCGATCGTCCTGATCTACCTGCTGATCGTCATCAACTTCCAGTCCTGGATCGACCCGTTCGTCATCGTGACGGCGCTGCCGGCGGCGTTGGCCGGGATCGTGTGGATGCTGTTTGCCACGCACACGCACGTCTCGGTACCGGCGTTGACCGGGGCGATCATGTGCATGGGCGTGGCCACCGCCAACTCGATCTTGGTCATCAGCTTCGCCCGCGAGCAGCTCCGCGCCGGGCGCAGCGCGCTCGAGGCCGCGCTGGCAGCCGGAGCGACACGGCTGCGGCCGGTGATGATGACCGCGCTGGCCATGATCATCGGCATGGCGCCGATGGCGATCGAGCCCGGCCAGAACGCGCCGCTCGGCCGCGCCGTCATCGGCGGCCTGCTGTTTGCAACGCTGGCGACGCTGTTCTTCGTCCCCGTGGTCTTCGGCATCGTGCACCTTCGGCCGCGTCGAGCGGGAAGCCGGCGCACGACGCCGCGCGACGCCGCTGCCCACGCCGTCCCGTCCTCGTCCGCCTGATCCGGATCCCGCATGCATCCCGCAGAAGACATCGCGCGTGATCGCGTCGAACCTCCCCTCACGCCGCCCCGCACGCCCTCGGCGCGCCGGGTCAGCCTGCTCCTGGCCGGCGTGGCGGTCGGCGCGGCGGCGCTCGCCTGGCTCGGCATCGGCGACCGGGCGAGAGGGATGCAGGACGTCGAGGCTTGGACCGAACGGCAAGCGGTACCCACCGTCCGGGTCGTGCAGGCGCGGCGTGGCCCTATGGACGAGGACCTGACTCTGCCCGGGTCGCTCAACGCCTTCTACACGGGCTCGCTCTACGCGCGCGCCAGCGGCTACGTGACGGCCTGGCATAAGGACATCGGCGCCCGGGTGCGCAAGGATGAGATCCTGGCCGAGATCTCGGCGCCCGACCTCGACCAGCAGTTGGCGGAGGCGCGCGCCACCCTCGTCCAGCTGCAGGCGGCGGTCGATCAGGCCCAGGCGAACGCCGACCTCAGCGCGGCCACGAACAAGCGCACCGCCCGCCTCGTGACACAGGGTTGGTCGAGCGAGGAGCGCGGCGACACAGACCGCTTCACCGCGGCCTCCCGGGCCGCGGCCCTGTCGGTGGCCAAGGCAAACATCGTCGCCCAGCAGGCCAACGTCGGGCGCCTGGAGGAGCTGACGCGGTTCAAGGAGATCAAGGCGCCTTTCGACGGCGTCGTGACCGCCCGCAATGTCGATATCGGCGACTTGCTCACGGCGGGGGGGACGGCGGGGCGGCCGCTCTACCGGGTGTCTGACATCCATCGCGTGCGCGTCTTCGTGAACGTGCCGCAGGCCTTCCTGGGCGTGATGAAGCCGGGGCTTCAGGCGGCCCTGAGGGTGCCTGGGCAGGAATCGCCGTTCACCGCGGAGGTCACGTCGATGTCCAACGCGATCGCGGAGGATTCCCGTAAGGGCTTGGTCGAGCTCCAGGCGGACAACCCCGAGGGCAAGCTCTGGCCGGGCGCGTTTGTCGAGGTCCGATTCCACGTGCCCTCCAACCCCGGCATTCTGCGCGTGCCCGCCACCGCGCTGATTTTCGACCGCAACGGCACGCAGGTGGCGGAAGTGGGGGACGACCACAGGATCGTCTTGAAGCCCGTGACGCTGGGCCGGAACCTCGGCAACGAGGTCGAGGTGCGCTTCGGCATTACGACCGCCGAAAAACTCATCGACAACCCGCAGGAGTTCCTGGCCAGCGGCGATGTCGTCCGCATCGCCGGAGAGGAGGCGGCCCCGCGCACGGCGGCGGCCGACTGACGCCGGTCGCCCGCGGCCGGCGTTCCACAACCCCGAGAGGGCGGCATGACCGGCCGCCGCAAGGGGGACGGAAGCGTCGTGCGTTTCGATCGTGCGACGCTGTCGTTCGCCGCGGACGATCAAACCCTGCGGATCGGAAGCAGACGTCTGCGGGACCCGTTCTGACTGCGTCCAGCACGGGTCTCTGCAGGTCCGCATCGACCTCACCGCAGCGGTCTGACCGCTTTCGGCCGCCGCTCGGTACCCAGCCCGGTCATCCCAGGCGACGCGGACACGGAGCCGTAGGGAGGCATTTACCGCGACAACCGCGACGCCGGGCCGTTCGCAGAGGTCTGGCTCCATGACACCCGCCCCCGCGGCTTCGGATCCGCGGACGCGCCGCTATCGATCGCTCAGCGAGGCCGGGATGATCCGGATCAACGCCGCGCCCACCAGCATGCAGGCGGCCACCGCGTAGAGGCCGATCGCCGGATTGCCGGTGAGGACGTTCAGCCCCCCGACCATGTAGGGCGAGACGAACCCGGCGAGGTTGCCGATGCAGTTGATCGTCGCGATCCCGGCCGCCGCCGAGGTGCCCGCCAGGAACGCGCAGGGCACGCCCCAGAACAGCGACAGCGCCGAGAGCATGCCGGCGGTGCCGACGCACAGGCAGGCCACCGCGGCGGCCGGGCTGTGGCCGACATAGCCGGCGAGCGCGAGGCCGACCGCGCCGGTCGCCAGGGCCACGGCGAAATGCGCCCGGCGCAGGCGGGTGCGATCGGCGCTGATCCCGGTGAGGATGATGGACGGGATCGCGACGAGGTAGGGGATCGCCGAGAGCCAGCCGATCGTCGCGACGTCCGTGATGCCGGATTCCTTCACGATGGACGGCAGCCAGAAGCTGATCCCGTAGAGACCGATAATGGTCATGAAGTAGACGCCGCTGAGCTTCCAGATCCGCGCATCCCGCAGAAAGGCCGCCGAGGAGGCGTGCGTCACCTTCTCGCCGTCCTCCCGGCGCAGCTCGGCGCTAACCTCCGCCTTCTCGGCCTCGGTGAGCCAGGAGGCCTGCTCGGGCCTGTCGACCATCAGGAAGAGCACGGCGATGCCGGCCAGCAGGGAGGGCGCCGCCTCCAGCAGGAACAGCCACTGCCACGCCTTCATCACGGTGGAGCTGCCGAAATGCTCCAGGATCAGCCCCGAGACCGGACCACCGACGACGCCCGCGAGGGGGATCGCGATGTAGTAGAACCCGAGGGCGAAGCCGCGCTTCTTCGCCGGGAACCAGTAGGTGAGGTAGAGCATGATCCCGGGCGAGAACCCGGCCTCGGCCAGCCCCAGGAAGAACCGCGCCACGTAGAACTGGAGCGGGGTCGCCACGAACAGCGTCAGGGCCGAGACGATCGCCCAGCTGATCATGATCCGGGCGATCCAGACCCGGGCGCCGAGCCGGTGCAGGGCGAGGTTGCTCGGGACCTCGAACAGGAAGTAGCCGATGAAGAACACCCCGGCCCCGAAGCCGTAGACGGCGTCGCTGAAGCCGAGATCCGAGATCATCTGCAGCTTGGCGAAGCCGACATTCACCCGGTCGAGATATGCGCACAGGTAGCACACGACGATGAACGGCATGATCCGCCACGTGATCTTGCGATAGACGTTCGTCTCCGCCACCCGCGCGTTCAGGCCGAGGCTGGTTGCATGGTCCATGGTTTCCTCCGATCGGCCCGTTGGGTGGGCTCTGTCGCGGTCGTGCTGGACTGTGGCCCGCTCCGCCGCACGGGCGGGGCGGGCGCCCGATCAGGGGGGCGGGGCGGGCGCGCGGCTCAGGCGACCTTCCGGGCGGCCGCCCCGAGGCCCAGCTCCTGCCGGAACAGGCCCTCCATCTCGCGCCGGACGCGGATCGCCTCCTGGCCGGCGTCGAACGCGACGTCGCTCCAGCGCACGGCCTGGCCGGCGGGCACGTCGTTCTTGAGCACCATGTTGTGGGCGAGCCCGATCGGCAGGGCCTCCTGCGCCAGGGAATCGCGCGTCGGCATCAGCTTGCCGTAGACGGTGAAGCCGCCCTCGCCGTCGAGCTTCTCCCCCGCCCGCAGGGCCCGCTTGGCGGTGGCCGCCACGTCGCCGCGCCAGTCCCCCGTGGCGCCCGTGGCCTCGCCGCGGACCGCGATGGACGCCACCGAGATCCCGAGTTCCAGCCCGATCAGGTGATAGGGCTTGTAGGTGGCGGCGAAGCGGCCGCTGTCGTCGGTCTTGAGGCCGTACTGGGCGAAGCAGTCGCGCACGTAGGGGCTCGGCGCCTCGAACACCGCGTAGACGCCCCAGCGCAGGTCCCGGAACACCGGCCGTCCGTCCCGCTCCAGCGACGAGACCACCTCGACGGTGCCGCGCTCGGTGAGGCTGCCGCCGTCGGCCGCGGGCCGCAGGACGCTCGGCAGATCGTCGACGCCGCAGGGCGGGAAGGCGAGCCCGTCGCGCGGGGGCGTCAGGCCGCAGGCATTGGCCACCGCGGCCATCTCCAGCGCCGACTTGGTGCCGTCCAGGAAGGAGTTGAACATCTGCGGGTTGAAGTCGCCCCCCGCCACCTGCTCGGCGCTGAAGCCGTAATGGCCCCAGACCGTGTCGGGCGTGGAGGCGTGGTAGGCCGGCAGGTACTTCGTACCCTTGCCGGCGCAGATCACCTCCAGCCCGATGGTGCGGGCCCAGTCGACGAGTTCGGCGATCAGCGCCGGCTGGTCGCCCGAGGCCATCGAGTAGATCACCCCGGCCTCCGCGGCCCGGCGGGCCAGCAGCGGACCGGCGAGCACGTCGGCCTCGACATTGACCATCACGACGTGCTTGCCGTGCGCGAAGGCCGTCAGGGCGTGGTGGATGCCGGCGGCCGGGCTGCCGGTGGCGTCGATGACGATGTCCACGAA
>CAXTCV010000208.1:0-6539 GCA_964242725.1 uncultured Methylobacterium sp.
TCCAGGATCGTGTAGGTGTAGCTCATCACCTTGTCGTCCCGGGAGACCTGCTCCTCCTTGATGGTGCCGCCGCCCTTCAGGCTGAGGGTGCGGACCTTCATGCCGTCCTTGTCGGACAGGGCGCATTTCTCGATGGCCGGGTGCCAGTCGCCGATGCCGCAGAACTCGCCGATCGTCTGCCAGACCTGGGCCGGGGGCGCGGCGATGTCGGCCGAGCGCGACACGTCCAGGGCGTAACCCGGCACGGGGGCCGCGGCGAGCGCCAGGGCGGCGAGGGAAAGGGACCGGCAGAACGCGAAAGGCATTTCGGGGGTGTCTCCATCCATGTCGGATCGCGGCTACGGCCGCGTGGGCTCTGGGGCCGCGGTGGAGCTAGGCCTGGACGGGGTCCGCGGCAATGGGCGGGCGCCGCCGCGCATGACGTTCGCGCCCGCGCCACGCGGTCGGCGGTCGTCCGGGCGAAGGAGTTTGGCCGGGTCCCCGCCCGTGCCGCCGTGCGGGACGCGGGCGGCCTACCAGGCGTCCATCGGGTTCGCGTCGACCGGGTCGCCGTAGCCCGCCGCCGGCACGTAGGCCGGGCGGCTCTCGTAGTAGGCCGGCCGCGGGCGGCGGCCCATCTGGTCGCCATCCGCCTGCAGGACCTCCGGCGCGTCGGATCCGCGGCGGCGGGCGACGCGGATGGCGCGCGGATCACCCGCGGCCACCGGCATGTCCGCGCCCTCGATCACCACCCGGGTCCGGCCCATGCCCTGCGCCTTCACCAGGTTGAACAGGGTCGCGGCGTTGCGCACCGACAGCCGCACGCAGCCATGCGAGGCCGCCCGGCCGAGGTTGCGGACGTGGTTGGTGCCGTGGATCGCGTGGCCCTGGTTCGTGAAGAACATCGCGAAGGGCATGGGGGCATCGTCCCACTCCTTCGAGAAGTGCGCGCGCTCCATCCGGAACGGGCGGTAGGACCCGGACGGGGTGTCGTAGCTCTCGACGCCCGTGGAGACGGGCCAGGAATAGCGGGGCTGACCGTCGACCGCGACCTCCATGCGCTGCGTGCCCTTGTCGACGCTGACGAGCACGTCCGCGGAGGCGGGCGCCGGGATCGCGGCCCACAGGAGCAGGCCGGACAGGACCGAGACCAGACCGATACGCATGAGCCACTCCGACCGGGAAACCGCGACGGTTTGCCGATTGGCTAAGCCGTTGGCAACACCGCGGTTCCCGGTGCACGCGGTCACGCTTTGCGGAGCGCCGGCCGGGGGGCCCTCGCCCGCCGCCCGGGCCGCGCCCGGATCGGCCCGGGATCCCGCCTCGGTTGACACGCGTCCGGGGCCGGGCGCTTCCTCCCGATCGCAACCTGCCGGAGATCCCATGGCCCTCGACCCCGCCCTCGCCTCCGAGATCGAAGCCGCCGTGGCGGCGGGCTTTGCCGATCAGGTCGCCCACACGCAGGCGCTGGTCCGGTTCGCCTCCCTGCGCGGTGCCGAGCATGCCTGCCAGGACTACGTCTTCGACCGGTTCCGATCCCGCGGCTACGCCACCGAGCGCTTCGCCATGGACCGGGACGCCATCGCGGCCCATCCGGGCGGCTCGAAGATCGACCCGGCGCACCACTCGGACGCGCCGATCGTCGTCTGCCACCACCGGCCGAGCACCGAGACCGGGCGCTCCCTGATCCTGCAGGCCCATGTCGACGTCGTGCCGACGGGGCCCCTCGACCTCTGGACCCATCCGCCCTTCGACCCGGTGATCGAGGGCGACTGGATGTACGGCCGCGGGGCCGGCGACATGAAGGCCGGGCACGCCGCCAACCTGTTCGCCCTCGATGCGCTCGCCCGCCTCGGCCTGCAGCCGGCGGCCTCGGTGACGGTCCAGTCCGTGGTCGAGGAGGAATCCACCGGCAACGGCGCCCTGATGACCCATCTGCGCGGCTACCGGGCCGAGGCCGTGCTGATCCCCGAGCCCGAGGATGAGAAGCTCGTGCGCGCCAATACCGGCGTGCTGTGGTTCACCGTCGAGGTCCGGGGCGTGCCGGTCCACGTGCGCGAGATGGGCGCGGGCGCCAACGCCATCGACGCCACCTACCGGGTGATCGGCGCGCTCCGCGAGGTCGAGGCGCGCTGGAATGCCGAGGCGGCCGGACACCGGCATTTCGAGGGGGAGGACCACCCGATCAACCTCAATATCGGCCGGATCGCGGGCGGCGACTGGGCCTCCTCGGTCCCGGCCTGGTGCCGGATCGACTGCCGGGTGGCGCTCTATCCGGGCGTGCCGGCGGCGCGGGCCGCCGCCGAGATCGAGGCCGCGGTGGCGCGTTTCGCCCGCACCGATTCGTTCCTGGCCAACAACCCGCCCCGGGTGGCGTTCAACGGCTTCTTCGCCGAGGGCTACGTGCTCGACGCGGGCTCCGAGGCCGAGGCCGTGCTCGGCCGCGCCCATGAACGCGCGATGGGCGCGCCGCTCCAGAGCTTCATGAGCGCGAGCTACCTCGATACGCGGGTCCACGCCCTCTACGACCGGGTGCCGGCCCTGTGCTACGGGCCGAGAGCGGAGGCCATCCACGGCTTCGACGAGCGCGTGAGCCTCGCCTCCGTGCAGCGCTGCACCACCGCGATGGCGCTGTTCGTGGCCGAATGGTGCGGGACGGAGCGGCGTCCGGGCTGAGACGGCGGCCCGTTCCCGGCAACGGTCGGGCCCACGCGCCCTCCCGCCCCCCTCTGCGGGGCGGGAGACGCGCCGCGCGATGACGGGCGCTACGCCCCCGCGCCATGGATTGCGCGCGTCGCGTGGAGCCCCGCGTCGCGGTCGAAGCGCGGCTGGAAGCCGACCTCCGCGCGCAGGCGGGTCACGTCCGCCGCGATGCAGGCCGGCTCGCCCGCAGCGAGCGGCCGGGCGCCGAAGTCGATCAGTTCCGGGCGGCCGGTCAGGCGGCCGATCCCCTCCAGGATCGCCCGAACCGGCGGCGCCGTCCCCGAGCCGATATTCACCGGTCCCGCGACCTCCGAGTCCACCAGGGCCGCGAACGCCCCGGCCGCGTCCGCCACGTGGCTGAAATCCCGGCGCTGGTGGCCCGGGCTGGTGCCGAAGCGCGCGCCCGCCTCCAGCGCCCGGAACGCGTCGCCGACCAGCCGGCCGGGCTTCTCCCCGGGCCCGTACAGGAAGAACAGCCGCCCCCAGGCGAGGCCGCCCCCTCCTGCGCCGACGTCCCGATGTGGCGCCGGCGTTCGCTATCTCGGCGTCCGCCCAGCCCCCTGAGCTTCACAGCTGATGCCAGGGATCAGAGGCACAAGGTGGGCAGGAGGCCGACGCGCGCCTGGAGCAACGTGCCTCGGATCTCAGGCGTTGAGAGGTGGCACGTCGTACCGCAAGCCTATGATGACGAAGGGCGAGCTAACCCCGGGGCACACCACGGAACTTGGCCATCAGATCTGCCCATCTCAAGCCGGCACACGTTCGACCGCACTGGACTGAAGCATCTGAGAGTGCGCCCTGGTACCCCTCGCATCGGGGACACATACAGGGAATGCCGAAGCCGAAAACCATTCCCTCACGGCAACACGGTCCTGCGAGAGGTGTCGGATCCTCTCGCTCGAAGCGCATATCCAAGCACATGACCTTTCGAACCGGCCAGAATGGTCGCTCGTGAACCTCGCCTTCGTCGCGGTGATCAGCTGGCGCGTCTTGTTCGTCAAAAGTCGACCCGCGCCAGCCTGACGCACCGTCCGACAATGTGCTGACTGCCGCCAGGATCGAGGCGCTCGATCACATCGATGCGGTGCGTTCCCAACCACGAGTGCAGCGGCGGGCGCTCGCCGCCGACCTTGCGCAGATCGTCATGGTCCGGCGACCACCTCGCCTGTCACTGCGATTCCCCGCCCGGCATGATGGTCATCTGGCGCGGTCCGACCGGCTTGCTCGCCATCGGTATCAGCCTCGGCGCCGGCCGACGATGTCGGCAATCTTAAGCTTCACCGAAGGCGTGTGCGTTGCAATGGGAAGGCGCCGCTGGATCGCCTTAGGCCGATAGAGTTCGCGATTCAGTTGGCGACCATCTTTCGCACAAACATCACCGCGGCGAAAAACACAGCAGAACCTGCAGCAATCAGGCTGATCATCAGGACCCTGCGCGGTTCGGTCGACGATTCCGCTCTAGAGGGTCCCGTGATTGGATTGAAGAATGCGACTTGCTGGTTGGCGAGGATTCGCGCGCGGTCGTTAGACTTACGGACTTCTTCAAAATAGACCTCCGCCTCTTTGCGTTGGTGGCTGAGGTCTTCGGAGCGCGTCAAAGCGTCAGAAAGGCGACGTTTTTGCTCAGGATTTGCCGTCGCTGTTTGCTGCTCAATGATTTCAATATTATTATTTAGATCTCTAATTCTTTGCTTCATATCGATAATTTGACGTGATTGTGGCGATAGGTCTTGCTGACCGATCGTCAACTGCATGGATAGATTGATCCGCTGTGATCTGAGCTCATCCAAGACTTTGAGGGTAGCCTCATTGGTCTTCTTCGCGTCGAGAACACCATCGCGGTTGCGCGTGTCGGTCAACATGACATTGATCTTGGCCAAGCGCTCACCTGCAAGCTTCAATTCGCGCTCACTTTCGACGAGGGCATCCTGGCGTGCGGCCTTGCTAAGATCGTTCACCATACGCTCGGCCTCCTTCATGATGGCCGAGGTGATAGCAAGGGACTCATCAGGGTCGAACGCCTCGACCGACAGTGCCAGGACGCCGGTTGTCGCTTCGACGTCGATGCTGATGCGTCGCTTCCAGTAGCGTAAAAATTGCTCGATCGATTTTTTGGGATCGAACCGCGAGAAAATGTCGATGCTATCACGCCCATACCACTGGCGAAGCGGTATCTGGGTTTGAAGCGCTTCCACCATGGGGCGGCTCCGCAGATACTCGAGCGTAATCAGTGTATCCTGCGCAAGCATCTGCTTGGGTATGCCGGTATTCGTGCCGACTGTATCCGGGGTCGCCTTATCGACGGTTCCGATCGTGGGCCGGATGACAAACTGTGTATCGGTCACGAACCGGTCCGAGGCGATCAATCCGTAATAAAGCGCACCCGCGAGCGTCGGGACCACGAAACACAGCATGAACAAGATCGGAAGCCAGGGATCGGTCTTGACGTGGCTTTGATACGATCGAATGCCGGTTTTTGAGTCCAAGAAGCGCGGGACACGCGCCATCTGCCGCACCGCGCCTGTGATGTTCGTCGTCTGGCCATATGCCGTGACCGGCTCGCCTTGCGCCTTGCGCACCCCGTTGCTCATGCAGGACTCCCGGCTTTCGCAGCTGTGGGGATTTCAAAAGGTCGACATCCGGCGGGCGTGTCGCGACTGCCGCGGGAACGGCAGTCGCATCGGGACGCGGCAAAACCATGTCAGCTAAGGGCCGGGTTGTGAGCTCGATCGTCCTGGGGTTCGCACAAATGGCCTGGAACGGTCGATTGCGAGGCCTGCGCGGTCATGCGACCCGGTCTGCCGATATGAGATGCGACCCCGGCGGGATCCCGACTTGCGAAGTTGAAGAAGTGGTCGCGCCTTTGCCTCAACTCGTAGGCGATCTGGTGCGGCGGTGCCCAATTCCGAAAATCCGTCTCAAGCGGTGCGCGACGCCGCCCGAACGGAGAGCGTAGGGCGTCAGTCTCCGATCGGATGCGCAAGCCTCCGGCGGAATATCCTCCCGAGTCCAGGTCGTATGGCGTCTGATCACCCGTGCCGGTGCGCCGACGGCGACGCAGCCGATCGGAACGCTCTTCGTGACGACGGTTCTCGACCCGATCACGACATTGTCCGAGATCCGGGCCCCGGGGTTGATCAGAACGTCCGAGCCGAGCCAAACATGCGTACCGATCGTCACGACGCTGCCGAAGCGATTGAGGCGTTTCAGGCTGACGTGGTCAAAAATTGCGTGCATATCGTCGGTGTTGATCTTGACATTGCTCGACCATAGATTGTCGTCACCGACGTATATTAGGCCTCCGTTGCGTGCATCCAGATTAGCAGCGTGAATAGCAAAAATGTTTCCGGACAAAACGATTGTGGATTTGCTTCCGCAGATAATCGTTCCATTCGGAAGACTGCTATGCGCGCCGAGAAATATCGCTGATCCGATACCCGAGAGTAAAATTTGACTCGGGAGGGTGCAGTTCGAGCTGACGATGACGATCGCATCCTGGGGTGGGCTCGCACCTACATAGGACGGCGGAGAGATCCCGACGCCCGGCGGGGCGACGAGGGTATTGTTTCCTTCATGCCACCAGTTGGGCAGGCCTTCGGTCTGCACAGTTAAGTTTTTCTGTAGCAAGATCTCTTCCGCCGCATGCGGCAGTCGTGCTCGCAGACGATCCACGATCTCGCCGTAGGCGTCGGCCGCCGACCGCGGCAGGGGACTTCCGGCTCTGTCTTGCATCCGCTGGGTCCTCTTCGCCGCCGCTTCCACGACTCCCGCGCGGCCGTGTCACCCGAGTCGGCGGCGGTGATCTGGGCGGGATTATCGGTGCAGGGCTGTGGACGAGATGGGCTTGGCATATGGGA